>NZ_AYVK01000006.1:0-201076 GCF_000503155.1 Mesorhizobium sp. LSJC285A00
CGGCGCGTGTCGCGCGGCACCGGCGTGCTGGCGACGATCGGCTCGACGGCGCCCTTCGTGGGCTTGTTCGGCACCGTCTGGGGCATCATGAACGCCTTCATCGGCATCTCGCAGGCGCAGACCACCAACCTCGCGGTCGTCGCGCCCGGCATCGCCGAGGCGCTGCTCGCCACGGCGATGGGCCTGGTCGCGGCCATTCCCGCAGTGGTCATCTACAACCTCTTTGCAAGGTCGATAGCGGGCTACCGGCAGATTCTTGCCGATGCCTCGGCCGGGGTCGAACGGCTGGTCAGCCGCGATCTCGATTTCCGCACGGTGCCGCAGGCGCCCGCGCTGGCGGCGGAGTGATGGGCCATGGCGGCTAGAATTCGCGAGGCTATCGATGGCGATCTCGAAGAAAACCACGAGATCAATGTCACCCCGTTCATCGACGTCATCCTGGTGCTGCTGATCATCTTCATGGTCGCTGCCCCCTTGGCGACAGTCGACGTCAATGTCGATCTGCCGGGTTCGACGGCGACACCGGCGCCGCGGCCGGAAACGCCGCTGTTCCTGACGTTGAAGGACGATCTGACGCTGGCGATCGGCAATGACAGCGTGCCGCGCCAGGCTTTTGCCTCCGTGCTCGACGGCAGAACCAAGGGCGACAAGCAGATGCGCATCTTCCTGCGTGCCGACAAGGCGGTCGGTTATGGCGAGCTGATGGAGGTGATGAACCTGCTGCGCGGCGCCGGTTATCTGAAGATCGCGCTGGTGGGGCTGGAGACGGTGCCGGCGGACGCATCCGCGGCGCACCCGGGCGCCGCCCCGTGACGCAACTGGCCGCCGCCGCCCCCGCGGCGCCGCGCGCCGGCGTGCGCGAAATTGGCTTGTGGGCGGCTGCGGCCATTGTCATTGTCGGCGCGCATGTCGCGATCGTCTATGCCGTCCAGAGCTTCAGCCTGGCCAACATGGCCGATGGCGGCCCGCCGCCGGCTGTGGCTATCGAGCTGTCGCCGATGATGGTGGCGCCGGCGGTGCAGGAGGACTCGATGGCCGACGTGGTGACGCCCGAGCCGCCGAACCAGATCGAGGAGGCGGTTGCCGAACTGAAGCCCGTCGTAGAGCCCGAGCCCGGTCAGCCGGAGCCGGTCGCCGAGAAGACGGAAGCGGTTCAACCCGCCGCTCCGATCGAGACGGCAGCGGCCGAGCAGCCCGATCAATCGCCGCCGCTGGAGGAGGTGGTGCCCGACATCGTCCCGACCATAGCGCCGGATGTGGTCATTCCGCCGCCCCAGACCAAGCCGGCGGAGACCACGCCGGCGGAGACCAAGCCGATCGAGAAGGCGAAGAAGGCTGCCGAAAAACCCAAGCCGAAACCGAAAGAGAAGAAGGAAAAGGCCGCGCCGGCGAAAGCGGTCGTGACCGCCAGTGTCGATCAAAAGGCAGCGGCGAAGGCGTCGGCGCCGAAGGCTTCGCAATCGAGAGGATCATCAGTCAGTGCAAGCAAATGGAACTCCCAGCTGATCGGATGGATCAATCGCCACAAGCGCTACCCGAGCGCGGCAAGGTCGCGGCGCGCCGTGGGTACCGCAAATGTGACCTTCGTCGTCAGCGCTTCGGGCAAGGTGACCTCCGTCCGGCTGACACGATCTTCGGGGGACGCCGATCTCGATCGCGCCGCGCTCGGCATTCTGCAGGGTGCGACGGTGCCCGCGCCACCGCCTGAGAAGGCCGGTACGGCTGTCGTGGCGCCTTTGATGTTCACGCTGCGGAACTAGAAGCAGCCGGACAAGGCCGATCCCATGACCACGTACTTTCCCGCTTGACTGACCCGCCGGACCGAATACGCTAGCGCAAAATACCGGCCTTGGTCGCCGGGCGGCAAACATGCCTCGTATGCCTCGCCCTCCGGCGCTGGCTGCGGGGCATTGTCATTTCTGAGGATCGGTTTGAAACGGCGTATCGAGATCGGCATCCTGTATTCCCGCTCGGGCAGCTACCAGCTGGTCTCCGATGCGTGCCGGATGGGCGCCATGCGCGCCATCGCCGACATCAATGCCGATCGGAGCTATGGCATCGAACTGGTTCCGGTAGAGCGCGATCCGCAAAGTAATGCCGATCGCTACGCGACTTTGTGCGAGGACATTTTCAGGACCAGCAGCGCGCGCCATGTCGTCGGTTGCGTCACCTCGTGGAGCCGCAAGGAAACCATCCCGGTGCTGGAGAAGGCCGGCGGCATGCTCTGGTATGCCTGCCCCTATGAAGGGTTCGAGGCCAACGAGCATGTCGTCTACATGCACGCCTGCCCCAACCAGCATCTGGTTCCGCTGATGGCGCATGTCGTGCCGCGTTTCGGCGCCAACGGCTTCCTGCTCGGCTCGAACTACATTTGGGGCTGGGAGATGAACCGCGTGGCGCGCGACCTGATCGCGGATGCCGGCGGCAAAGTGCTGGGCGAGCGCTATCTGCGCATCGGCGAGACCGACGTGTCGCGGCTGATCGCGGAAATCCGGGCGACGAGGCCGAGCTTCATCCTCAACAATCTGATCGGCACCTCATCCTACGCCTTCCTGGCGGCTTACCGCGAGCTGGGCGATGAGGATGCGGCATTCAGGCCGGAAAACTGCCCCGTCATCTCCTGCAACCTCACCGAAGGCGAGTTGCCGGCGATCGGCGATACAGGGAAAGGGCATCTGTCGGTCGGGCCCTATTTCGCGCCCCGGCCGGCTGCCTTCGCTTCGTCCTTCGAGGCCTCCGCCTATGCCTCGGTGCAGGTGATGGCCGACGTGCTGTCGCGCGACACTGATGCCGGCCCGGCGGAATTTTCCAAAGCCTTCGCCGAGCGGCGCTTCTCCACCCGGCTCGGGCCGATCGCCATCGACGCCCACTCCCAGCACGCGACGCTGCCGGTGATCATCGGCCGGATCGCCGATGGCTTCTTCGAGGTCGTCAGCCAGGAGGATGAGGTCGCGCCGGATCCATATCTGTCGCGCTACGACCCCGCCAACACGTTCGGCCGTCCGCGTCTGAGAGTGGTGTCATGACCCGGACGCGCATCCCCAATCTCGGCGGCGCGCGGGCTTTCATCCTGCATCGCCCGCATCCGACGGTGCAGGCAATCACCAGGCAATTGTCGGCCATCGGCCTGGCTACGATCGACTGCTGGCCGGAATTGCCGCCGGAAGCTCTCGCCGCCGATTTCGTCTTCTTCGATGCCGATCTCGGTTTCGACGAGCAATTCCCGTGGAAGCCGGGCGAGGCGCCGATGCCGCTGGTGGCGCTGATCGGTTCCGAGGCGCCGGGGCGTATCGAATGGGCGCTGTCGCACAAGGCCGATGCGCAGCTGCTGAAGCCGGTCGGCAATGCCGGCGTCTACAGCGCTCTGTTGATCGCGAGACAGAGTTTCGAGGCCCGAAAACATTTAGCCGGCGAGATAGCGTCGCTGCGCCAGCGCGTCGCCGAGCGCCAGACCATCGTGCGCGCGGTGACGGCCTTGTCGAAAGGCAGCGACGACGAGCGCGCCTATGCGCAGCTGCGTTCGCTGGCGATGAGCTGGCAGATCAGCGTCGAGGATGCCGCGCGTCGGATCGTGGCAATGACAAGCGAGGAAGCGACGGGGGAAGAAGGCGGCGATGACCAGTCCCATCGCGCCTGATCTACCGGTGCGCATGCCGGCAAAACCGCGCGCCGGTGTCTGGCGCCGGCTGGTGAAACGCCGCCTCGCGCTGCTCGGCCTGGTCATCGTCGCCATTGTCCTTGCCGGCGCTGTGCTGGCGCCCCGGCTGACCGGCTATGACCCCAACGAGCAGATGTTCGACGGCCTGACCATCGAGGGCTCGCCGCTGCCGCCCAGCGCCCAGTACTGGCTCGGCACCGACCTGCTCGGACGTGACCTCTTGACCCGCATCCTCTACGGCGCCCGCACCTCGCTGATCATCGGCATCGTCGCCAATGGCGTGGCGCTTTTGATCGGCACTTTGGTGGGCGTCACCGCAGGCTATTTCCGCGGCTGGATCGGCAGCGCGCTGATGCGCTTCACCGATCTGATGATGGCGTTCCCGGCGCTGCTGCTCGCCATCTGCCTGGCGGCAGTGTTTCAGCCCAGCCTGTGGATCGTCGCCATGGTCATCGCGCTGGTCAACTGGGTGCAGACGGCGCGTGTCATCTACACCGAGACATCGTCGCTGGCCGAACGCGAGTTCATCGATGCCGAGCGCAGCATCGGGGCGAGTGCGCCGCGCATCCTGTTTCGCCACATCCTGCCGCATCTCCTGCCCACCATCATCGTCTGGGGCACGCTCGGCATCTCCACCACGGTACTGCTGGAGGCGACGCTTTCCTTCCTCGGCATCGGCGTGCAGCCGCCGACGGCGTCGTGGGGCAACATCATTTTCGAGAACCAGACCTATTTCCAGGCCGCGCCCTGGCTGGTGTTCTTCCCCGGCGCCGCAATCCTGGCGTTGGCGCTGGCCTTCAATCTGATCGGCGACGCGCTGCGCGACATCCTCGATCCGACGCAAAGGGGCCGGGAATAATGGGGGGCCGGTCATGATCGCCTATCTCGGCCGCCGGCTGATCCAGTCGCTGCTCATCCTGCTTGGCGTCTCGCTGATCACTTTTGCGCTGCTCTACCTCTTGCCGGCCGACCCGGTGCGGCAGATCGCCGGCCGCAGTGCTACGCCGCAGACCGTGGAAAACATCCGCCAGCAGCTCGGCCTGGACCAGCCTTTCGTCGTCCAGTATTGGCACTACCTGACGAAGCTAATCAGCGGCGATCTCGGCCGCTCCTACATCCAGCGCTCGGAGGTTACCGAGCTCATCGTCTCGCGGCTGCCGGCCAGCCTGCTTTTGATGGTGGGCGCCATATTGTGCGAGTTGCTGATCGGTCTAAGCATGGGGCTGATCGCCGCCGTCAAGCGCGGCTCCGCCACCGACCAGACCCTGATGGTGGCCTCCTTCGTCGGCGTCTCGGCGCCGCAATTCGTCGTCGGCTTATTGCTGCTCTACGTCTTTGCCGTGCGGCTAAGCTGGTTTCCGATCGGCGGCTACGGCACATGGCGCCATCTGGTGCTGCCGTCGTTGACCATGGGCGTACTCGGCGCCGGCTGGTATGCGCGCATGATGCGCTCGTCGATGATAGACGTCCTGCGCCAGGATTATGTCCGCACGGCGCGGGCCAAGGGCCTGGCGCGCAGCGCCATCATATTCCGCCACGCACTGCCGAATGCCATCCTGCCGGTCATCGCCATGATCGGCATCGACATCGGCATCTTCATGGGCGGCATCGTCGTCGTCGAAAGCGTGTTCGGCTGGCCCGGCATCGGTCAGCTGGCGTGGCAGGCGATCCAGCGCGTCGACATTCCGATCATCATGGGCGTCACGCTGGTGTCGGCCTTCGCCATCGTGCTCGGCAATCTGCTCGCCGACATCATCGCGCCGTTCATCGATCCCCGCATCAAGCTCAGATGAAAATGAAACAGAGAAAGGGAACACAACAATGAAAAAGTTTCTCGCATCCACAGTCGCGGCATCCGCCTTGGCCCTCATGCTCGGCATGACAAGCGTCCGCGCCGAAGACACGGTCGATCCCAACGCCAAGCAAGGCGGCGCCATCACCATCACCTACAAGGACGATGTTGCGACCCTCGATCCGGCGATCGGCTATGACTGGCAGAACTGGTCGATGATCAAGAGCCTGTTCGATGGGCTGATGGATTACGAGCCAGGCACCACCAACCTGAAACCCGATCTGGCAGAAAGCTACGAGATTTCGCCCGACGGCCAGACCTTTACCTTCAAGCTGCGCCATGGCGTGAAATTCCACAATGGCCGCGAGATGACGGCCGACGACGTGAAATATTCGCTCGACCGCGTCACCAATCCGAAGACGCAGAGCCCCGGCGCCGGCTTCTTCGGCTCGATCAAGGGCTATGACGATGTCGCTGCCGGCAAGGCCGAAGGCCTTTCCGGCGTCACCGTCGTCGATCCCTACACGGTGAAGTTCGAGCTGACCCGGCCCGACGCCACCTTCCTGCATGTCATGGCCATCAATTTCGCCCATGTCGTGCCGAAGGAAGAGGTCGAGAAATATGGCGCCGATTTCGGCAAGCATCCGGTGGGCACCGGCGCCTTCAAGCTCGCCGAGTGGACACTCGGCCAACGCATCGTCTTCGAGCGCAATGCGGATTACTGGCACAAGGGCCTGCCGCATCTCGACAAGATCACCTTCGAGATCGGCCAGGAACCGATCGTGGCGCTGCTGCGCTTGCAGAAGGGCGAGATCGATGTGCCCGGCGACGGCATTCCGCCGGCAAAATTCCAGGAGGTGATGGCCGATCCCGAGCAGAAGGCGCGCGTCGTGGAAGGCGGTCAGCTGCACACCGGCTACGTCACCATGAACACTACCATGGCGCCGTTCGACAATGTGAAGGTGCGTCAGGCCGTCAACATGGCGCTCAACAAGGCGCGCATCATCCAGATCATCAACGGCCGCGCCGTGCCGGCCAACCAGCCGCTGCCGCCGTCGATGCCGGGCTACGACAAGGAATACAAAGGTTATCCCTATGACGTAGCCAAGGCCAAGGCGCTGCTGGCCGAGGCCGGTCATCCCGATGGTTTCGACACGCAGCTGTTCGCCATGAACACCGATCCCAACCCGCGCATTGCCCAGGCGATCCAGCAGGACCTGGCGGCCATCGGCATCAAGGCCAGCATCCAGTCGCTGGCGCAGGCCAATGTCATCGCCGCCGGCGGTGACAAGGCCGGCGCGCCGATGATCTGGTCGGGCGGCATGGCCTGGATCGCCGACTTCCCCGATCCGTCGAATTTCTACGGCCCGATCCTCGGCTGCGCCGGCGCGGTGCCGGGCGGCTGGAACTGGTCGTGGTACTGCAATAAGGACCTCGACGCCAAGGCGGCCGAGGCGGATTCTGTGGTCGACCCGGCAAAGGCCGGCGAACGCGACAAGATGTGGAGCGCCATCTACGACAAGGTGATGGACGACGCGCCCTGGGCGCCGGTCTTCAACGAACAGCGCTTCACCATGAAATCCGCCCGAATGGGCGGCGCCGACAACCTCTATGTCGACCCGGTCCATATCCCGATCAACTATGACAATGTGTACGTAAAAGATGTGCAATAGCTGCGACTACACCATCCATGGGCGCCATCACCATTTCGGCTGGGACAATTCCTTTGTCCCGGCCGAGCGGGTGGCGCCCGGCGCGACCATCGAGTTCCAGTGCCTCGATGCCGCCGGCGGCCAGCTGAACGCCGACAGCACGGTCGCCGAAATCGTCAAGCTCGACTTCGCCGGGGTCAACCCGGTGACCGGGCCGATCTTCGTCGAGGGCGCCGAGCCGGGTGACGCGCTCAAGGTGACGATCGAGATGTTCAAACCGTCCGGCTTCGGTTGGACGGCGAACATTCCCGGTTTCGGCCTGCTCGCCGATGACTTCACGGAACCGGCGCTGAACATCTGGAAATACGATGCAGCCGCGCTCGAACCGGCGCTGTTCGGGAAAAACGCGCGCGTGCCACTGAAGCCGTTCGCCGGCACCATCGGCAATGCGCCGGCTGAGATGGGGCTTCACTCGGTGGTGCCGCCACGGCGGGTCGGCGGCAATCTCGACATCCGCGATCTCGCTGCCGGCACGACGCTCTATCTGCCGGTTGAGGTGGCCGGCGCGCTGTTCTCGGTCGGCGATACGCACGCCGCACAAGGCGATGGCGAGGTCTGCGGCACGGCGATCGAGAGCCCGATGGACGTCGTGCTCAAGCTCGACCTTGTCAAGGACGCCAGGCTGAAGACGCCGCGCTTCACCACGCCGGGCCCGGTGACGCGCCATCTCGACGCCAAGGGTTACGAGGTGACGACGGGGATTGGGCCGGATCTGATGGCGGGCGCGAAGGAGGCGGTGGCGCAGATGGTCGATCTGCTCGCTGGGCGTTACCAGATCGATCCGGTCGAGGCCTATATGCTGGCCTCGGTGTGTGGTGATCTGCGCATCAGCGAGATCGTCGACATGCCGAACTGGGTGGTGTCGTTCTATTTTCCGCGTTGCGTGTTTGAATGATGTCAGGTCGGCGCTGCACCCCCACCCCGCTGCTTCGCAGCGACCCTCCCCATAAGGGGGAGGGTAAAGCGCTGCCGCCCTACCTCCCCCTTGTGGGGAGGTCGGACCGGACGTCCGGGTGGGGGTCAGCGCCAAGGTTTGTGCGAATGGTGCGACGGAACCAATCCGTCGCAGGGCTCCACCCACAATGACCCTCGCCGACACCCCCGTCCTCTCCATCGCCAACCTCTCCGTCAGCGTGCGCGGCGAGGACGGCGAGCGCGATGTCGTCTCCAACCTGTCGCTGACGCTGGCGCGCGGTGAGACGCTTTGCATTGCCGGCGAATCCGGCTCCGGCAAGTCGATGACCGCGCTGGCGATCATGCAGCTTTTGCCGCAGCCGGCGGCGCGCATATCGTCAGGCATGATCCGTCTTCGGGATGGGAATCGGGGCGACACCGACCTAGCAACCCTCGACGAACGCCAGATGCGGCGCATTCGCGGCGACCGCATCGCCATGATCTTCCAGGAGCCGATGACCTCGCTCAATCCGGTGCTGTCGATCGGCCGGCAACTGACCGAATCCATCGAAGCGCATACCAGCCTGTCGTCGGCGCAAGCCCGCCAGCGCGCGATCGAGGCGTTGAAGGCGGTGCGCATTTCGGAGGCGGAAAGCCGGCTAAAGCAGTTTCCGCACGAACTCTCCGGCGGCATGCGCCAGCGGGTGATGATCGCCATGGCGCTGGCGCTCGAGCCCGACGTGCTGATCGCCGATGAGCCGACGACGGCGCTCGACGTCACCGTGCAAGGCGAAGTGCTGGAGCTGTTGCGCGACCTGCAGCGCCAGCATGGCACCAGCGTCATCCTGATCACCCACGATATGGGCGTGGTTGCCGAAATGGCCGACCGGGTCATCGTCATGCGCGACGGCCGCATGGTCGAAGAAGGCACGACATCGGATATTTTTGCCCGCCCGCAGGCCGACTATACGCGCGAACTGCTGGCTGCCGTGCCGCGCATCGGCAGTGGTGTCGGTCGACAGAAATCCAGGGATGCGATTGACGTCTTGAAACCGGCCAATGTCGCCGAGATCAACGACCTGCATGTCCGCTTCGATCTGCGTGGCGGCATCTTTGGCCAGGTCACCCGCCGCGTCCACGCCGTCGAGGGCGTCAGCTTCTCGATCGCGCCCAACGAAACGCTTGCTCTGGTCGGCGAATCCGGCTGCGGCAAGTCGACGACCGCCAAGGCGCTGGCCGGACTGGCGCCGTATAGCGGCGACATCGTCATTGGCGGGCGCAATCTCTCCGGTCTTGGCCGCGACGAGCGCAAGGCGGTGCGCCGTGACGTCCAGATGATTTTCCAGGATCCCTTCGCTTCGCTCGATCCGCGCATGCGCGTCGGCGAGCTCGTCGCCGAGCCGCTGGTGATTCATGGCATCGCCTCCAAGGACGAGCGCCGCGAACGAGTGGGGGCGCTGTTCGAGCGTGTCGGCCTGTCGGCCGACCAGATGGAGCTTTACCCGCACGAATTCTCCGGTGGCCAGCGCCAGCGCGTCTGCATCGCCCGAGCGCTGGCGCTACGACCAAAACTGATCATCGCTGACGAAAGCGTCTCCGCGCTCGACGTCTCGGTGCAGGCGCGTGTGCTCGATTTGCTGAAGGAATTGCAGCGCGAATTCGGCGTCGCCTATCTCTTCATCTCGCACGACATGGCGGTGGTCGAGAACATTTCCGACCGCGTTGCCGTCATGTATCTCGGCCAGATCGTCGAGATGGGCACGCGCGACCAGGTGTTTTCCAACCCGCGCCATCCCTACACCAGGCGGCTGATCGACGCCGTGCCGGTGCCCGATCCGGCGCAGCGCAGAACGCGCTTCGCGCGCCTCGACCAGGAAATCCCGAGCGCCACCCGCAGGATCGGGGAGGCGCCGCTGAAGCTGGCGCTGAACGATGTCGGCGGCGGCCATCTGGTTGCTGCGGAAAGCTGAGCCCGCACTGGCTGGCAGCTGTTCTTTTACTTTGTTGAGTACAACCAAGAACTGCCGTCTCGGGTTTACCGCGTCTTAGGTGGACGGCGGCCACTATACGGTCGGAGTTCTTGCCACGGGGAAAAATAGTGCTCAAGGCGGTTCTGCAGCTGCTGCCGGGTCGGTTCATGGATGTGCGCATGCGCGTATCCGCCGACTACGAGACGCGTGTCGTGGAGCGGCCCGGGCGCTGGATGAAGGCGGCCGAGCTGGAGCAGTTGAGCAGCGATCTGCGGCTGGTGGCGTCGAAGACGCTGAAAGTCGGCAGCCTGACCTACGGTGTGTTTTCCGGTGACCGCAGCCGGCTGGAACATTCCATCATCACCATCGTCTATCGCCGCAGCGACGGGCGGCCGATCGCCTTCAACGCGCTGGCGCTGATGGAGATTTCGCTGGCCGGCAAGCCCTATGAAGTCTTGCACCTCGGTCTGGTCATGATCGATCCGGACGAGCGCAGCCGCGGTCTCAGCTGGATCCTCTACGGCCTGACCTGCTTCCTGATGTTTTTGCGCAACCAGTTCAGGCCGATCTGGATCTCCAACGTCAGCCAGGTGCCGGCCGTCGTCGGCATGGTCGCGGAGGCGTTCAGCAATGTGTTTCCCGGACCGCATGCCGGCGCGCGGCGCTCGCTGACCCATGTGCTTCTGGCGCGGCAGATCATGGCGCGGCACCGCCATGTCTTCGGCGTCGGCCCCGAAGCGGGTTTCGACGAAGAGCGTTTCGTCATCACCAATGCCTATACGGGCGGCTCGGACGATCTGAAGAAAACCTTCGACGAGACGGCCAAGCACCGCGAGGAGACCTTTAACGAGTTCTGCCGCAAGGAACTCGACTACGGGCGCGGCGACGATGTGCTGCAGATCGGCCAGATGAGCTTCCAGTCGGCGCGCACCTTTCTCGCCGACACGGTTCCGCGCCGCTCGCTTGCAGCACTTGCCGTGGCCGGCGCGGCCGCCACGCTGCAGCGGCTGGTGCTGCCGGTGGTTCACTGGGCCGATAGCACCCGCCAATGGAATGTGCTGAGACCATGGACACGCTGATGGCTTCATTCGTGGCGTCTCGGTTTATCCGCAAGCTGATGGCAGCCGGCCGATGATGAACCTCGACGGCACGCTCGTCGCCGACACCATCACCTCGCTAGCGGCGCTGGTTGGCCTGCTTGTCGTGATATCGATCATAGGCGGGCGCGACACGGGCGATCCGCTGTCGCGGCGCTTTCTATTCGGCCTCAAGGTGCTGGCAGTGCTGCTTGCCTGCCGCATCCTCGACTGGACCACGGGTCTTGCCTTTTTCCGGTTCGTCACCATCACGGCGGCGGGTCTGCTGCCGCTGGCCGCACTGCTGCTGACCGAAGGCCTGCTGCGCCGGCACGCGCCGTTCGCTCTCAAATTGTTCGCCGCCGGCGGTGCCCTGCTGTTCTTCCTTCTGGCGCCGATCCCGGCACGTTTCGCTGAACCATGGCGAATGGCGGTACTACTTGCCTTCCAGTTCGGAGGTTTTCTCGCCATCGGCTGGCTGGTGATGACGCGCGATCGCGACAGCCTGTCGGCGGCCGAAAACCGCACGGTCGAGCGCATGGCGCTGTCGCTGCTGTTGATCATTCCGTTCATGGTCACCGACTACCGGCCCGGCCTGTTCGAAGTGCCGGTTCGGCTTGGCGGCATCGCCATCCTGTTCCTGTGCTGGCTGACGATCGGCCTTGGACGCGCCAGCCTCGGCCATCGCGACACGATCGGCGCCTTTACCGTGATTACGCTGAGCTCGGTTTTCGCCGGGCTGGCGCTGGGCGGCATCGACGATCTCGGCTGGCGCGGCAGTGTGCAGGGCGTGGTGATCGTGCTGTCGGCGACGCTGCTGGCAGTCATCTACAATGACAGCGTCAGCCTCACCGCGGAGAAGCGCCGCGACTCGTTGCTGAAGCACATGGCCGAGGGTGATCTCACCGACTCGGCGCGCTTCCTGCGCGGCCTGCAGAGCCATATCCTTGTCGACGGCGCGCTGATCCTGCCGGCAGGGGACCTCGGCGACTTCGACCTGAAGGTGCTGGCCCGTGCACTGGAGCAGGAGCCCGTGCGCTCGCTCGCCGATACGCAGCCGGGGGCGCCAGTCGACCAGGATATACGCGAGCAGCTGGCATGGCTGTTCGAGAAATTTGAGGCGACCCATGTGCTGCTGGCGACGCTCGAGCCGTTGACCGTGGTGGCGCTCAACATGCCGGCGCTGGCATCGTCGCCGGGCGTGGAAATGGAGCTGCGGGCAGTCCAGCGCATGGCGATGCTGATCTCGCAGCGGCATGCGAAGGGTTGATCATCTGAACGGGCCGGCTCTTGCGTCGGCCCGTTGCCGTAGCCGGGTCAGGCGGCCTTGGTCTTCAAGGCCTCTTCGTCGCGCACCATTTTTGTCACGGCGGCGAAGTCGAGCTTGCCGGAGCCAAGGACCGGTACCTTTGAGACCACCCGCACTTCGGCCGGGACCATCAGGTCCATGGCGCCGTTGGCCTTGGCGTAGGCGAGGAATTCCGCTCGTGTGGCGCCGGATGCCTCAGTGATGAGGATCAGCTTTTCGCCCTTGCGCGCGTCGGGCACCGTGGCGACCGCCGACAGCGAGCCCTTCCACAATTCGCCGGCCAGCGCTTCGACAGCGGCGAGCGAGATCATCTCGCCGCCGATCTTGGCGAAGCGCTTGGCGCGGCCGCGAATGGTGATGAAGCCGCCTTCGTCGATAGCGACGACGTCGCCCGTATCATGCCAGCCGTCCTCCAGCGGTTCGAGCACGCCGGGCTTCTCGGCCCGGAGATAACCGGCCATGACATTGGGGCCGCGCACGAACAGCCGGCCGCCTTCGTCGACGCCGGGGACCGGATCGAGGCGGTATTCCATGCCGGGCATGATCTTGCCGACGGTTCCGGAGCGATTGTACATCGGCGTGTTGATGGAGATCACCGGCGCCGTCTCGGTGACGCCGTAGCCCTCGAGGATGCGTAGGCCGAACTTCTCCATATAGGTCATGCGCGTCGCTGTCTTGACCGGTTCCGCGCCGGCAAAGCAATAGCGTATCGAGCGGAAGTCGTAGGGGTGAGCGGTGCGCGCATAGCCGGAGAGGAAGGTGTCGGTGCCGAAGATGATCGTCGCGTTCGAGCCGTAGATCAGTTCCGGCACGAGGCGGTAGTGCAGCGGCGAGGGGTAGAAATAGACCGGCACGCCGGAGATCAACGGCAGCACCGTGCCCGCGGTCATGCCGAAGGAGTGGAAGATCGGCAGCACGTTGAACACCTTGTCGCCCGAATGGAAGTCGATACGCGACGCCGCCTGGGCGGCGTTGGCCAGGATGTTGCGGTGGCTCAGAACGACGCCCTTCGGCGTGCCTTCCGAACCCGAGGTGAACAAGATCACCGCCGCATCGCCGGGCTTGCGTTTCGCGCGCGGCGTCGACTTGCGCAGCAAGCCGAGCAGCTTATCCTTGAGACTGATGGTCTTTCTGAGATCGTCGAGCCACACGATGTCGACCGAGCGACCGAGTTCCTCGACTACAGCGCCGAGCTTTGCCTGTTCGACGAACGCGCGGGACGTCAGCACGGTGCGGACTTCGGCGGCCTTGCAGGCGGACAGAATATTGGCAGCACCTGCGGTGAAGTTCATCATCGCCGGAACCTTGCCGGCGGACATGACGCCGAGCAGCGTCGCGCAAGAGCCGTTGGCGTTGGGCAGCATGATGCCCAGCGTCTGCTGGTCGGCATAAAGGTTCTGGAACTTCTCACCAAGCACGGCGGCAGCCGTGAGCAGCTTGCTGTAGCTGAGAGAACCGGTGACCGGATCCTGAACTGCGAGCTGATTCATGCCGCGTTCGTTCGCCGTCTCGATGATCTTTTCCAGTACGGTCTTGTCGATGTCCTGGGTGCGGAAAACGAGATCCGACATCACCTGGTAGAGCGCGGAACCCGCCGCGGCGCGGCGCTTGCGGCCCTTCAGCTCTTGCGGCACCTCGAGCTTGACCGGTTCCAGAATGGTCACCTTGACCTTCGGGAACAGGCGGCGGCGCACATGCTGCGAGCTCAACCGCGAGAAGTAGGTCTTCTCCAGCCCGTCGATGCGCACCGGCACAACCATCGAGCCGGTCTTGTCGGCAACCATGGCGGCGCCGTCATAGACCTTCATCAGGCCGCCGGTCACCGTGATGCGTCCCTCCGGGAAGATCACCAGCGGATCGCCGCCCTGCACGATCTTGATCAGCGTGCGGGTCGACATCGGCTTGGCCGGGTTGAGCGGCAAAGCGCGGGCAAGTTTCATGAACGGCTTCATCCACCAGGCCTGGGCAATGGTGTAGTCGATGGCGAAGACCGGCTCCTCATCGGTCAGCGTCAAGGCGAGCGGACCGTCGAGGAAGCTGACATGGTTGAGCGCCAGGATCGGCGCCTTGCCGGCCGCCTTGAGGTTTTCCATACCCTCGACTTCGAGGCGCAGGAAAGCGCGGAACAGGATGGAGACGAAGTCACGGAAGGGGTTCGTCGGCAAATATTTCAGCATCAGCCAGGCGGCAATCGCATTGGCCGCGACGAGGCCGAACAGGATGCCGCCGGTCGAGACCTTCGTCTGGATCAGGGCCATGATGATGCCGCCGCCAGTCATGAAACCGGCATTGACGATACTGACGGCGGCGACGACCCGGGCGCGCCGCGCTTCGGGCGACCAGGCCTGCACGGCGGCGAAGGTCGGCACCACCAGGAAAGCGGCTGCAATGGCCATGCCGGCGAGGTCGATGGCGACGCGGATCGTGTTTGGGCCGGCGAAGAATGCGCCAAGGGTTTCCGCCTGGGGCGACGGCGTCATGCCGGAGATGGTCCAGGCGAGATGCAGGCCGAACAGGGCGAGCAGCGCCGTGCCGACCGGTGCCGGCAACAGCACGATGCGGCCCTGCGACATCCAGGCGGCGATGGCCGAACCGATGGCGATCGAGACGGCGAACACGGCGAGGTAGACGGTGACGGCCATTTCGTTGCCGCCGAGCGAATCCTTGATCAGGACCGGCAGGAGCGAGAGCACGATGGCGCCGATCAGCCAGAACCAAGACGTCATCAGGCCGGCGCGCCAGATGCGCGTGTCGGTGCGCAATTCGGTGACCTGGCGCCAGGTCGAGCGGAAGATGTTCTTGTCGATGACAAGGTCGGGCGCCGCCGAACCGGTGGACGGGATATAGCGGCTGACGAGCCAGCAACCGACGGCGAGCGCCATCATGATCGGTCCGAACACCGCGACGCCGATACCATCGGCGGAAACGACGCCGCCGGCTATGGTGCCGCCGAGAATCGCGGCAAACGTGGCTGACTCGATCCAGGCGTTGGCCTTGGGCAGTTCCTTGCGTTCGAGGTGATCGGGCAGGATTCCGTATTTGATCGGTCCGAACAGCGCCGAGATGATGCCGAACATCAACAGCGCCGTCATCAGCACGGGAATGGACGACAGGGCGATGCCGACGACGGAGACACCCGCCGCGGCGATCTCGGCGAATTTCAGACGCTTGGCTATGAGTGCCTTGTCGAAGCGGTCGGCGAGCTCGCCGCCGAGCGCCGACAAGAGCAGGAAGGGAGCCATGAAGACGGCGCCCGCCAAGGTGACCAGTGATGCCGCCTGGTCCGCCGCCAGCGTGAACAGAATAAGGAACACCAGCGTGTTCTTGAGGAAATTATCGTTGAAGGCGGACAGGAACTGCGTCCAGAACAAGGGCGCAAAGCGCCTGGATGTCATCAGATGAGCTGTGGGACGATTGATCGGGGCGATTTCCATAGCGGCGACTTCCATTGGGCAAGACCGGTGAAAATCCTGACTGGATTGATCAGCGGTCTTGCGCGTTGAGCCTTGTTTAGCGGGAACCCGGTTACACTTCGTTACTGCGGCTGACTTCCATCAGCAACTTCTCGGTCTTGGCGTCTTCCAGCCGGTTGATGAAGCGGCTTGCCTCTTCCGAGTCGCGCAGTGTCTTGGTGATGGTGATCGAGGTGTGCACGAGCATGATGGCGGCCATGGCATAAAACCCCTTGGCGGCGAAGCTCGCCTCCATGAAGTAGATGCCGCCGGCCATCATTGTGGCGGCAACGGCGAAACTGGCCATGGTGAAGGTCTTCCAGGCGCTTGAGTCCTTGGGGGAATAGGTGTTCGGGGTCATCGATATGGTCCTTTCGTTTCAAGGTTAGGTTGGTTGGGCGTGGGTCTGTTTCAGGCTGGATACAATCAGGCTGGATACAATCAGACTGGATAACAATCAGGCCGGGTACGATCAGGCCGGCTTGGTCATGGTCTTCGTGAGCCGTTCGAGCACGGCGTCGGCGCTGCTTCTCAGCGGCGCACCGCAGCCGGCGGCCGCAAGCTTCTCTGAGACCGCGGCAGGATCGCCCGACTGTTCCATCTCGGCCATGGCGGCCGCGGTGTCGTCGATCTGCTTCTGCCTGGTGCGCAGGCGCAGCAGCGTCTCCTCGGCGTCCCTGAGCGCCGACAGGCTGGAGCCGGGCGCGCTTTCTCGCAGGCGCTGGGTCGAGTCGACCGCGGCAACGATGCGCTGGCCGCGCTGCAATTCGCGCAGGCGCATTTCGGAGACGCGGATAATCCGCTTGAGACGCTCGATCTCGGTGCCGAAGCTTTTCTGCGCCTCGGCGGAGGCGTCGCGTTCGGCTTCCAGCATGGCGATGGTTTCGGCGGCTTCGCGGGCCAGTTCATTCTGTCCCTGCTCGATCGCGGCGATCGTGCGCTTCTCCAAATCGTCGATGCGGAGGACAAGCTTCTTGAACTGCGCGACTTCCTGTTCGTTCTGGGCGATGGCAATTGCAACCGCCCGGCGGGCGGCCGCGATAGCGTCGGCGCAATCGCGGATCTGCTGGCGCAGGATTATCAGCGCGTTGCGGTCGACGACCGCCTCGGCGGCTTCGTAGCTTCGGCCGCGAACGAGAGCAAAAAACTGTTTCAACATTTCCGTTTCTCCTCTATGAACGTTGTTCATGAGGCAAAGTAGCACATTGTGAACGGCGTTCAAGGAGAAAATGAACGGTGTTCATGAATGCGCATAAGAGAAGGTTAATGACCGCAAAACGGGACGCCAAACGCGAGGACCTCAAAGGCAGGCTGATTGAGGCCGCGCAAGCGCGCATCCAGTCCTCGGGGCTCGCCGGTCTGCGTGCGCGCGACATCACGGCCGATGCCGGCTGCGCGCTCGGTGCGCTCTACACCGCCTTCGCAGACCTCGACGAGCTCGTCCTGCACGTCAATTCGATCACGCTGGCAAGACTTGGGGCGGCGTTGGATCAGGAGGCGACCGGCGTCGCCGAGCCTAGGGCAAGGCTGAAGGCGCTGGCCAAGGCCTATCTCGGCTTCGCCCGCGACAACCGCATGGCGTGGAAGGCGCTGTTCGAGCACCGTATGGCGCCAGGCGTGGCGGTGCCCGAATGGCATCTGGCCGAACATGCGGTGCTGGTCCAGCATCTGGTCGAGCCGCTGGCCCAGCTGCTCCCGGCGGCGGCAACGCCGGAGCTTTTGGCCCGCGCGCGCACGCTGTTCTCCGCCGTGCATGGGATCGTCGCCATCTCGCTCGAAGACCGTTTCATTGGCCTGGCGTCCACCGACCTCGAAAGTGAGCTGCTGGGTTTCGTCGACACGCTGGTGAGCGGACTGGAGACGGAAAGGGAATGAACTGCTGCGATCGGCTCTTGCCTCACGGCACTCTGCCCTTATGAAGATCGTGGCGCGGACTGCCGGTTGATCCAGGCCGGCTGAGACTGTTGGGGATATCCGGTGACAATCGATCAGAACCGTCGGTTTCGACCCGAAATACAGGGGCTACGCGGCTTGGCGGTCGCGCTTGTCGTGGTCTATCACATATGGCCGGATGTGCTGCCTGGCGGATATGTCGGCGTCGACGTCTTTTTCGTCATCTCTGGCTATCTGATCACGGGCCTGCTGGCGCAGATGGCGCTGCGCGGCGGCCGGATTTCACTGATCGAATTCTACTCGCGACGGGTGCGACGGTTGTTGCCGGCAGCAACCTTGGTGCTGCTGGTGGCATTGCTGGGCACGCTGCTTTTCATCTCAAAGGCGCGCTGGGAGGAAATGGGCAACCAGATCGTGGCGAGCGCTCTTTATGTCGAGAACTGGCGGCTGGCCTCGATTGCGGTCAGCTATCTCGAGGCCGACACCTTGCCGAGCCCGGTGCAACACTACTGGTCGCTTTCCATCGAAGAGCAGTTCTACATCGCCTGGCCGTTGGTGATGATCGGCGTGATCTGGCTGGCGCGCCGCCGTGACCTTCCGCTGAGGGCCTGCTTGATCGGGGCGTTGTCGCTCATTTTCGCGGCATCACTTGTTGCCTCTGTCGTTTTGACGGCGACGGATCCGGCCCAGGCCTATTTCGTCAGCCATACCCGCCTGTGGGAATTGGCGCTGGGTGGTCTGCTGGTGCTGACCGAACACCAGTTTCGACTGGCGGCACTCACTAGACAGTGGCTGGCGATCGCCGGCATCCTGGGCATCGTTGCGTCCGCCTTGCTGTTTTCCGCTGCAACTCCATTTCCCGGCGTCAGTGCGTTGTTGCCGACCTTGGCCACAGTGCTGGTCATCCTGGCTGGCGAGGTTGAAGTCGGCCGGTTTCGTGGGCTCGATTCGTTGCCACTTCGTTTCATCGGCGATCGCTCCTACTCGGTCTATCTATGGCATTGGCCGCTGATCACCATCTCCCAGGCGCAGGGTCATTCGCTGACCCTTGCCGGCGGTTTCGGCCTGATTGCGGCGACCCTGCTTCTATCGGATCTGTCCTATCGATATGTTGAGCAGCGCTACCGGCAAGCTCGGGGCGGCGCCTGGTGGAAGCCGCTGGGATACGGCACCGCGGCGGTTCTCACATGCGTGGCCGCATCCGGCAGCCTGCTGTTCTTTCTGAAGACCGAACGCATCGACACCGCGCTGATCGGCACGCCTTCCTACCCTGGGCCCGCCGCTCTCGTCTCCGGCGCCGTGGTCCCGGACGGTGTGAACCTTCTGCCGCCGCTGGCCCGGCTGAGGCGGGACGTGCCGGTCGTGTATGCAAGGAAGTGCCACCAGGAGGAAAGCTCGGAGCCCAAACGATGCTCTCTAGGCGATCCCACGGGTGCGAAAACAATGGTTCTGGTGGGAGATTCTCATGCAGCCCAGTGGGTGCCGGCACTGGACAAGATCGCAAAGGACCGCAACTTCAAACTGGTTACCTTTACAAAATCCGCCTGCCCATTCACCCGCGTGGCCATCACGGCGGATGGCAAACCCAACGTCTTATGCGCGCAGTGGCACGAAAAGGTGCTGGCCGAGATCCTAAAGCTGAAACCGGATCTGATCTTCACCAGCCAGTCCAATTACGGAGCGGTTCAGCAAGACGTGATGATCGAGGGGCTGCGAAGTCTCTGGGGCGGGCTGACGGACGCCGGCTCGCAAATCGTTGCCATCCGCAACACGCCCTATATGAAATTCGACCCGGGCGAATGCCTGAGTTCGACCCCAACGAAATGCGTCACCAAACTGAGCGATATTGAGCGGAGCAACGTGTTGGCGCTGGCCGCGGAAGGACAGAAAAATGTGCGCGCCATCGATATGCTCGATGCCATTTGCGGGCCGCAACTATGCCCGGCAGTTGTCGGCAACATCATCGTCTGGCGGGACAGTCATCATCTGACCGCCAGCTACTCGCTTGCCCTGGCGCCCTATCTCGCAGCGAAGGCGGGGCTTTGACGAGACGTCTCGGAACTTAGATGTGTCGACAGGCAGGAAAATTCCGCTGGTGGAGCTGAGGAGGATCGAACTCCTGACCTCGTCATTGCGAACGACGCGCTCTCCCAGCTGAGCTACAGCCCCGTCCAGCGGATGGCGCATTTATCGAAGGCTGCGGTTTCCTGTCAAGGCGGGGTTTTGCCGAAATCCCTTGTGCCCGATGCTTGTAGGCGACCGGCCCTTGCCGGTTTCGCGCTCAATGGCTACATGTCGGCAACAATCGGAGACCGGCATGCTCGCCCTCATTCAAACAATCGTCATGGCGCTGGACCTGTACTGGTGGGTCATCATCGCCTCGGCGATCTTTTCCTGGCTCTATGCGTTCAACGTCGTCAACTCGCGCAATCAGTTCGTCGGCAGCATCGGCAACATGCTCTACCGGCTGACCGAGCCGGCGCTGCGTCCAATCCGTCGGTTCATGCCCGACCTTGGCGGCGTCGACATCTCGCCGATCATCCTGCTTCTGCTCCTGTTCTTCCTCAGGCAGCTCATTCTCACCACGATAGCGCCGCTGGTCCTGTGAACCCGACGATGGCATGAACGCGCCATTCCGCTTGCGCGCCGACGGCATCGACCTGTTTATCCGGCTGACGCCGAAGTCTTCCGTGGACAGGCTCGGAGGCGCCGAAAAATCGGCCGACGGGCGCAGCCATTTGAAGGCGCGCGTGCGCGCCGTGCCGGAGAATGGCGCGGCCAATGCGGCGCTGGAACGGCTGGTGGCCAAGGCGCTGGGCGTTCCGGCATCGGTCGTGTCGGTCATTGCAGGCGGCACGGCGCGGCTGAAGACGGTGCGTGTGGTTGGCGAACCATCGACGCTGGTGAAGAGCATCGAGGCGCTGGCCGCCGGATAATCCTCAATCCCCCAGCGGCAACTTTGGATCGTCGACCTTCAGCGTGTTCACGCTCTGCTTGATGCGGCGCAGGTTTTCGAGAACCCTGGGTCCGCGCGTTTCGGCCACGGAGGTGACGATCATGTCGACGATCGACAGCAGCGCATAGCGCGACGAGGTCGGCTTGTAGATGTTGCCGTCTTCCAGCGACTGGAACTGGATAACGGTATCGGCGGCCTTGGCGAGCGCTGATTCCGGCGGGGTTACGGCGATGGTGCTGGCGCCATATTGCTGGGCCACCTGCACGGCGTCGATCACCGAGCGCGCATAGCCGGACACCGAGAACGCGATCAGCGTCGTCTCCGATGTGGCGACCGCGGCATACATGCGCTGCAATTGCCCGTCGATCTGCGCCAGCACCGGCACGCCCAGCCGAAACAGCCGGTTCTGCATCTCGGTCGCCATCATCGAGGAAATGCCGCCGGAGCCGATGCACAGCACATTGCCCGAACTGACGATGCGCGCGGCCACGCCCACCAGCGTCTTCATGTCGAGGTTTTCGCTGGCGCGCTGGATGGCGGCGATTGCCGCTTCGGTGATGGCCGACGCAATGCGCTGCTCGCGCGCGTCGCGGTTCAGCGGTTCGGGCGACAGATACTGGCCGCCAATGGCGATCGCCTGCGCCAGGTAGAATTTGAAATCGCGCAGACCCTCGCAGCCGAGATTGCGGCAGAAACGGGTGACCGTCGGCTCGCTGACGCCGACGCGCGCGGCAATTTCCGAGATTGCCGCCTTGGAGGCGAAGTCGAGATCGGTCAGCACGAGGCCGGCCAGGCGGCGGTCCGATTTGGTGCCGTCCTGCGACATCAGCTGCAGGCGCGTGATGATGTCGGCCGGCGTTTTCATTTCTGGGTTGTCGTCTTCATCGTGGTGTTTTCGTTTTCATGCCGGCGCTCTCATAGCGGCAGGCCTGTCGCCGTGTCGAACAGATGGATGTTTGCAGGCGCGACCGAGACCGGCAGCATCTCACCCGGCTTGACCTGTATCCGATCGCGGAACACGGCGCGCACCGTGTCAGCGCCGATGGCGCCATAGACATGGGTTTCCGAGCCGGTCGGCTCGACGACATCGACCTTGATCGCCATCGCGTCGACAGCCTCGCCGATGACGAAGTGTTCGGGCCGTATGCCGGCCTCGACCGTGCTGCCAGCCGGCACCGTCTTGCTGCCGAGCGCCAGTCGCCCTCCGCCGGCCGATTCGAACCAGCTTTTCTCGGGCGTCGTCTTCAGGGCGCCGGAGACAAAACTCATCGACGGCGAGCCGATGAAGGAGGCGACGAATTTGTTGGCGGGACGGTCGTAGAGCTCCAGCGGTGCGCCGACCTGCTGGATCTTGCCGCGGTCCATCACCACGATGCGGTCGGCCATGGTCATGGCCTCGATCTGGTCGTGGGTGACATAGACGATGGTCGATTTCAGCCGCTGGTGCAGCGCCTTGATCTCGGTGCGCATCTGCACGCGCAGTTGCGCGTCGAGATTGCTGAGCGGCTCGTCGAACAGGAACACCGAGGGTTCGCGCACGATGGCGCGGCCCATGGCGACGCGCTGGCGCTGGCCGCCCGACAGCTCCCGGGGATAGCGGTCGAGATAGGAGAACAGGTTGAGGACGCCGGAGGCCTTTTTCACCTTGTCGTCGATTGCCGTGCGGCTTTCGCCGCGGATCTTTGGGCCGAAGCCGATGTTGTCGGCCGCTTTCAGATGCGGAAACAGCGCATAGGACTGAAAGACCATCGCAACATTGCGCTGCTGTGGCGGCAAAGCGTTGGCGCGCACGCCGCCGATCAAGAGGTCGCCTGAGGTGATCGGCTCCAGCCCGGCCAGCATGCGCAGCAAGGTCGACTTGCCGCAGCCGGAAGGGCCGACCAGCACGACGAATTCGCCGCTCTTGATGTCGAGGCTGATGTTTTCGAGAATCTTATGGCGTCCGAAGGATTTCGACAGGTCGCGGAACTCAACGTCGGTCATGGCTACGCTCCCAGTATGTCGTCGATGAAGGGCAGGAAGCCGGCGGTCAGTCCGGCGTCGACCGGCACCACCGCGCCGGTTATCCCCGATGCGCGATCCGAAACAAGGAAGGCCACCGCTTCGGCCACTTCCGTGGCGTCGACGATGCGGCCGAGCGGATAGAGCCGCTTGAGCTTGCCGAGAACATCCGGGTTCTTGGCCAGGCGATGGTCCCAGGCGGCAGTGCGGATCGAGCCGGGGCAGACGACATTCGCGCGCAGCCCGCTGCGGCCGAGTTCCACAGCGATCGCTTTGGCATAGGCATTGATGCCGGCCTTGGCCGCGGCATAGGCCGGGTTGCCGAAATGGGCGATGGCGTTGACGGAAGAGATGAAGACGACGCTGCCCGAACCGCGCGCGGCCATTGCCTTGATCAGCGGATCGGCGAACAGCATCACCCCGGTCAGATTGAGGTCGAGCTCATGCGTGATCTTGTCGGGGGTCAGCGCTGCAAGAGTCTCGGCGCGCGTCCAGCCGGCATTGTTGATCAGGATGTCGGGCACGCCGTCTTTCCCGAGGATCGCCGTGATCGCGGCATCGGTGGAGATCCGGTCGAGAAGGTCGAAGACGTGGCCCGACGCCAGATGCGGACTGCCGAGCTGGTCTTGCGACTGGTCGCAGCCGACGACGCGCGCGCCTCGTTCGGCCAGCAGCGCCACAATAGCCGAGCCGAGCCCTCCGCCGGCGCCGGTCACCAGCACGGTCTTGCCTGCGAATTCGGCCTTTGAAACCACGCTGCGCGCCTCCCTGGGATCTACGATAATCGGAAAACGCTATTTTAAGAAATGTAATTAAGCAACAGGATAATCCGCTTGCACGAGGTCAAATGATGGATAATGTAGGAAAGTCACATTAAGCCTTGGTCGCCTGGAAGCCGCAAGAGCGCAGGCGCAATCAAATGGGAGAGATCGAATGAAGCTTGCAAAATGGACTGTCGGCCTGATGGCCGGAATGAGCCTGCTCGCCCTGGCCGCGCAGGCAGATGCCGGCGAGGTGCGCGTAACCGTCGCCGAATACAGCGCCAAGACCGGCCCGTATTTCGAAGCGGTGAAAAAGGAATTCGAGGCAGCCAACCCGGGTATCACCGTCAAGTTCGAAGTTGTGCCGTGGGACGTGCTGCTGCAGAAGCTGACCACCGACATCACGGCCGGTACCAATGCCGACCTGTCGATCATCGGCACCCGCTGGCTGATCGATTTCGTCCAGCAGGATGTCGCCGAGCCGCTCGACGCCTACATCAAGCCAGACTTCAAGGACCGCTTCATCGACACCTTCCTGTCGCCGTCGATCATGGAGGGCAAGACCTATGGCCTGCCGATCGCGGCTTCGGCGCGCGCCATGTACTACAACAAGGAATTGTTCGAGAAGGCCGGAATCGCCAACCCGCCGGCAACCTGGACCGAGTTGCAGGAGGATGCGCGCAAGATCAAGGCGCTGGGCACCGGCACGTTCGGCTTCGGCCTGCAGGGCAAGGAGATCGAGACCGACGTCTATTACTACTATGCGATGTGGTCGCAAGGCACCGAGATTCTCAACAAGGATGGCACGTCGGGCCTCGGCACGCCGGGCGCGCTCGAAGCCGCCAAGCTCTACAAGTCGATGATCGACGAAGGCCTGACGGAACCCGGCGTCACCTCCAACAACCGCGAGGACGTCCAGAACCTGTTCAAGCAGGGCAAGGTCGGCATGATGATCACCGCACCCTTCCTGTCCAACCAGATCAAGGACGAGGCGCCGAACCTGAAATATGGCGTGGCCGCTATCCCCGCCGGACCGACCGGCGCGCGCGGCACGTACGGCGTCACCGATTCCATCATCATGTTCAAGAATTCCAAGAACAAGGATGAGGCCTGGAAGCTGCTCGACTTCCTGTTCACCACCGAACAGCGCGCCAAGTTCACGCAAGGGGAAGGCTTCCTGCCGGTGAACAAGGAAGAGGCCAAGATGGACTATTACGTCAACAATGCCGACCTCGCCGCGTTCACCGCACTGCTGCCCGACGCTCGCTTTGCACCGGTCATCCCCGGCTGGGAAGAAGTCGCCCAGATCACCTCGGATGCCATGCAGAAAATCTATCTCGGCGGCGACCCCGAGGCAGGCTTGAAGGAAGCGGCTGCCAAGGCCAACGCCGTGATTAAGAAATAGGGCGTATCTCCCTGCGCCCGGCGCGGCCCAGAGATCGGGGCGCGCCACACTTTCCTCTCCCTCCGGAGGGGGGAGAGGTGGCTCGGCGAAGCCGAGACGGAGTGGGGGAACCACCTGGCAACCGCCGCGACGGACATAGGAAGGGCAATAGGGGCAAACATCACCTCGCCTTGCGCCCCAAGGGTCGACATCCACTCCGTCGACCCCCACTCCGTCGAGCTCCGCTCGACACCTCTCCCCCGATCGACGGGGGAGAGGAAAGGCCCCTTCCGCAACCGTTGCGGAGGATGGGCAGGCAGGTGAGGGGCAGCGCAAACGTCGCAGGAAATTCAAACCCTGAAGCGCTGCCTTAGACCGATATGCGAGATTGATCCGAGCTGGCGCGCCAGCGCCACTTATGTCCAACACGGTACGAATCCGGCCGATGCAAAATCGTTACCTGCCCTATTTATTGACCTTGCCCAGCCTGTTTCTGGCCGCAGTCGTCATCTTCTGGCCGGTCTGGGACCTGATCCAGATATCAACGCATGATGTCAGCCGTTTTGGGCAGCTGCGGGACTTCAACGATTTCGCCAATTATTCCGCCTTCCTCGCCGATCCCGATTTTCTGGCGGCACTCTGGCGCACCGGCCTGTGGACCGTGCTGGTGGTCGGCGGCGCGCTGCTGTTGTCCGTCCCCGTGGCGATGATCCTCAACACCGATTTCTACGGCCGCGGCATTGCCCGCGTCATCATCATGCTGCCCTGGGCGGTGTCGCTGACGATGACGGCAGTGGTCTGGCGCTGGGCGCTCAACGGCGAAAGCGGGATGCTGAACTCGGCGCTGATCGGGCTTGGCCTGATCCATGAAAACATCCAGTGGCTGGCGCGCGCCGAGACGGCATTCCCGATGCAGGTGCTGATCGGCATATTGGTGACGGTACCGTTCACCACGACCATCTTCCTCGGCGGCCTGTCGTCGATCCCCGACGACCTCTACGAGGCGGCGGCCCTGGAGGGGGCGACGCCGCTGCAGCAGTTCCGCGAGATCACCTTTCCGCTGCTGAAGCCGTTCATCAACATCGCCATCGTGCTCAACACCATCTACGTCTTCAATTCCTTCCCGATCATCTGGGTGATGACGCAGGGCGGGCCGGCCAACTCGACCGACATATTGGTCACCCATCTCTACAAGCTGGCCTTCCGCATCGGCAAACTGGGGGAAGCATCGGCAGTGTCGCTGCTGATGTTCGCCATCCTTTTGCTCTTCACCATGATCTATGTGCGCCTCGCCATGCGGGAGCAACGCGCATGACGCCCAAGCTGAAGCGCACGATCATTGCCTGGCTGCTGCTTTCGCCGCTGCTCGTGGTGACCATCTTCCCCTTCGCGGTAATGTTTTTGACCGCGGTCAAACCGCGGCAGGAGGTGCTGTCGCCGACCTGGTGGCCAAGCGAATTCCACTGGTCGAATTTTGCCGACATGTGGGTGGCGACCGGCTTTGGCCAGGCGCTAGCCAATTCGCTCTATGTCTCTGTTATCGCCACCGTCGGCGCCATCCTGATCTCGGTGCCGGCCGCCTATGCCATGTCGCGGTTTCGCTTTGCCGGCTATGGCGCCTTCCGCCAGTTCCTGCTGATCTCGCAGATGATCTCGCCGATCGTGCTGGTGCTCGGCCTGTTCCGGCTGATGGCGGCCTGGGGTCTGATCGAATCCACGACGGCGCTCGGCGTCATCTACATGGCTTTCAACGTCGCCTTCACCGTGTGGATGCTGCAAAGCTATTTCGACACCATCCCGCGCGATCTCGAGGAAGCAGCGTGGATGGAGGGCGCCGGCCGCTGGCTGACCTTGCGAAAAGTGTTTCTGCCGCTTTGCCTGCCGGCAATCGCGGTGACCGCCATCTTCACCTTCATCAACGCATGGAATGAGTTCGTCGTTGCGCTCACAATGCTGCGCAGCCAGGAAAGTTACACGCTGCCGATCCAGGTGTTCTCGCTGGTCGCCGGCCGCTACACGATCGAATGGCACCATGTAATGGCGGCGACGCTGCTGGCGACGCTGCCGGTGGCGATCCTGTTCATCTGGCTGCAGCGCTATCTCGTCCGCGGGCTGGCGCTCGGGGCCGTAAAATAGCAATTCCAGTGTGGAGCGGTTTTCCGTCCGGGATTGCGAAAAACAAATAGCCGTACGGAGTTTTCATGCGCATCTTCACCGCCTCGCTGGCGACCGAAACCAACACCTTCTCGCCGGTGCCGACCGACCGGGCGTCGTTCGAGATGGCGTTCTATGCCGGGCCGGGCAAGCATCCTGATACACCGACCTTGTGCTCCTCGCCGATGGTCGCGCTGCGCCGGCGCGCGGCTGCCGAAGGGCTGACCGTCATCGAAGGCACCGCCACCTGGGCGGAGCCGGGCGGGCTGGTGCAGCGGCAGACCTATGAGGCGTTGCGTGACGAGATTCTCGGCCAGTTGAAGGCAGCCTTGCCGGTCGACGCCGTCATCCTCGGCCTGCACGGCGCCATGGTGGCGCAAGGCTATGACGATTGCGAAGGCGATCTGCTGGAACGGGTTCGCGCAATCGTCGGGCCCGACGTGGTGATCGCGGTGGAGCTCGACCCGCACAGCCACCTGACGCCGAAGCGCGTCGCGGCATGCAATGTCATGGCCTATTTCCTCGAATTCCCGCACACCGACTTCTATGAGCGCGGCGAACATGTCGTCGAGCTTGCATTGGCGGCGGCGCGCAGCGAGATCAAGCCGGTGATCTCGACCTTCGACTGCCGCATGATCCAGGTGCTGCCGACCAGCCGCGAGCCGATGCGCTCCTTCGTCGACCGCATCAAGGCGCTGCACGGCAAGGACGGCGTGCTGTCGGTCTCGGTCATCCACGGCTTCATGGCCGCGGACGTGCCCGAAATGGGCACGCGCATCCTGGTCGTGACTGACAATGACAAGGCCAAGGGCGATGCGCTGGCGGAGAGGCTCGGGCGCGAGCTTTACGCCATGCGCGAAAGGACGGCGATGACGATGCTGAACACCGAGGATGGCATCGCGCGGGCACTGGCCGCGCGCAAGGGAAACCCCGGCAAGCCGGTTGTGATTGCCGACATCTGGGACAATCCCGGCGGTGGCGTCGCCGGCGACGGTACCGTCGTGCTGCGCGCAATGTTGGAACAGGGCGTTGACAATTTTGGCGTGGCGACGATCTGGGACCCGATCGCCGTCACCTTTTGCCAGGCGGCAGGCGAAGGCGCCGTCATCGACCTGCGCTTCGGCGGCAAGGCCGGGCCGCTGGCCGGCGAACCGATCGATGCGCGCGTCAAGGTGTTGAAAGCCGTCCCCGAGGGCTGGCAGACCTTCGGGCCGAGCCGGGTGACGCTCGGACCGACGGCACTGGTGCGGCTCGAAGGCACCGAAATCGACATCATCCTCAACACCAACCGCACGCAGACCTTCGAGCCGGATGTCTTCTCCAACATCGGTGTCGATCCGTTGTCGAAGGACATATTGCTGATCAAGTCGACCAACCATTTCTACGCCGGCTTTGAACCGATCGCGGCGGAGATCATCTATGTCTCGGCGCCGAGTTCGTATCCGAGCAATCCGGCGGTAACGGATTACAGGAAGCTGACGCGGCCGGTGTGGCCACGGGTGGCGGATCCTTGGCGCTGGTGATCTCCCCACTTGAGGGGGAGATCACCAAAGGCGACAGAGGGGGTCCTTGCGCGTGAAGCGCCGACCTTCATCTGCCGCAGGAGGTCGAGCCCAGTCGGACCGACCCCCTCTGGCCGCTTTGCGGCCATCTCCCCCTCGAGGGGGGAGACAAGGCGGCGCTATAGCAATCCCCGCTTCACCATCATCGCTTCCGGCGAAGGCATCTTGCCGCGGAACGCCGTGTACAGTTCCTCCGGATCCTTCGACCCGCCGGCGGCATAGATATTCTTCCGAAGCCGTTCCGCCAGAGCCGGGTTGAAGGGATCGCCGGTCTCCTCGAAGGCGGCGAAGGCGTCGGCGTCGAGCACTTCCGACCACATGTAGGAATAGTAGCCGGCTGAATAACCGTCGCCTGAGAAGATATGGCCGAAATGCGGGGTGCGATGACGCATGGCGATGGTGTCGGGCATATCAAGCTTTTCCAGCGTTTCGGCTTCGAAACGCAGCGGTTCCGCCGGCGCATCCGGCCGCGCGTGATACGCCATGTCGATCAGCGCCGACGCTGTGAACTCGACCGTGGCGAAACCGGCGCCGAACGTGCGGGCGGCCAGCATCTTGTCGAGCAGCGACTTCGGCATCGGCTTGCCGGTCTTGACATGCAGCGCATGCTTTTCCAGCACTGCGGGCACCGTCAGCCAGTGCTCGTAGAGCTGCGAAGGCAGTTCGACGAAATCGCGGGAAACCGACGTGCCCGCCACCGACGGCCAGGTGACGTCGGTCAG
The DNA here is from genome assembly GCF_000503155.1 of Mesorhizobium sp. LSJC285A00. Classification (NCBI taxonomy): domain Bacteria; kingdom Pseudomonadati; phylum Pseudomonadota; class Alphaproteobacteria; order Hyphomicrobiales; family Phyllobacteriaceae; genus Mesorhizobium; species Mesorhizobium sp. LSJC285A00. Next base: position 29,297 of record NZ_AYVK01000006.1, read on the forward strand.
CATGCCGTGCAAAGCATGGCCGAACTCGTGGAACAGGGTCTTGGCCTCATCGACCGACAGCAGCGCCGCTTCCCCCGCCGGCGGCTTGGCGAAGTTCATGATGTTGTAGATCACCGGCTTGGAGCCATCCCCAAGCTTGTAGCCAGACTTCAGCGCGCTCATCCAGGCGCCAGAACGCTTCGAGGATCGCGCGAAATAGTCGGCGAGGAACAGGCCGCGCTCGCTGCCATCGGCGTTCTTCACCACGAAGACGCGCGCGTCGGGATGCCAGGCGGCGATGCCCTTCTTCTCCTCGAAAGTGATGCCGAACAGTTTTGTGGCGACGTCGAAGCAGGCGTCGATGACCCGGTCGAGTTGCAGATAGGGTTTCAGTTCCGCCTCGTCGAAGTCGAATTTTTCGGCGCGCAATTTCTCCTGGTAGAAGCGCCAGTCCCAGGCGGCGAATTTTTCGTTGCTGCCTGCCTTGGTCGCAAGCCGCTCCAGCTCCTTCTGGTCGGCGGCGGCCTTCTCCAGCGCTTTCTCCCAGACCGGGTCGAGGAGGTCGTGCACCGCCTTCGGCGTCTTGGCCATGGTGTCGTCGAGTTTCAGCGCGGCGAACGAGGCATAGCCGAGCAGCCTGGCCTTTTCGGCGCGCAGTTTCAGCATGTCGCGCACCACTGCGGTGTTGTCGCTGGCGCCGCCATTCTGGCCGCGCATGGTGAAAGCGCGGAAGGCGCTCTCGCGCAGGTCGCGGCGTTCGGAGAAGGTCGTGAACGGCTCATAGATCGAGCGCGACAAGGTGACTGCGTAGCGGCCTTTCTGGCCGCGCGTCTCGGCGGCTTCGGCCATCGAACTCTTCACGAAGTCCGGCAGGCCCGCAAGATCAGCCTCGTCGAGGAACAGCGCCCAGTCGCGCTCGTCGGCCAGCACGTTCTGGCCGAAAGTGGTGCCGAGCGAGGACAGCTCCTCGCTGATGTTGGCCAGCCGCTTCTTGCCGTCGGCGTCGAGTTTTGCGCCCGATCGCACAAAGCCTTTCCAGGTCTTCTCCAGCACCCGCAGCGTCTCGACGTCGAGTTTTAGCGTCTCCCGGCGCTGGTAGAGGTCGTCGATGCGGGCAAACAGTTTCTCGTTCATCGAGATCGCCGAGAAATGCCGCGACATCTTCGGCGAGATCTCACGCTCCAGCGCCTGGATCGCATCGTTGGTGTGGGCGCCGGCCCGGCACCAGAAGATCGACGAGACATGGTCGAGCGGCTCACCGGCGAGTTCGAGGGCTGCCAGCGTATTCTCGATGGTCGGCGCATCCTTGTTGCCGGCGATCGCATCGATTTCGGCCTCATGTGCCTTCAGCGCCGCGTCGAACACCGAGGAGAAATCGTCGTCGCCGATGCTGGCAAAATCCGGCAGGCCGAGCGGCCCTTGCCATTTGGTCAGCGGATGGGCGGCGAGATCGACGGTTTTCGTGGACGGCATGGGGGATCTTTCGATGATTGGCGGAGCTTGCTGACCGATGTAGGGCGATGACTGGCGCGGCGCAACAGCGCGGCCGTTCAAGCCCGCGTCAGAAGCCGTCGCAATTTTCCGCGATCGCCGCTTGCGAACTGGCGGTGATGCGGTTGCCGGTGACGGCGAACGTTTCCTGCATCAGCATGTCATTGTTGGGGAAATCATAGCAGGCGATGACAGTGGTGACGCCGGCCTCGCTCTTTTCGACGCGATGCCGGATTGCGGCGCCGGCGACCGCGCCCTTCCATTCGTCGATCGACGCGATGAACTCCTGCTTCGACTGCACGACGCCGAGATCGTCGAGCTTGATGCGGACATCGTCGGCGAGCAGGTCCGACAATTCGGTGCGATCGGCGACCAGCAGCGCCGAATACCAGCGGTCGATAATGGCGCCGTCATCGGAGCGGGCAGGGACGAGCGAAATCAGCAGCGCCGCTACGGCGAAAGCGATCGCACGCCAAACCCGCATTCTTCCCTCCTCTTATTTGACCATGCCCTTATCCGAAAACCGGTTCCCACTTTTCGGGATCATGGGTCTACGTCAAATCCGGCCGCTCGAAGTCGCCAGTGTCCTTGTTCATCACCCAGAGCTCGCCTGTCGAGATGTCGAACCAGGCGCCATGCAGCGACAGCCGCCCCTTGCCTTCGAGGATGGAGACGCAAGGGAAGGTCCTGAGATTGGCGATCGAATAGCGGATGGAAATCCGCTCCAGCGCCGTCTGCCGTTCGGTTGTCGTCATGAACGTGCTGGACGAAACGGTTTCGGCCGCCGGCGCGATCAGGCTCATCCATTTGCCGATGAAGTCGCCGGGCGACAGCGGCGCCGAATTGGTGTCGAGCGCGGCGCGGATGCCGCCGCAGCGGCCATGGCCCATCACCACGATGTTTTTCACCTTCAGGCTCTGCACGGCGAATTCGAGCGCGGCCGAGGTCGAGTGGAACTCGCCGTCCGGCGCATAGGGCGGCACCAGATTGCCGACATTGCGCAGGACGAACAGTTCGCCCGGACCGGCGTCGAAGATCGCCTCGGGGGCAGAGCGGGAATCGCAGCAGGCAACGATCATGGTTTCGGGCGCCTGCCCTTCGCGGGCGAGCTCGCGATAGCGTCCGCTCTCGGTGAGATAGCGGCCATTCATGAAGTTGCGGTAGCCGGTCCAAAGATGTTCGGGGAGATGGGGCATGGGCTAGGGATGAAGCCTTTCGGGGTTAGCGACGGCAGCTCATTTCAAGTTAGAAAGGCTCTAACGGCAAATGCCCGTCGCGGGCAATGCCGAATTGCGGATGGCTTCGTCGCAAATCGCCATGCCGCACGCATGGCTCGCCGCTTGCCTCACGCCCAGATCGCCAGGGGAATGCCCAAACGGTCGGCAAGCGGCGGGTCGGGAAACGGCTTTGCCTCGCCGCCGGCAATGCGTCCGGCAATCAGCATCATCGCTGCGGCGTCGAGGAAATCGTCGGCGGCAGCACCGCGTGGCGGCGGCTGGTCGAGGAAAGCTCTGGTATAGCCGTGCCGGCAGAGCAGCGCCTTGCGTTCTTCCATCCCGGCCGGATTGACGGCGCCCTTGATCTTCTTCGGCAGTGTCATCGGTTTTTCGCCGTTCAGCCGGCAGAAGGCCACTTCGGGATGCGATTCGAAGACGCGGCGGCGCAGTTGCGGACGTGCGATCAGCAGCGCGTCGATCTCGCGTATCTTGGCAAAGATGCCGAAGGCCTGGATCGAGACGCCGCGTGGCGGATCGGAGGTCGCCTTGGCCACCTCGCTGGCGCGCCGATGTGCCTCATACCAGGCCTCGACCGTGGTGAAGCCGCTGGTGTCGGCGTAGAGGGCCGGGCGGGACGGGATAGAGAAGACGCTGGATTGCCGTGCTCCGAGCATTGGCCGTACCAAGGTCTCCGGCCCGCGCCCGCCTCTTTGCGAGACGTCCGGCAGGCCGATCGGCATGTCGACGACCACTGTCGCATCGGCGGGCAAGGCGTCGAGCAGGGTCGCAAAGCTGGGAAAGACGCGGACTGACGGCGCGGCATCCAGATCGCGGCGGACGGCGATCCAGCCGGCCTTGCAGCCGTCGACGCCGACGACCACGGTCGAGGTCACGCCCGGCGGTCCCGCCCCGGATGCGTGAGGTGGCGCAGTTGCACCATCGCCATCGGATGCGACAGGCTCTGGGCATCGGTTTCAAGCTGCAACTCGTCGCCGCCACGCTTGGCGGTTCGCGCCAGGATTTCGTAGACGGCGGCGGTGGTCGATTGCAGCGCCTTGATCGGCGGCTGCCCCGACAGGATGCGGGCGAGGTAGACGGCCGCAGTCAGGTCACCGAGGCCATTCGGCGGCTTGTCGATGAGGCGGTGTTCGGCCAGCAGCGCCTGGGTGCCGTCAAGCAGCAGATTGCCGGTGCCGCCGGTCATCATCGACTGTGCCGACGTCACCAGCATTGTTGACGGTCCGGCATGGAGGGCGGCCGAGATCACCGATTTCAGATCGGGCAAAGGCGCGCCGGCCATCCACTCCAGCTCATAGCGGTTGGGGGTGGCGATGTCGGCGATCGGCATCAGCCGGTCGCGCATCGCGGCGGCCGTCGGCTCGGGCACATAGAGCCCGCCGGAATCGCCCATCACCGGATCGCATATATAAATCGCGTCCGGCGTCTTGGCCTTGACCGCCGCAACCAGCGAGGCGACGGCCTCGGCCTGGCCGGCCTCGCCAAGATAGCCCGACAGCACCGCGCCGACCTCACCCAGCCAGGGCGCGCGCTCGAGATCGGCCATCAGCGCCTTGAACTGGTCGAGCGGCGGCACGATGCGCGTGGCGCGGCCATGGCCCGGATGCCAGGGCAAGATGACCGTCGGTACCGCCCACACGGGAAAGCCCAGCGTCTCCAGCGCAAACACGGCGGCGCGGTTGCCGACCGAGCCGCGGGCGACATGGCTGGAAATGACGATGACCGCGCGCGGCGCGTCGGCTTTTTCGCTGTTCATGGAAAATCCTAGATACGGATAATTTTTCGTTGAATCGTCATCCTGATCTATCTCTTTGGTTGGAGCATGATCTCCGGACAAAACGGTTCCCGCTTGTCCGAGAAAACCGGTTCCCACTTTTCAGGATCATGCTCTAGCTGCCCCGGGAGACGTGGTACACGAGCCAGATCAAAAGGCCGAGGGCGACGATGAGCCCAAGTGCGCGACCGATGCGGGTGCCCCAGACCTCGATCGGATCGGATCGGTCGGCCTCCGCTGCGGTAACATGATCGCGCGCGCCTTTCGCTGCCCGTGACACCAGCGATGCGCCGCCAAGGCCGCCCTCGTTCGCCACGCGCTCGATAATGCGGCGCGATTCGCTGTCATCGTCGTGGCGTTCCGCCATGATCCTGTCCTGTTTGCCGGCAACCATACCGTGTTCGCGCGATCAATCACAGGGCCTCGCCGGCGCATGAATGCGCGCCAGGAATGCGCGCCAGCGGCAGACATTTTCTTGAGCGCGGATTGTGCTAATGCTTCGCATGCAACTTCTGTCGAGGGACCTCACCATGTTTGCCCAGCGCCTTGCCTTCCCTTTTCGCAGTCTGCCGGCCGTGCTGATGATGGCCGTCGTGCTGCCTCTGCTCGCCGGCTGCGGCTTCAACACCATCCCGACGGCGGAGGAAAACGCTAAGGCGGCATGGAGCGAGGTGCTGAACCAGTATCAGCGTCGGTCCGACCTCATTCCCAATTTGGTCGAGACGGTGAAGGGCTATGCCTCGCATGAAAAGGACACGCTCGATGCGGTGGTCGAGGCGCGCGCCAAGGCGACGCAGATCACGGTGACGCCGGAAACGCTGAAGGACCCCGAAGCGCTCAAGAAGTTCCAGGATGCGCAATCAGGGCTGACCAGCGCGCTATCGCGGCTGATCGCGGTGTCGGAGGCCTATCCCGACCTCAAGGCCAACCAGAATTTCCTGGCGCTGCAGGCGCAACTCGAAGGCACCGAGAACCGTATCGCCGTGGCGCGGCGCGACTACATCCTGGCGGTCAAGGATTACAATCTGACGCTGAGGACCTTTCCGTCGGTGCTATGGGCAACCTTCTGGTTCCGCAGCAACGAGCCCTTCGCCAACTTGACCGTCGAAGAAGACAAGATGCAGCCGCCGAAGGTCGATTTCGGCACGAAGCAGGGCGGGTGATGACGTCTGGGTGAGCTTGGCCTTTGCCAGCCTTGCGTTCCTTCACACCCCCCTCTGTCCTGCCGGACATCTCCCCCTCAAGGGGGGAGATCAGCTGTCTTCTGTCCTTGCGCCAAATATCAGCGTTGCCGGCTGAGCGTCGGCAGCGAGATTGCCAATCTCCCCCCTCGAGGGGGAGATGTCCGGCAGGACAGAGGGGGACGCGAAGGAACGCCAACCTTGGTGTTCTTCTCGCCTTTCTGGCCGTCTTCCTGCCCCTCACCGCCTTCGCCGCCGACCTCCCCGCGCTGACCGGCCGCGTCGTCGATAACGCCGGGATCATCGATGCAGGCACCAAAGCCGCGCTCACCCAGAAACTCGCCGACTTCGAGACAAAAGGCTCCGACCAGATCGTCGTCGCCACCATCCCCAGCCTCGACGGCGAGGAGATCGAGCCTTACGCCAACCGGCTGTTTCGCTTCTGGAAGCTTGGCCAGGCCAAGGAAAATAACGGCGTGCTGCTGCTGGTGGCGCCGAACGACCGCAAGATGCGCATCGAGGTCGGCTATGGGCTGGAAGGCACGCTGACCGATTTGCACACCAAGCTGATCATCGAAAACGACATGGTGCCGGCGTTCCGCGCCGGCGATTTCTCCGGGGGCATTTCCAAGGCCGTCGACGACATGGTGATGGTGCTGGAAGGCAATCCGGAGGAATTGGAGGCGCGCGGCGAGCGCAACCAGAAGCCGCCCATCAATACCGACAATCTGTTCTTCGGCGTCTTCATCAGCATCTGGGCAATCATCTTCTTCGGCAGCATGGCCGCCTCCATCCTGCCGCCGATCTTCGGCCAAAAACTCGGTCCCGGCCGCTATCGCTGGCTCGGCATGACATTCGAGCCGGGCCGGCGGTCGTCCAGCGGCGGCTGGTCTTCGGGCGGGGGCGGCTGGTCGTCGGGTTCAAGCGGTGGTGGCGGCTTTTCCGGCGGCGGCGGTTCGTCCGGCGGCGGCGGCTCCTCGGGAAGCTGGTGACGAGATGACAACACGCATCGCCAATCCCTGGCATGGCCGCTTCGCCACGATGACCGGCGCTGCCTTGCTGGTCTTGCTCGTCAGCTTCGCGGCGCTGGCGGCGGAACTGCCCGCCCTCACCGGTCGTGTCGTCGACAATGCAGGCATCATCGATGCCGCGACCGAGGCGGCGCTCACCCAAAGACTGGCCGATTTCGAGACCAAAGGCTCCGACCAGATCGTCGTCGCGACGGTTCCCAGCCTCGACGGCGAGGAGATCGAGCCTTACGCCACCCGGCTGTTCAACGCCTGGAAGCTCGGCCAGAAGGCCAAGAACAATGGCGTGCTTCTGCTGGTGGCCGTGAACGACCGCAAGATGCGCATCGAGGTCGGCTACGGGCTGGAAGCCACGCTCACCAACCAGCACGCCACACGGATCATTGAAGGCATGGTGCCGGCCTTCCGCGCCGGGGATTTCTCCGGCGGTATTTCCAAAGCGGTCGACGACATGATCATGGTGATTGAGGACAGTCATGGTGGTTGAGGGGAACTGGTGACGGCATGACAGTACGCGTCTTCAATCCGCCAAGACCTGGCCGCGCAGCCGCGACGATCGGCATCGCCCTGTTGACGATGCTCACCATGCTGTTTGTAGCCTTGGCGGCAGACCTGCCGGCACTCACCGGGCGGGTGGTCGACAATGCCGGTATTATCGACGCCGCGACCAAGGCGGCACTGACGCAGAAACTCGCGGATTTCGAGACCAAAGGCTCCGACCAGATCGTCGTCGCCACGATCAACAGCCTCGACGGCGAGGAGATCGAACCCTACGCCAACCGGCTGTTCCGCTTTTGGAAACTCGGCCAGGCCGGCGAAAACAACGGCGTGCTTCTGCTGGTGGCCAAGAACGACCACAAGATGCGCATCGAGGTCGGCTACGGGCTGGAAGGCACGCTGACCGACCTGCACACCAAACTGATCATCGAAAACGACATGGTGCCGGCGTTCCGCGCCGGTGATTTCTCCGGCGGCATTTCCAAGGCCGTCGACGACATGGTCATGGTGCTGGAAGGCAACCCGGAAGAGCTGGAGGCGCGCGGCAAGCGCAACCCGGCCGACCGCAGCACGCCCATCGATCCCGTCGTCACGGTCTTCCTGATCCTGTGGGCGGCGATGTTCTTCGGCGGCCTGGCGATGGCCTTCCTGCCGCCGATCTTCGGCACCAAGCTGTCGCCGGGCGTGTATAAATGGCTGGGCATGACCTTTCGCTACGGCCAGGGGCCGAGCGGATCGTCCTCGGGCTCCAGCAGCTGGACAACAAGTTCGTCGTCGGGCAGCGGATGGTCATCGGGAAGTTCGGGCAGCAGCTGGTCTTCGGGCTCAAGCAGCGGCGGCGGGTTTTCAGGCGGCGGCGGTTCGTCTGGCGGTGGCGGGTCTTCAGGGAGCTGGTGAGAGAAGATGGCAACACGACCGATCAGCCCACAGGACCATGAGCGCATCGCCACCGCGATCCGCGCGGCCGAGGCCAAAACCGACGGCGAGATCTACTGCGTCGTTGCGCATGCCAGCGACGGCTATTTCTTTCCCGCCGCCTTCATGGCGACATCAGGCATGCTGATTGCCAGCCTCGCCGTCGCTTATGGGCTGGAAGCCTGGTGGCTGTCGATCCGGCTGCCGCATTTCGTCATTGTCCAACTGCTGGCACTGGCCTCGGTGTTGGTGCTTTTGTGGGCGCTGCCGGGCTTGCGCATCCATCTGGTGCCGCGCCGGCAGCGTTATCAGGCGGCACATCACAATGCGCTCAGGCAGTTCCTCGCCCGCAATGTCCACCGCACCACGGCGCGCACCGGCGTGTTGGTCTTCGTGTCGATCGCCGAGCGTTATGCCGAAGTGGTCGCCGATTCGGGCATCGACAGCAAGGTCGGCCAGCATGTCTGGGACGGCGTGGTGCGCGATCTCCTGCAGCATGCCGGTGACGACCGGCTCGCCGACGGCTTCGTCAAGGCGATCGGGCAGGTCGGCGCGGTGCTGGCCGAGCATTTCCCGGTGACGTCGGGCGACGCCAATGAACTGGACGATCATCTCGTCGAGATCTGAAAAGCCAGCACGCGCTACCCGGACGGACGCCTGACCGCGCCGGCTGGGTGCGTTTTCCAAGCAGGCTTTGCCCATTGTCAGCAGCGTCGCGATCGGCTGTGAGAAAGCGGTCGGCGGGCTGACCTCGACTCTTGCAAATGGCCGATGCGGGTTTATGGTTAACAAATCATGAATACGCTGAGCATCGACATCAGGAAAGCCGAACCGCGCGACGCTGGCGCCATTGCGGACGTGCACCAGCAGGCTTGGGAGGGCGCCTATTCCGGCATCATCCCGCATCGCTCGCTGACCTCGATGATCAACCGCCGCGGCGCCGACTGGTGGGCCAACGCCATCCGCCGCGCCGCCACCGTTCTGGTGGTCGAGATCGGCGGCACCATCGCCGGCTATGCCACGATCGGCAAGAACCGCGCCCGCGAGCTGAAGCAACAGGGCGAAATCTACGAACTTTACCTGCGTCCGGAATATCAAGGCATCGGGCTCGGCAGCCGGCTGTTCAAGGCGGCGCGGGCGCGGCTTGCCGACCACGGGCTGAAGGGAATGGTGGTGTGGGCGCTGGAAGACAACCAGAACGCACTTTCCTTCTATGCCGGCGCGGGTGGCCGTGACGTCGCCGAAGGCGTCGAGATTTTCGAGCAGAGGGCGCTCAAGAAGGTCGCCTTCGTCTGGGAATGACCGGCTTCGGTTACAAATCATCATAAACCGTGCGCTTCCGTTAGCGCTTCGCACCAATCGCCGCATTGCACCATGCTGCGCCGCCCGCTATCGATCTTGGACATCGAGAGAGGGATTTAAGCCATGCGAATCGAAGCCATTGCCATCGGAAAGAACCCGCCCGAGGACATCAACGTCATCATCGAGGTGCCGATCGGCGGCGAGCCGATCAAGTACGAGATGGACAAGGAGGCCGGCACGCTGTTCGTCGACCGTTTCCTGCACACCTCGATGCGCTACCCCGGCAATTACGGTTTCGTGCCGCACACGCTGTCGGGCGACGGCGACCCGATCGACGTGCTGGTCTGCAACACGCGCGCGCTGGTGCCGGGCTGCGTCATCAATGTGCGACCGATCGGCGTGCTGGTGATGGAAGACAATGCCGGCCAGGACGAGAAGGTCATTGCCGTGCCGTCGCCGAAGCTGACGCTGCGCTACGAAAACGTCACCGAATACACGCAGCTGCCCGAGATCACCCGCGACCAGGTCCAGCACTTCTTCGAGCACTACAAGGATCTCGAGCCCGGCAAATGGGTCAAGATCGAAGGCTGGCACGATTCCAAATACGCCAAGAAGATGATCGTCGACGCGATCGCACGGGCGAAGGCGGCGAAGTAGCGCCGAGAGAGGCCTGCGTCTCGTTCAAGTAAGCGGCAAACGCCAGCGCGAGGCACCCCCCTCTGGCCTGCCGGCGATCTCCCCCTCAAGGGGGGAGTCGCAACGGCTTTCGTCAATTTTCAGCGCCGAAAGAAAAGCGCCGCCAGCGAAGCTGCCAATCTCCCCCCTTGAGGGGGAGATGCCCGGCAGGGCAGAGGGGGTGCCTTGCACCCACGTGACTAGTTATCCACCCGACCAAACGCCGGCACGTTGCCGATGAGGGTGTGCTTGTCCTTGCCACAGGCGAAACTCTTCGCCTTTTCGTCGGCCAGCTTGCGCGCCTGGTCATTGGCCTGCGGGTTGCCGGTGGCCAGCACGAGGCCGATGGTGCAGCCGTCGCGGGCTTCCATCTGGGCGACCTTGGCGACGAGCAGCACTTCGGTCGGCTTGTTCTCGTCCTCGGGATTGCTGATCGAGCGGCGGTGGATGACGGCAAAGGGAACGGCAACGTCGCCCTTGGTCTCGATGCGCCACTCGACCTTGGCGCCGGACGAGTTGAAGCCGGAAAAGCTCTCCCAGACCGAGGTCATGTCGCCGCCGGGCGGAAATCCGTAGAACAGCGATTCACGGGCGTCGTCATAGGCGATCAGCACGGGATAGCCACGATAGCCGGAGCAGGCGAGTTCGGCCCATTCGCCGTCGCCTTCCTGCGCCTGCGCATAGGTGACGCAGTCCTTTTGCGAGTCGAGGTCGGTGTAGACGCTTGATATGCCGTCGGCATGGGCGGTTTGGGATAGGGCGGCGAGGGCGAATGGAACAAGCAGCAGGGTTCGCATGCGGACGTCTCCCGTGAAGTTCGCCCCAGCCTATCGCCAAATCTGCGGCCGGCCTAGCGTGCCAATCTCAACGTTGGCGCCGCCCAAATCGCCCTGCCGGGCAATTCTCCCCCTGAACGGGAGAAAGTGGCCGGCTGCGCCGCTGGCGACAACCTTGCAACGCTGGCAATTGGCGAAATCGTGATGAGAGCGTTCCTCGCCCCATTTCCGGGAAAGGATGCCGGCAGGTGAGGGGCGGCGCCAACGTTCGAAATGTTATTTCTTCAAGCTCGCCTCGATCAGCAGGTCGGCGTTGTGGGCGACCGCTGCCGCCGGGCCTCCGAGGCCGAAGAGCTGGCCACTGATATAGGCGCCTTCGATCAACAGCAGCAGGCCGTCGCCGAGCGTGTCAGGGTCTTTAGCGCCCATCGCTGCGGCCATCGCGCGCAGGCGGTGGCGCAACTCCTGCTTGTTGGCCTCGCTGACGACGCGCGCCGGATGGCCATGTTCGGGATATTCCACCGCCGCGTTGGTCATGCCGCAGCCGCGATAGTCCGGCCTTTGCGTGCGCTTGCCGACGCGAGTCAGGAAAGCCCTGAGCTGTGCCCGTGGGTCGCCGGGATGGGCAGCCACGGCTTCGTCGAAACGCTCCCAATACTCACGGTCATATTGCCTGAGATAGGAAGCGGCGAGCTCGTCCTTGGAGGGAAAGCTGCGGTAGAGGCTGGGCTTGGTGACGCCGGCGCGCTTGACGATCTCGTCGACGCCGATCGCCCGGATGCCGCGGCGGTAGAACAGGTCGTACGCCACGTCGAGGATTTTCTTGGCAGCCTTGGGCGGTGCGGCTGCATGACCGTCTTTGATGGTCAGTTCAATATTTTTGTCCGTTGGCATGGTATGACTCGATTGACGTGTTACCGATCGGTACGTATACATGTCCTCACCCTGCAACGTACCGGTCAGTAACATGATAGCTCAATCCCGTCCCTTTGGCCAGCGCTACGCTTTCGTCGTGGTTGGCGTCATCTTCCTTTGCCTGTTGATCGCGGCCGGGCTTCGTTCCGCACCCTCGGTGATGATGCTGCCGTTGGATAAAAGCTTCGGCTGGGGGCGCGATACGGTTTCGATTGCCGCTGCGATCGGCATCTTCCTTTACGGCCTGACCGGGCCGTTTGCCGCCGCATTGATGGAGCGTATCGGCTTGCGCCGCACGCTGCTTGCCTCGCTTGTGATCATGTCGGGCTCGACCGCGCTCAGCCTACTGATGACCGAGCCCTGGCACCTGTTCCTCACCTGGGGCGTGTTTTCCGGCATCGGCTCCGGCGCGGTCGCCACCGTGCTCGGCGCCACCATCGTCAACCGCTGGTTCAAGACCAATCGCGGCTTGGTGATGGGGCTGATGTCTGCCTCCAGCGCCACCGGCCTGTTGGTGTTCCTGCCGCTGCTGGCATCGCTCGCCCAGTCGGGTGGCTGGCAGCCCGTCGCTACCGCCGTCTCGATCGCCACCGCCTGTCTTCTGCCGCTGGTCTGGCTGTTGGTTCCGGAGCGTCCAGCTTCGATCGGCATGGTGCGCTATGGCGCCGGGGCCGATGACGTGCCGCCGGTATCGCCGGCATCGCAAGGCAATTTCCTGGCGCATACACTCAACACGCTGCGCCGCGCCGCCGGCACCCGCGTCTTCTGGTATCTGTTCGCCACCTTCTTCATCTGCGGCTTCACCACCAACGGGCTGGTCGGCACGCATCTGATCTCCTTCTGCGGCGACATGGGCATCCCCGAGGTACAGGCCGCGGGCCTGCTGTCGCTTATGGGCATTTTCGACCTGATCGGGACGACGCTCTCGGGCTGGCTCACCGACCGTTTCGACCCGCGCAAGCTGCTCGGCGTCTACTACGGCATTCGCGGCCTGGCGCTGATCTATCTGCCCTATTCCGGCTTCTCGGCGACCAGCCTGATCATCTTCGCCGTGCTCTACGGTCTCGACTGGATCGCCACCGTGCCGCCGACGCTCAGGCTCGCCAACGAGGCCTTCGGTGACCGCAGCGGCCCGATCGTGTTCGGCTGGATCGTAGCCGGCCACCAAGTCGGCGCCGCCACCGCCGCCGCCTTCGGCGGCACCATGCGCGAACTGCAGGGCAATTACGAACTGGCTTTCCTGATCGCCGGCATGACGGCGAGCGTGGCTGCGTGTCTGTCGCTGCTGATCAATACGAGCAGGCCGGCTTTCGATCCGGAGCCGCAAGCGGCGTAAGGCGCGGTACTAATCTCCCCCCTCAGGGGGGAGATGGCCGCGAAGCGGCCAGAGGGGGTCCGTGCGACCGGACTCAGCCTCTTGCGCATAGGAGGTCGGCGCTCCAAGCGAGGCGACCCCCTTCTGTCGCCTTCGGCGACATCTCCCCCCTCAAGGGCGGAGATCACCTGTCGATTGTTATCAAAGTTTCATCTTCCCGAGATGTGGCTGAAACATTGAAGCTGGAGCTTGCTGGCACCGTTCGAAGCCATCAGGAGACAGCCATGAACAAGATCTCGTTGACCCGCCGCGCTTTCGTCACCTCTGCCAGCGCCGCCGGTCTGCTCGGCGCATCGGGGCTCGCTTTGCCCTATTATTCGCGCGCCAGCCAGCGCCCGGCCTTCACCCATGGCGTCCAGTCCGGCGATGTCGATGCCTCGAGCGGCATGGTGTGGACGCGCACCGACCGGCCTTCGCGCGTCACGTTCGAAGTGTCGTCGACGGAAAACTTCGCCAATGCGACGCGGCTGGCGCCGCTCGATACCTCGCCGGCCAGCGACTTCACAGTCAAGCGCCTGCTTACCGACCTCGCCTCCGACCAGGATATCTTCTACCGGATGACTGCCGCCGACCTGTCGGATATCAACGCCGTTTCCGAACCGATCGTCGGCCGTTTCCGCACAGCACCCGCCTCGAAGCGCGACATAAAATTCGCCTGGTCGGGCGACACGGCCGGCCAGGGCTGGGGAATCGATGAGACCGGCATGAAAACCTACGCCACCATCGCCAGGCACACGCCGGATTTCTTCCTGCATTCCGGCGACACCATCTATGCCGATGGCGCCATGAAGGACGAGGTAGACCTGCCTGGCGGCGGCAAGTGGAAAAACGTCGTCCTGATCGACGGCAAGCGCAAGGTGGCCGAGACGCTGGATGAGTACCGCGACCAGTGGAAATACAACATGATGGACAAAAACGTTCTGGCCTTGAGCGCCATCTGCCCGACCTTCTACCAGTGGGACGATCACGAGGTGCTGAACAACTGGTCGGATTCGAAGAATCTCGGCGCCGACAGCCGCTACACCGAAAAATCCATCCATGTGCTCGCGGCGCGTGCGGCGCGCGCCTTCCATGAGATGACGACGATCCGCTACGAGCCGTCCGAGCCCGGCCGCGTCTACCGCAAGATCGCGCATGGGCCGCTGCTCGACGTGTTCTTCCTCGATATGCGCTCCTATCGCGGCCCGAACGGCCCCGACATGCAGGAGGACATGACGCCGCAGTCACGCATGCTGGGCGAACAGCAGACGAAATGGCTGAAGCGCGAGCTGACGAATTCCAGGGCGACCTGGAAGATCATTGCCGCCGACATGCCGCTCGGCCTCGTCGTCTGGGACGACGGCGCCAAGAAGGTCGGCGCGGAAGCCATCAGCAATGGCGACAATGGCCTGCCCAAAGGCCGCGAGCTCGAGATCGCCGACCTGTTGCGCTACATCAAGAGTGCCGGCATCACCAACACGGTCTGGTTGACCGCCGATGTCCACTACACGGCGGCGCACTATTACAACCCCGACAAGGCGCGGTTCCAGGATTTCAATCCTTTCTGGGAATTCGTCTCGGGCCCGATCCACGCCGGTACCTTCGGTCCCAATGATTTCGACATGACCTTCGGCCCGGAGCTGAAATTCATCAAGGCGCCGACCACCGAACAGGGCCAGAACCTGCCACCCTCGGCCGGCCTGCAGTTCTTTGGCCTGGTGGACATTTCAGGGGCGACAGAGCAGCTGACCGTGCGGCTGATGGATCGCGACGACATCGAGCTTTACAAGGTGACGCTCGATCCGGTGCGGTCGGCGTAAGCCTTTGGGTCGGTGCGAAGCATCGCTATGCCTGGAAGGGGCAGCCGTCAGTCCGGGTAGCAAACCGTCGGAATCTTCGGCCACACCGCGCTGTCGCAGCCTGCAACCTGCTGCCTCTGCTTGAAAGAGGCGCTGACCGGGCCGGTGACCACGGGGTCGACGCCATCAGGGGCGTCGGCAAACATCTGCTCGGCCGTCCGGTCGGACGACGAAGCCGGATTGGCTTCCTTCACCGTGGCGGCCGATTGAGCGGCATTGGCCGCCAGCACGGCAGCGAATGCGACCGAAGCGATGAGGGGCCAAAATCGGTTGAGTTTGTCGGTCATCAATTTCGAACTACCCGGGCCCAGAAAGGTTCCCGCCTTGGTTAACAAAACCATCTCACACCGAGATGCTTAAGATTTGATGAGTATTTGGTGGTGCGCCTCCTCTTTCGCAATTGCGAAAAACCCTGTATGAGCCGCGCAACTGAAAGAGGCGGCGCCTTTTGGCCTGCTGCCTGCAACGCTCCCGAGACCACAAAATGAAAATTCGTAATATCGCGATCATCGCGCACGTCGACCATGGAAAAACCACCCTCGTCGACCAATTGCTGCGACAATCCGGTTCCTTCCGCGACAATCAGCGCGTCGCCGAGCGCGCCATGGATTCCAACGACCTCGAAAAGGAACGCGGCATCACCATCCTGGCCAAGGCGACCTCGGTCGACTGGAAGGACACCCGCATCAACATCGTCGACACACCCGGCCACGCCGATTTCGGCGGTGAGGTCGAGCGCATCCTGTCGATGGTGGATTCGGCGATCGTGCTGGTCGACGCCGCCGAAGGCCCGATGCCGCAGACCAAGTTCGTCGTCGGCAAGGCGCTCAAGGTCGGTCTGAAGCCGATCGTCGTCATCAACAAGATCGACCGTCCGGACGCCCGCCACGTCGAGGTGGTCAACGAGGTGTTCGACCTGTTTGCAGCGCTTGACGCCACCGACGAGCAGCTCGACTTCCCGATCCTCTACGGTTCTGGCCGCGATGGCTGGGTCTCGGAAAATCCGGAAGGCCCGAAGGACCAGGGCCTGGCGCCGCTGTTCGACCTCGTCATCAAGCATGTGCCGGAGCCGACCGTTCATCCCGGCCCGTTCCGCATGATCGGCACCATCCTGGAAGCCAATCCGTTCCTCGGCCGCATCATTACCGGCCGTATCGAGAGCGGCACGCTGAAGTCCAACCAGGCGGTCAAGGTGCTCCACCATGACGGCACGCAGATCGAAACCGGCCGCATCTCCAAGATCCTCGCGTTCCGTGGCCTCGAGCGCCAGCCGATCGAAGAGGCGCAGGCGGGTGACATCGTGGCAATTGCCGGCCTGTCGAAGGGCACTGTCGCCGACACGTTCTGCGACCTGGCGGTGACCGAGGCGTTGCATGCGCAACCGATCGATCCGCCGACCGTGACCATGTCTTTCCTGGTCAATGATTCGCCGCTCGCCGGCACCGAAGGCGACAAGGTGACCAGCCGCGTCATCCGCGACCGCCTGCTGCGAGAAGCCGAAGGCAATGTCGCGCTCAAGATCGAGGAATCGCCCGACAAGGATTCGTTCTTCGTTTCCGGCCGCGGCGAATTGCAGCTGGCCGTGCTGATCGAGACGATGCGCCGCGAAGGCTTTGAAATCGCCGTGTCGCGTCCGCGCGTCGTCATGCAGAAGGGCGAGAACGGTGAATTGCTGGAGCCGATCGAGGAAGTCGTCATCGACGTCGACGAGGAGCACGCCGGCATCGTTGTGCAGAAGATGTCGGAGCGCAAGGCCGAGATGGTCGAGCTGCGGCCTTCGGGCGGCAACCGTCAGCGCATCGTCTTCCACGCGCCGACGCGCGGACTGATCGGCTACCAGTCGGAACTGTTGACCGACACGCGCGGCACCGCCGTGATGAACCGGCTGTTCCACGCCTACCAGCCCTACAAGGGCGAACTGCCGGGCCGCACCAACGGCGTGCTGATCTCCAACGAACAGGGCGAGGCAGTGGCCTATGCCATGTGGAACCTCGAAGACCGCGGCCCGATGGTCATCGACCCGGGCGTCAAGGTCTATCAGGGCATGATCATCGGCATCCATAGCCGTGACAACGACCTCGAAGTGAACGTGCTGAAGGGCAAGAAGCTGACCAACATCCGCGCCGCCGGCAAGGACGAGGCGGTGAAGCTGACGCCGCCGATCCGCATGACGCTGGAGCGCGCGCTGGCCTGGATCCAGGACGACGAGCTGGTCGAGGTGACGCCTAAGACCATCCGCCTGCGCAAGCTCTATCTCGACCCGAACGAGCGCAAGCGCTTCGAGAAGTCGGCCAAGGTTGTGGGCGCGGCGTAATCGTCTGATTTCCAAATCCGGAAGGAGGCGAAGCACCGATGTGCTTCGCCCTATTTCGATTATCTGCTCGCCCTTGAGATGATGGTTTCTCGGTCGGCTTCGCCGGAGAGATCAATTCGCACGATCGTGCCATCGCGAGCCGGCTTGCGCAAAGCCTTGGCTCCCTCCGGAAAGACGGTCAACACCAGCTTCTCCTCCAGTGCCTGAAGCCGCGACCGCGAGATGCCGAGTTCGCCGGCGAGCAGACGGTCGAGCCGCAGCGATGTCGGCATTTCCAGCCCAAGCCTGATTTCAAGCGCGGCTGCGGGTCGGCCTTCGCCGCCGAGCCGGTGTTTGTGAACGGCGACATCGGGAAACTCCTCGACGCGGCCGACCCGGTTTCGCAAAGCCACGACATCGAAGGCATGGCGGCGGGCGAGGGCCGGATCGTTGCTTTCGAGCGCTGCCAGCAGCGCGGGTTCGATGTCGCGGCGGTTGCAGCGTTCGAAAATGCCGAAATTCCACGAATTGTCGCAGTCGATGCAGCGATAGATCAGCCAGACATCAATGCGTTTGCCATTGGCGTTGACGCGGAATTTGTCGCTGCAGCGATAGGCTTTCACCGCGCTGCAGCGGTTGCAGTGGACCAGGGGTCGAGGCGCGATTTCGGGCGTGATTGCCCAGTGGATAGCGAGATGTTGGGACAAGCCGGAAGACCTTCCAGTGTGGAAGTTCTTCAGGTCGGCAATGGCGAGATGCCCATGCGGGCACGGCGTGGCGAGAGCTAGCTATGTCGGAAATCAGCTGTCACGGGCGGCAAAGCGCGCGACAACGGTTCAGCAGTGCCAAACCGGTCTCGAACCGCCGCCTGAGGAACACGTGAAATGGAGCAGGCACCGCTTAATGCGGCGCCCTGCCAAGTGTGATCAGGGGAGTTGGCGAGACCGGCGGTTACTGAGGCAAAATGAAGCTCGAAATGAATGTCGGGACGGTTCTTCTAGCGGCAAGATGCCGAGCGGGCAAGGTTCATGGCGGTGTCTCGCCCTGCTCAGGCGAAGGCGATCTGTACCTTCATCGATTTGTTGCGGTCGCCGGCGATCTCGAAAGCCGCAACCGCCTCGTCCATTGGATAGATGCCGGTCAGCAGCGGCTTAACGTCGACGCGACGGTTGTTGATCAGATCGACGGCCAGCGCGAACTCGTCGTGGAAACGGAAGGAGCCGCGCATTTCGATCTCCTTGGCGACGATGAGATTCTGAGGCAGCGACATGTCGCCGCCTAGGCCGAGCTGCACGAGCACCCCGCGCGGCTTCAGCACATCGAGCCCGGCTCGCACCGCGCGCTCATTGCCGGAGCATTCGAACATGACGTCGAAACTGCCCTTCTCGACATTGTAGCCAGCGAGCTTGTCGGCATCTGTGGCGACATTGATGGTGCGGTCGGCGCCGATCTCGTTGGCCTTGGCCAGAACCGCGTCCATGACATCGGTGACGACGATCTCACGCGCGCCGTGGACACGTGCGGCAAGGATGCTGAGCGCACCGATCGGCCCGCTGCCTGTGACCAAGACCCGCTTGCCGAGCAGCGAGCCGGCGCGGTTGACGGCATGCAGCGTTACCGCGAACGGCTCAGCAAAGGCGGCTTCGTTGATGGAGACATGGTCGGCTATCTTGTGGCACTGCCAGGCCTCGGCGACGAGGCACTGGCGGAAGGCGCCCTGTATATGTGGCATCGGCATGGCGCTGCCGTAGAATCGCATGTCGAGGCATTGGTTCTGCACGCCCTGCAGGCAGTAGCGGCACGCATTGCAGGGCCGGCTGGGCGAAATCGCAACGCGGTCGCCGACGGCAAGGCTGGAAACGCCGGCGCCAAGTGCCTTCACCGTGCCAGCGACCTCATGTCCGAGGATCATCGGCTCGCGCAGGCGCACCACGCCGAAGCCGCCATGATTGTAGTAGTGCAGGTCCGAGCCGCAGATGCCGCCGGCCTCGACCGATATTTCGACCTGTCCGGCGCCAGGCGCGCCCGAATCGGTCTCTTCGATGCGCAGGTCTTTTGCGGCGTGGATGACGATTGATTTCACGGCCGCGATCCTTTCTCAAACCGCTGGCACGGGCAAGTCCGATCTCCGAAATGTGTCGCGTTCGTTGGCCCTCAGGCAGAGGGTGCCAAATTGACGCCGATCGGATATTCTTCGCCATCCAACGCTCGAAGGCTCCGTCATGCACCTCACCTCGCTCCTGATCTTCGCCGCCGCCTTGTTCGTCGCTGCCGGTTCGCCCGGCCCGTCGATCGCCGCACTTGTTGCCCGCGTCATCTCGAAAGGCTTTCGCGACGTGTTCCCTTTCCTGCTCGCCATGTGGATCGGCGAGGCCATCTGGCTGTCGCTGGCGGTGTTCGGGCTGGCGGTCGTGGCGCAGACCTTCCATTTAGCCTTCGTCGTCGTGAAATGGATCGGCGTCGCTTACCTCGCCTACCTCGCCTTCAAGATGTGGACCGCACCTGTCGACGCAAAAGAAGGCGAGATGCCGCGCGAGGATTCGGCGACAAAGCTGTTCTTTGCCGGCATGGCGGTGACGCTCGGCAATCCCAAGATCATGATGTTCTATCTGGCGCTGCTGCCGACGATCATCGACCTCGCTTCGGTGAGTGTCATCGGCTGGGTCGAACTGACGGCGACGATGGCGGTGGTTCTGATCGCCATCGATCTCGCCTGGGTCGTCGCGGCCTCACAGGCGCGCAAACTGTTGAAGAGCAAGCGTGCGATGAAGATCGCCAACCGCATCAGCGCCACGACGATGGCCGGCGCCGCCGCGGCCATCGCGGCGCGATCCTGACCGCCTTTCTATGGGAACCTCAAAGCTAGACTTTGTCCAATAGACCCATGCTATCAGACGTGCCAACTTTCCAGCCGGCGAAGCATCCCAAAACGCCACAGGCCGCGCATCGTACGCCAACATAAAGCCAGCGAACGCCGTCACGTTCCGGGTAGATGGAAAACCCGACGCCGATGTTTGCAGCTTCGGAGCCGCACTCGGTGCACGCCCATCGTTCCGGCTGGGCTTCGTCCCAAAATTCCGCACTGTCGCAGATAAGATGCTCGGGTCCGCAGACCGTGCACGTTCGTCGCGCCACACCCTCGTCATCGTCGGCATCGAGGAGAAACGAGATGGAACCGCACTTGCAGCGGGCGAGCCTGAAGTCATGAACCTCGGCGTTGTCGGCGCCATAGGCTTCCAAGTATTCTCCGATGTCAGTGGGCTCGCTGCCAACCCACCACTTGCCTGACGTATCTATCGTCATTGGTCACCTCGCCATTGAGTGGTATTCGTCGTTCGGGCGCATGTCGATGGCCGCCGCCACGCGGTTCGACATGTTGAAGAAGGCGGCGGTCGAGGCGATGTCCCAGATGTCTCGGTTGGTGAAGCCGGCGTTGCGCAGTGCTTCCCTGTCCGCCTCGACGATCTTTGCCGGCTCTTCCGTCAGCTTGACGGCGAATTCGAGCATCGCCGTCTGTTTCGGTGAAAGATTGGCAGCGCGGAAGTTCATCACCATCATCTCGCCGAGAGCCGGATCGCCGGAGAGCTGGCGCACCGCCGCGCCATGCGCGGTCAGGCAATAATAGCAGTGATTGATCGAGGAAACGACGACCGCGATCATCTCCCGTTCCAGCTTCGACAGGCCGGATTCACCCAGCATCAGATCATTGTAGGTGTCGGTAAAGGCGCGCAGCTTCTTCTCGTCGAAGGCATAGGCAAGAAGCACGTTGGGAACCAGGCCGAGCTTTTCCTCGCATTTGGCGAAATAGGCTTTTGTCGCCTCGCTCAGTTCCGCGATACCGAGGTCAAGTGCGCTGATTTTGCCGGACATGGGGTCTCCCTCTTCGTTCACCGCCGCCTGACCGTCGAATTCCTGTAATTCTTATCGAGCCGTCAAACCTTTGTCGCCAAACAGCGGTCATCTGCTACCATAGTCGTAAAAGCATGTGACGGGAGGACAACATGGCGAGCGTGAAATCCGCAGCTAAGCCGAAGAAAACAGCCAATGCCGGGGTGAAACCCGACGGGAAGCCGGCCAGGCTCGCCGACTATCTGCTGGCCCGCGCGCCGGCCGAAGACATTGCCGCCTATGACGCCGCCGACCTGGAGCGCGCCGCCGACCTGGCAGGACGTGCGGTCGCCGCCCACAAGAAGGGCCAAAGTGTCGTCGCCGTCGATGCCGGGTCGGGCGTCTCCCGCGAGGGCCGCCCGATGACGATCATCACCGTCGTCAACGACAACATGCCGTTCCTGTTCGATTCGATCCTCGGCGAGATCACAGAAACTGCCGGCGAACCGACTTTGGTCACCCATCCGGTCATCGTCGTGCGTCACGGCAAGGCCGGCGTCGACGAGATCCTCGGCGACGGCAGCGCCCTCAAGGACGATGGCAATCACGACCGCCTGAGCGTCGTCCATGTCCATATTCCGCGCCTGACGGCGGAGCAGGCCGACGCGCTGGCCGACCGCCTGCGCAAGATGCTCAACCAGGTGCGCGCCGCCGTCAGCGACTGGAAGCCGATGCTCGCCCGTCTCGACCAGGCGATTTCCGAATTCCGCTATTCCGCCGTGCCGCTCGACAAGAAGAGCGTTGCCGAGGCCATCGCCTTCCTTGAATGGCTGCGCGACGACAATTTCACTTTCCTTGGCATGCGCGAGTTCAAATATTCCGGCGGCGCGGAGAGCGGCAATCTGGAGCGCGCCGACAAACCCGGTCTCGGCATCCTCGCCGACCCGGATGTGCTGGTGCTCCGGCGCGGCACCGAGGCGGTGACGACGACGCCCGAAATCCGCGCCTTCCTGCATGGGCCGGAGCCGCTGATCGTCACCAAGGCCAACGCCAAGTCGCTGGTGCACCGCCGCATTTATCTCGATTATATCGGCGTCAAAACCTACACCGCCAAGGGCACGCTTGCCGGCGAGTTGCGCATGGTCGGCCTGTTCACCTCGACCGCCTACACGCGCTCGGTGATGAAAATCCCGTATCTGAGGTCAAAGGCCGAGACCATCATCGCCAAGTCCGGCTTCGACCGGCACGACCATTCCGGCAAGGCACTGATCAACGTTCTGGAGAGCTATCCGCGCGACGAACTGTTCCAGGTGCCGGTGCCGATCCTGAAGAAGCACGCCGCGGCCATTCTCGGCCTGGTCGAGCGGCCGCGGGTGCGGGCGCTGGTGCGCGCCGACCAGTTCGACCGCTTCGTCTCGATCCTCGTCTTCGTGCCGCGCGACCGCTATGACAGCGTCGTGCGCGAGAAGATCGGCACCTATCTCAAGACCGTCTTCGAAGGCCGTTTGTCGGCTTACTATCCGGCTTTCCCCGAGGGCGGGCTGGCGCGTGTGCATTTCATCATCGGCCGCTCCGGCGGCAAGACGCCGAAGGTCGAGCAGGCGGTGATCGAAGCGGCGATCCGCGACATCGTGCGAACCTGGGACGACGCGCTGGCCGAAGCTGCGGAAGCCGTCGGCGGCGATCCATCGCTGAAGGCGATCGCCGCGCGTCTGCCTGAGAGCTATCGCGATTCCTTCAGCGCGGCCGTCGCGCTGAAGGATGCGGGGCGCATCGCCGGCATCAGCACCGCCAACCCGATCGCCATCGACTATTACCGCCATGCCGAGCAGAAACCGCATCAGGCAGCGCTGAAGATCTACCACCACGGCAGCCCGGTAGCGCTGTCGCGTCGCGTGCCGGTGCTGGAAAACATCGGCTTCCGCGTCATCAGCGAGCGCACCTTCGAAGTTGGCGAGGACGGCGGCGACACCGTCTTCGTCCACGACATGGAGTTGGAGAACAGCTACGGCAAGCCGATCGACCTCAGCGATGGCGGCGCGCTGTTCGAGGACGCGTTCCTGTCGGTCTGGCGCGGCGACATCGACAATGACAGCTATAACGGGCTTGCCCAGACCGCCGGCCTGTGGTCGGGCGAAGTCAGCATTCTGCGCGCCTATGGCCGCTACCTGCAGCAAGCCGGTATCCCGCAGAGCCAGGATTTCATCGCGGCCGCGCTCAACCGCTATCCCGACATTGCGCGCGGCCTGCATGCACTGTTCGTCGCTCGTCTCGGCCCGACCGCCGAGACGGAAGGCGTCGTCGCCGCCAAGCACCTCAAGGCCAAGATCAAGGACGCGCTGGAGGAAGTCCCTAACATCGATGACGACACCATCATCCGCCGCTATCTCAACCTGATCGAAGCCTCGTTGCGCACCAATCATTTCGTTGCGGGAACGAAGGCGCGGGGCCATTCACTGGCGATCAAGCTGGACTCGCAAGCGGTCGATGGCCTGCCGGCGCCGCGGCCGTGGCGCGAGATCTTCGTCTATGGGTCCGAGGTCGAGGGCGTGCATCTGCGCTTCGGCCCGGTTGCGCGCGGCGGCCTGCGCTGGTCGGACCGCGCCCAGGATTACCGCACCGAGGTGCTCGGCCTGGTCAAGGCGCAGCAGGTCAAGAACGCCGTCATAGTGCCGGTCGGCGCCAAGGGCGGCTTCTATCCGAAGAAGCTGCCGATGAGCGCCGGCCGCGACGCCATCTTCGAGGCCGGCACCTCGGCCTACAAGAATTTCGTTTCCAGCCTGTTGTCGATTACCGACAATATCGGGCTGGACGGTGTCATCCCGCCGGCCGGCGTTGTCAGGCGCGACCCCGACGATCCCTATTTCGTCGTCGCCGCCGACAAGGGCACGGCAACCTTCTCCGACACCGCCAATGCCATTTCGGAGAAACACGGTTTCTGGCTCGACGATGCCTTCGCCAGCGGCGGCTCGGCCGGTTACGACCACAAGAAGATGGGCATCACCGCCAAAGGCGCCTGGGAAGCGGTCAAGCGGCATTTCCGCGAGATCAACCGCGACATCCAGGCCACCCCCTTCACCGTCGTCGGCGTCGGCGACATGTCGGGCGACGTGTTCGGCAACGGCATGCTGCTGTCGCCGCAGACCAGGCTGATCGCCGCCTTCGACCATCGCGACATCTTCATCGATCCCGATCCAGACAGAGTGGCGTCGATGGCCGAGCGCGAGCGCATGTTCGCGCTGCCGCGTTCGTCTTGGCAGGACTATGACGAGACCAAACTGTCGGAAGGCGGCGTCATCGTCTCGCGCAGCCAGAAGTCGATCACGCTGCCTGCGGCAGCGGCGGCGGCGATTGGCCTCGCCAAGACCACCGCGACACCGGCCGAGATCATGACCGCCATCCTCAAGGCGAACGTCGACCTTCTGTGGTTCGGCGGCATCGGCACGTATTTACGGGCCTCGGGCGAAACCAATGCCGAAGTCGGCGACCGCGCCAATGACGCCATCCGCATCACCGCGCTCGATGTGCGGGCCAAAGTGATCGGTGAGGGCGCCAATCTCGGCGTCACGCAGCGTGCCCGCATCGAATTCGGCATGAATGGCGGTCGCTGCAACTCCGATGCCATCGACAATTCCGGCGGCGTCAACTGCTCCGACGTCGAGGTCAACATCAAGATCGCGCTGGCGTCCGCCATGCGCAAGGGATCGCTGACCCGGCCGGCGCGCAACAAGCTGCTGGCCGAGATGACCGACGAGGTCGCCGGCCTCGTGCTGTCCAACAATTACGAACAGACGCTGGCGCTTTCCATCGCCCGCAAGCGCGGCCTTGCCGACATCGCGCACCAGAGCCGGTTCATGGCGGCGCTGGAGGCTCGGGGCCTGCTCGACCGCGCTGTCGAGACGCTGCCGTCGCCGGCCGCCCTTGCCGAGCGCGAGGCGCGTGGCGAGCCGCTGACCCGGGCGGAGCTTGGCGTGCTGCTCGCCTATGCCAAGATCGTGCTGTTTTCCGACATCGTCGCCAGCGACGTGCCTGACGACGCGCATTTCGACCGCGACCTGATGGGCTATTTCCCTGACCGGATGGCGAAGAAATATGCGGCCGAGATCCATGGCCACCGGCTGCGCCGCGAAATCATCGCCCGCGTCGTCGCCAACGATCTCGTCAATCGCGGCGGACCGTCATTCGTCAACCGGCTGCAGGAAGCCACGGGGCGCAGCGCGGCCGACGTGGTGCGCACCTTCGCCGTGGTGCGCGACGGCTTCGCGTTGCCGGCGCTCTATCAGGAGATCGATGCGCTGGACAGCCACATCGACGGCCAGGCGCAGCTCGATCTCTACCAGTCCGTCAGCCGGCTTATCTTCGTGACCAGCGGCTGGTATCTGAAGAACGATGCCGGCACCGCAGCGCTCGGCCAGCGCATTGCCGAACTGCAAGAGGCGCGCATGGCGCTGGAGCCGAAGCTGCTCTCGCTGCTACCGGCCTTCTCGCGCGAGCGGGTCGAGGAGAGGCGGTATGGCCTCTTCAAGGCCGGCGCCCCGGAAAAGCTCGCCGGGCAGCTGGCAATGGCCGATGTGGCGGGACTGATCCCCGACATCGCACTGACGGCGCGCACGGCCAATGCCGACGTCGTCGCCTCGGCCAAGGCGTTCTTCGCCGTCAGCGATGCCTTCCGCATTCCGCGCGTCGAAGAGGCGGCGCGTTCTATCACGCCGTCGGACTATTACGACCAGCTGGCGCTGTCGCGCGCCACCGACACGATCGGCGCGGCGCGGCGCGGCATCGCGGTGGCGGCTCTCGCCGGCCATGCCGGGACGGCGGACCCTGTGGCGGCNCCGACCCCCACCCGGACCTTCGGTCCGACCTCCCCACAAGGGGGAGGTAGGGGCGCGGCGCCTTTCTTCGCGTCTCTATGCAGGTAGACAGCGGCGACATCCAGGTGAGGGGCAGCGCGAATCTTTGGCGGTTTGCATGAGCATTCGAAACATGCAGACATGGCGTCCGACAAGCGCGGTGTCCGGGGGAATCATCATGGCGGCGATAGATGCAGTGCAGCGGGCATCCGGGCGTGGCATCTGGGGGTGGATGTTCTTCGACTGGGCGGCGCAGCCGTTCTTCACCGTCGTCACCACTTTCATCTTCGGCCCTTATTTCGTCTCGCGCATGGCCAACGATCCGGTTTCGGGCCAGGCGGCCTGGGGCTACGGCATCGCTGTTGCGGGCCTGGTCATTGCCGTTTTGTCGCCCATCCTCGGCTCGATTGCCGACCAGACCGGGCCGCGCAAGCCGTGGATTGCGTTCTTCGCCTCGATCAAGATCATCAGCCTTTGCCTGCTATGGTTCGCCGCTCCCGGCTCGAACCTTTTCCTGGTGGTGCTGTTCTTTTCTCTCGCTTCGGTCGCGGCGGAATTCTCGACCGTGTTCAACGATTCGATGATGCCGCGCCTGGTGCCGAAGAGCGAGATCGGCCACGTCTCCAACATTGCCTGGGGACTTGGTTATCTCGGCGGCATGATCGCGCTGATCTTTGTCGTCGCCTGTCTGGCGGGTTCGCCGGAGACCGGCAAGACGATCATCGGCATCGACCCGCTCTTTGGGCTCGACCCGAATCTCGGCGAGGACGCGCGCGCCACCGGGCCGCTGTCGGCCGGCTGGTATTTCCTGTTCATCCTGCCGATGTTCTTCTTCACGCCAGACGCCATCAAAGGCATTCCGATCGGGCCGGCGGTGCGCGAGGGGCTGTCGGAACTGAAGTCGACGCTGACTGAAGTGCGCCGGCGCAAAGGCATCTTCCGCTTCCTTGTCGCCCGCATGATTTATCAGGACGGCGTCAATGCGCTGCTCGCTTTGGGCGGCACCTTTGCGGCAGCGATGTTCCATTGGTCGATCACCGAGATCGGCATGTTCGGCATTATTCTCAACGTCGTCGCCATCGTCGGCTGCCTGGTTGCCGCATGGCTGGACACCGCGCTTGGCTCCAAGACCATCGTGATGATTTCGCTCGTCCTGCTCAGCATCGCCACCATCGGCATCGTTTCGACCGGGCCAGGCTACACGCTGTTCGGCGCCTGGATGATGCCGGGAGCCGATAGTGGCGGCCTGTTCGGCACGGCGGCGGAAAAGGCCTACATTTTCTATGGCCTGTTGATCGGGCTGGCGTTCGGACCGGTGCAGGCGTCGTCACGCTCCTACATGGCGCGCAGCGTGACCGCGGCCGAATCCGGCCGCTATTTCGGCATCTATGCGCTGGCCGGAAGGGCGACGAGTTTCCTGGCGCCGTTCATGGTGGCGTCGATCACGCTCGCCAGCGGCTCGGCGCGGCTCGGCATGGCGGCCATCGTGCTGTTCCTGGGCGTTGGGATCGCGATATTGATCTGGACGCCGTACCCGGCGGATCAGCCAGTGGAATAGCGCCGCACTTTTCCTTCTCCCCTTGTGGGAAAAGGCAGAGGCGCTCAATGCCTGAAATGCCTCACGCCGGTAAACACCATGGCGATGCCATGCGCGTCGGCAGCGGCGATAACGTCGTCGTCGCGCATCGAGCCGCCGGGCTGGATCACCGCCGTGGCGCCGGCTTCGATCGCGGATATGAGCCCGTCGGCGAAAGGGAAGAAAGCGTCGGAGGCGACCACCGAGCCCTTGGTCAACGGCTCCGCGAGGCCAGCTGCTTCCGCCGCGTCGAGCGCCTTGCGGGCGGCGATGCGCGAGGAATCGACGCGGCTCATCTGCCCGGCGCCGATGCCGACCGTGGCGCCGTCCTTGGCGTAAACGATGGCGTTCGACTTGACGTGCTTAGCGATGCGGAAAGCGAATTTGAGGTCGGCCATCTCGGCCGCCGTCGGCGCGCGCCTGGTCACCACCTTCAGTTCGAAATCGTCGACCATTGCGTTGTCGCGGCCTTGGACGAGCATGCCGCCAGCGACGGATTTCACAGTGATGCCGCCGGCGTGCGGATCGGGCAGACCGCCGGTGACCAGCAGTCGCAAATTCTTTTTGGCGGCGATGATGCGGACAGCGTCCTCCGAAGCGTTCGGCGCGATGATCACCTCGGTGAAGGTTTTTACGATCTCCTGCGCCGCTTCGGCATCGAGGATGCGGTTCATGGCAACGATACCGCCAAAGGCCGAAACCGGGTCGCAGGCCAGCGCTCTCGCATAGGCAGCAGCCAGCGAAGCGTCCTCGGCGACGCCGCACGGGTTGGCGTGCTTGATGATGGCAACGGCGGCGCAGCGGTTGGGATCGAACTCGCCGACCAGCTCGAAGGCGGCATCGGTGTCGTTGATGTTGTTGTAGGACAGCTGCTTGCCCTGCAACTGGCGAGCCGTGGCGACCCCCGGCCGCTTGTCGCCATTGACGTAGAAGCCGGCGCTCTGATGCGGGTTCTCGCCATAGCGCATGACGCTTTCCAGCCTGCCGCCGAAGGTGCGCCAGGTCGGGTGCTCGATCTCAAGCGTTTCGGCGAACCAGCCGGAGATCGCCGCATCGTAGCTGGCGGTGCGGGCAAAGGCCTTGGCCGCCAGCTTCTGGCGGAAATCCAGCGACAGCGAGCCGATGTTCATCTCCAGCGCGTTCAGCACCGAGGCGTAGTCGCCGGGATCGGTGACGATGGCGACATAGGCGTGATTCTTGGCCGAAGCGCGGATCATCGCCGGGCCGCCAATGTCGATGTTCTCGACAACAGCGGCATAGTCGGCGCCGGAACGGCGGACCTCCTCGAACGGGTAGAGATTGCAGACGAGCAGATCGATCGGCTCGATGCGGTGATCGTGCATCGCCTTGGCGTGTTCGGGATCGTCGCGCACGCCGAGCAGTGCGCCATGCACCGACGGGTGCAGCGTCTTCACGCGGCCGTCCATGATCTCGGGAAAGCCGGTCAGTTCCGAGACGTCACGCACCGCCAGCCCCGCCTCGGCGATCGCCTTTGCCGTACCTCCGGTCGAGACCAGCTCGACGCCGGCCGCGACCAGCCCTTTGGCGAAGTCGGTCAGGCCGGTCTTGTCGAAGACGGAAAGCAGGGCGCGGCGGACCGGAACGAGGTCGGGTGCCGGAATGTTCTTGGCGGCGACGGCCATGGGCTGGCGGCCTTTCAGGGCTGATTGGAGAGCGTTGCCGGGCCGTAGCACATGAGGTCAGGAAATCAAGCCGGAAGCTCGATCAAGCCGGCGCCGGCAACGACGCTCAGCTGTGCTCGGGATAGCCGGCGATGCCAGTGCGCGTGAGCTGCCAATGCACTTCGGCGATCTCCGAGGCCTTGAAGGCGAGCACGATCTGGCGGCTGCGGCGCGGGCCGCCAAGGCCGGCGAAATAGATCGATTCCTCGACCTCCGGCACCACTTCGGTGCAGGTGAACACCCAGGTGTCGGCCTGGTCGGCGGTCAGCACCAGGCGGTCATGCTCGTCCTGCAAAAGGTTGATATCAGGGTGGATGTGGAAGCGCACCACGACGAAGTCGCGGCCATTGTTGCGGATCGCCGCACCGCCCGGGCGAAGGAAGCGATCCCTGCCGGCGAGCACATTGCCCTCGCTCGACAGTTTCAGCTCGCGCTCATGGAGGAAGCCAAAGCGCTGCATATAGCCGTCATGGCGGGCGATGAACCCTTGCGTGCCCTTCTGGTCGATGCGCTTGCAAGGCACATGCTGCGGGCCGCCGAGCAAGGGTGAGCCGAGCAGGTCGTTGACGCGCAGCGAATGGGAAAACCGCGCCGACGAGGTGTCGTTGATGGTGGCGGTCGAATGCGCCGCGGTGGCACGGGCCAGCGGCCGGAATTCGGCGGCGCCATAGGTGTCGATGCCGGCATTGACGATATAATGCTGGCGACCGGACGAGAGTTCGAAGGCCAGGCACCCGGCATGCGCGGCGTTGGACACATCGACGGCCGGCGACGGGCCGGTATCGGCAATTACCGTAACGCCGCCCATACACAGCCGCTCATAGCCGGAATGCGGCGCGTGCAGCAGCGGCGCGCCGGCGGTGTCGTCGTGGCGCAAGATGGTGGCAATGCGGTCGTGGATGGTGGCGCCCATGCCATTGAAGCGGGCGAGGCTGCCATCCTGATGGCGGAAGAAGCGCAGCGCCGGCAGCATGCGGTCGATGGCGCCCATCAGGGCGGCCGGTGGCGTTTCTGCCTGATTGGCATAGGTCTGGCGCAGCGGCAGGAGATCGGCGAGCAATTCGAGCACCGCCATCGGGTTGCGCGAAATATGGCCGCCATCGGGAAGGATCTGGCGGTCGAGTTCTTCCGCCAGGTTGCGGGTGGCGCCGCGCAGTGCCGAGGCCGGCGCCGGCAGCGACAGCGCGGCGAAGGCAAGCGCGATGCGAGCGCGCAGCCTGTCCTTGCCGTCCGGCATTTCGCGCGCCATCGAGCGGAGATAGCGGATCTGCACGGCGAGCGATTTCAGGAAGGCGCGATAGAACGGAAATTCGGCCCCTTGTAGGACAACCGAGGAGTGTTGCAACCAGGCAATGACTCGCTTGGCGGTGGTGCCGGGCTCCCAGGCTATGCCGGAAATCTGGTTGCCATGCATGGCGATCCAGTCGGAGACAAGCGCGCGTGCATTGGCGGCGGCCAGCTCGGTGCCGGCGGCGCGCATATGGCGCAGCCAGCGAAAGCCGTGCAGCGTCTTCACCCAGCCGCGGTTGGCGACGTCGATCTGGAATGGCGATTTGCCGCCGGTCTCGACCAGATGTCCCGACAGCGGATAGCGGCCATAATAAATCTCGAGCGCGATCTGCGGATCGGCGAGCCTGAGGTCGGGCGGTGCAATCAGGACGCGTTCGGGCGTGCGCCCGGAATAGCGCCAGCGATAGACTGGCCCTGCGCGAAGGCGCCGGCGCGTCTTGCGCCAAAACTCCTTAGCGACAAGCGTCCACAGACGTGTCGTGCTGCCGGCAGCCAGTGCCAAAACCCCTCCTCGTCGCCTGGAGATAGAGCATGCTGTCGCCCGAAAACCGCGTCACACTTTTCGGCATCATGTTCCGGTACCCCAGCACAAGCTTATATGATTCAAGAACTTGTGCGAAGTCGAATTCCGCCGACGTGAAGCGCCTCACGCTGCCGGCCACCGACCCGCCCCGAAAAAAGTCAAGCGCTTCGCGGGTTTAAGCCCGGCAATCCGGCACTCACTTGCGGTTGTGGCGAGACCGAAATTCGCTGGGCGAACAGTTTTCCCGGTCGCGAAACAGACGGGAGAAATAGAAGGCGTCGTGGATGCCGACGGCGGCCGCAATGGACTCGATGGGCGAATCGGAGGCGGCCAGCATCTGTTTGGCGCGGTCGAGCCTCGTGCGCAGTTGGAAGGCCTTGGGCGACATGCCGGCTGCCCGCGCAAATCTGCGCCGCAAGGTTGCCGGCGACATCGAGAATTTTGCGGCGAAGGCATCGAGATCGACCGGGTCGCACGCGCAGCGGCGCAATTCGTCGATGATGGGCTGCATGTCGGCATGCTGGAAGCCGGGATTTCGTTGACGGTTGTTCCAATCCATTGCCTGGCGGGCAGCACGCACGACGATGCGATGCATCGTGGCGGCGGCTTCTGCCTGGCTCAGCATCGTATCGAGCGACAGCTCACCATGCAGCCTGTCGAACAGCCGCTGCATTTTGCCGAGGTCGCGCAAGGGGACGACAGGGGCGTCCTCGGCGATCAGCCGCAGCCGGGTGAAATCGCGTATCAAGGCGCCGTCGAAGAGCGCCCAGCGTTCGAGCCATCCCGATGCATCCGGCCCGTAGGAATGCATCCTCCCGGGAAGCAGCCAGAACAGGGCCGGCGCTCGGATCGTCTGCATGCCGGCTGTCCTGGTTTCAAGCCAGCCTTGACCATCCTCAATCAGCACCACGGCGAATTCCGGCAATTTGCGCGCTTGGATCGCCTGCGTGACGCGATGCCGACCAATCCCTGTAACCGACAGGCCGCCGGCCGCGGCCGGTGCGGATCTGTAGAGCGCGTAAGGGTGATCGTTCATGAGCGAAAAGTCCATGGCTTCGTTCCGTCCATGGGCGAGCGTGCGAACAGTATGGCATTTCCAGCTAAGGATGGAAAATCGCAGGTGGCTGAAATGTCAAGCTCAACAGGTGGCACGCAACGACGGATTCCTGTTGCGTCAATCGATCTGAACGCCAACGGCAAGACATTATCGATGGCGCCGAACCGGTTGGGTCATCTCGTGCCAACCGACGCCGGGGTCGGCATCGATGCCATTCGCGGCCTCCTTGCCGAGCAAGGCTATGTCTGGCTGAAAAGTATGCTGCCGCGCCGCGACGTCATCGATTTTCGCGGCTGGGTGTTTTCGTATCTGGCCGACACCGGCTTGCTGCAGCCCGGGTCCGATCCCGCGCTTGGCCTGGCGGCGGCCGCCGGAACGTTCGACCGTCAGCTCGCCGATCGCCGGTTGATGGCGCTGGTTCGCTCCACCGCCTATGAAGGGTTCTGCGCACAGCCCCTGATGGCCCGGCTAATGGATGCGTTCGTCGGCGGGCTGTCCTATTTGCACAAGCGCAAGATCATGCGTTTCACCCAACCGGGCACCACCGTGGCGACGCCGGCGCATTACGACCTCGTTTATCTGCGCGGCGGCACCAGCCGCATCGTCACTGCCTGGATCCCGATCGGCGACGTTCCCGTCGACATGGGCGGCCTGGTCTATCTCGAGGGATCGCACGCCATCGGCCTCGACATGGAGGCCCGGTTCGCCAGGGAAAATGCCGGGCTGAGCCCGCAGGAGCGCATCAGCGCCTACAACAGGAACATGAGCGAGGGCGGCTGGGTGTCGAAGGACCTGCCCGACATGGCGGAGCGGTTCGATACACGCTGGCTGATCGCGGATTTCGAGGCCGGCGATGTCGTCCTCCACTCGCCCTATATGATCCACGCCTCGACGACCAACCAGAGCGCGGAGGGGCGTATCCGGCTCTCCACCGATATCCGCTACCAGAATGTCGATGATGAGATCGATGCAAGGTGGGGGAAGCACTGGAGTCTGAACGACATGCTTTAGGCATGTCGTCGCGTCGGAGTCAGGCCAGACGTCGCATGCGGGCGGCGAAGAAGCCGTCCAGGCCGGAAACCCCTGGCGAACCAAGGTCAAGATCGGCGGGTGTGGTGCGCAGCGTGCCTTGCGGGGTCAGGAAGGCGTCGATGCCGGCGATTTCGCCGGGCTGCAGCGGATCGTCGGCGACGGTCTTGTTGCCGGCCAGAAAGGCGCGATACAGATCCTCGCCTTCGATCGGGTCCAGCGAACAGTTGGAAAAAACAATCCGGCCGCCCGGTTTGACCAAAGTGACGGCGCGGGCGAGCAGCTTTGCTTGCAGATCGGCTAGCTTTTCGACGTCGGCTACCGTCTTGGTCCATGGCACGTCCGGGTGGCGCCGAACCGTGCCGGTGGAAGAGCAGGGCGCGTCGAGCAGGACGGCGTCGAAAAGCTCCGCCGGCTGGTATTTCAGCAGATCGGCCTGCACGATCTCGGCGGACAGCCCAAGCCGTTCGAGGTTCTGCGTCAGCCGCGCCAGCCGGTTCTTCGAGGTGTCCAAGGCGGTGACTTTGGCGCCGGCAAGGATAAGCTGAGCGGTCTTGCCGCCGGGGGCGGCGCAGAGGTCGGCGACGCGTAATCCTTTGACATCGCCGAACAGCCGCGCCGGAAAACTGGCGGCGGCGTCCTGGACCCACCATGCGCCTTCGCTGAAGCCCGGCAGTTCGGTGACGGACGCGCTGAGCTTTTCCACTCGCACCGTGCCGGTCGGCAGCACGATGCCGCCGAACTTTTCGGCCCACAATTCGGGATCGGCCTTGACCGTGAAATCGACCGGCGCCTCAACGCGATGCGCCGCCAGGATCTGTCTGGTCATCTCGGCGCCATAGGCGGCCTTCAGCCGGTCGGAGAACCATTTTGGCGCCTCGTCGGTGGCGGCAAGAGC
This sequence comes from Mesorhizobium sp. LSJC285A00, assembly GCF_000503155.1. Lineage (NCBI taxonomy): Bacteria > Pseudomonadati > Pseudomonadota > Alphaproteobacteria > Hyphomicrobiales > Phyllobacteriaceae > Mesorhizobium > Mesorhizobium sp. LSJC285A00. The sequence continues at coordinate 63,305 of NZ_AYVK01000006.1, forward strand.
TGCCGGCAGTTCGGTCTCCTTGGCGCGCACCAAAGTGCGCAGCACGCCATTAACGAGGCCGGAAAAGCGCTGCGTGCGTGGGTCCGACTTGGCGTGGGTCACAGCCAAATCGACGGCGGCGCTGTCGGGGATGTCGAGGAACAGGATCTGCGCCGCCGCAACATGCAGGATGTGCGACAAAGCTGTGGCGTTGGGCGGCAGCGGCTTTTCAAGGCGGCGGGCGAGGAGCCCGGCAATGGTCATGCGGTAGCGCAGCGCGGTCACCAGTATGGCGCGCACCAGGCCGCGGTCGCGCAGGTCGAGCACCTTGTATTGCGGATGGCCGTTCTCGTGGTCCGTCAGCCCGTCGAGCGGCGTTTTGGCGTCGATAACGGCGGCCAGGAGCCGCGCCGCTGCCTTGCGCGCGGCGAGGCCGGCGACGAATTCGTCCGAGCTGTTTTCGCGAACGCCTGAATGTGCGGGCCGGGGTCTGGCGCCGCTCACGACCACGGACCTTTGGGTCCGGTCGGGTTGCGGCCCCACGGATTGGCTTTCGGCTTGGCCGGTTTGGTCGGCGGCGTGGGTTGTGCTGCCTTGCCCCACGGGCCTTGCTCGACATCGGCCGGGAATTCTTCTGTTTGCCCGGGCGTCGGCGCTTGGCGCGGCGCCGGCTGGCGGCCTGCCATGTCGCGCGCCATCGCCTGCAGCGCGGCGATGCGGTTGTCGGTATTCGGGTGGGTCGAAAACAGGCTGTCCATGCGCTCGCCGTGAAGGGGATTGATGATGAAGAGATGCGCGGTCGCGGGATTGCGTTCGGCATCCGGGTTGCGGATGCGTTCGGCGCCGCGGGCGATCTTGTCAAGCGCTGATGCCAGCCAAAGCGGATTTCCAACGATTTCGGCGCCGCGCCGGTCGGCCTCGTATTCGCGGGTGCGGCTGACCGCCATCTGCACGATCATGGCGGCGAAGGGCGCGACCAGCATCGCCACCAGCACGCCGACAAAGCCGAACGGGTTGTTGTTGTCGCGGCTGCCGCCGAAGAAGAAGGCGAAATTGCCGAGCATCGAGATGGCGCCGGCGAGTGTCGCGACAATGGTCATGGTCAGCGTGTCGCGATGCTGGATGTGGGCCAGCTCATGCGCCATGACTGCCGCCACCTCCTCATGCGAAAGGCGCTCCAGCAGCCCGGTTGAGGCCGCGACCGCGGCGTTCTCGGGATTTCGGCCGGTGGCGAAGGCGTTCGGCTGCGGATTGTCGATCAGATAGGTCTTGGGCATCGGCAGGCCGGCCTGCTTGGCCAACGCCTCGACGATGGCGTGGAATTCGGGCGCGTTCCTGGCATCGACCTCGACGGCGTGGTTCATCGACAGCACCATCTTGTCGGCATTCCAGTAGCTGAACAGATTGGTGCCCGCGGCGACCAGGAAGGCGATCATCATGCCGCCGGTGCCGCCGATCAGAAAACCGACGCCCATGAACAGCGCCGTCATCGCGGCCAGAAGCATGGTGGTGCGTAGCGTGCTCATCATCTGCTCCCTGTGCGGCCGTGGCAAAAAAAGGTCGATCGGGGTGAACTCATGGCTATATGATGGGAAACGCCGCCCTTGGTTTCAATCCGCCCGGACTATCGCATGACCGACCAACCCAGCAAAGCTGATGCCGACCGGGAGAAGGACCTGACGCCGGCGGCCAGCCGAGCGCTGGCTGAAGCCGAGGCGCGCCGTGAAGCGTATCGCCAGAAGGAAGCTGCGTTGCCGAAGGAAATCGGCGGCCGCGGCGGCAAGGAACCCGGCCGCTACGGCGACTGGGAAGTGAAGGGCCTGGCTACGGACTTCTAAGGATATGCGGGATTCAGGTGATGCCGGCCTGCGAACAACCGGTTCCTGCGCTTCCGGTACTCACGGGCCGAGTCCGCTCCGTTCCGGTTCGCGACATATCCGAGCCTTGTCCTAAGCCGCGCTGCGCTGTGCCCCCAACGTCATCCAGCCGCTGTCATCGATCGCGATGGAGACGGTTTCGTAGCCGCCAATCGAGTTGTGCTGAGTCGTCATTGGATGCTGGTGAGTGGCGCTGATCACCATCACCGACGCTCCCGCTGCTTCCGCCGCCGCGATGCCGGCCGGTGCGTCCTCGAAGACCAGGCAGTCGCCGATGTCGACGCCGAGCCGCTTTGCCGCCAGCAGGAAACAGTCGGGCGCCGGCTTGCCGTGCGACACATCCTCGGCCGCGACCACCAAGGCGGGAACCGGGATGCCGGCGGCCCGCATGCGCAGCAGCGCCAACGGGCGCGGCGCGGAGGTGACGATCGCCCAGCGCTCGGCCGGCAGCGCGTTGAGAAACCGTACTGCGCCGGCGATCGGCAGCACGCCTTCGACATCGTCCGACTCGGCCTGCAACAGCACAAACGCCTCATGAACAGGGTCGACGCCGGGAAGCGCCAGCCTGGTGATGGTCTCGACCGCCCGCACGCCATGGATCGTCGGCAGGAAGGCTTCGACGTCGAGACCGTGCTTAAGCGCCCACGCCGCCCAGACGCGCTCGGCCGAGGCGATCGAATTGAGCACCGTGCCATCCATATCGAACAGGAACGCGGCGAATTTTCTGCCTGCAAACATCAGATTTCCACGGGGTTAGGGATCGTTTCGGGAGGGTCGAAACATGTCGTGCGACCGTAACGTCGCCACGCCTGCCTGGGAAGCCGCGGGAGAGCCTTTTCGATAGTTCCAGGGAACCATGGTCCCGCCTCTGGCGTTTTGAGCATACTGTTTTCCACGGGATCGAAGGGGCAATCATTGTGCTGATCCGGCTCGGCTACGAAATCGCCATTGAATGCGTCGGCGCCACGCCGGTCATCTCGCTGCTTGATATCCACAGGGATCGTCAGGCCGACATCAAACGGCAGACGCGCGTGCTGACGTCGCCTTCAGTGCCGAGCAAGGTCTATCACGATCTGTTCGGCAATACCTGCCGCCGCTTCACCGTACCCGCCGGCAGTTTCCGCATTCTCTATGACGCAGCCGTCGAGGACAGCGGCGAGCCTGACGCGGTCAACACGCTGGCCAGGGAAGTGCCGGTGGCGGAACTGCCGGACGATGTGCTCGGCTACCTCCTCGGCAGCCGCTATTGCGAGACCGATCATCTGAGCAGTCTGGCCTGGCAGCTTTTCGGCCATGTTCCCTCCGGCTGGGCGCGGGTGCAGGCGATCGTCGACTATGTCCACAACCGGCTGTCCTTCGGCTATGGCTATGCGCGGTCGACGCGCACCGCAGCCCAAGCGCATGAGGAGCAGGTTGGTGTATGCCGCGACTTCGCCCATCTGGCGATCACGCTCTGCCGCTGCATGAACATCCCGGCCCGCTATGTGAACGGTTATCTCGGCGACATCGGCGTACCGGCCGACCCGGCGCCGATGGACTTTTCGGCCTGGACGGAAGTGTTCCTCGACGGCAAATGGTACACGTTCGACCCCCGTCATAATCGTCCGAGGATAGGCCGCGTCGTCATCGCGCGCGGTCGTGATGCCACGGATGTGCCGCTGCTGCACAGCTTCGGCCCGCACCAACTCTCGCTGTTCAAGGTCTGGACCTACGAGCAGGAAGGCAATCTGTTCAATCCGCCCTATCACGGCGTCGACAAGACGGTCAGCGCGCGGATGCTGGCGTGACCGGATTCTGATCCGCTTCGACACACAATCCGGAAATGGAAAAGGCCGCCGCTTCTTGACGAAGCCGGCGGCCTTCCGTGTTTCCGTCCGTGGCGCGGCCAATGGCGGCGACCGAGGTCACCCGCCGCGCTTATCGCGCCTTAACGGGAAGACTGCTTCCCGAAAGTGCAATCCGCTGAGGCCACGTTCTGGAAAACGAAATCACTCGACATCGGATCACCTCCTTTCGATTTGTTGAACACGTACAGATGATGGGGTGCGTTGCAGCAAAAAACAAGATGCCGATTTGAAATAGCTGGCGAGCCGCCTTTTGCGCCGGGTTGCGAAGAGCCGCGAGGGCGGGCAAAATCCATGCAAGGTGGATTGTCAGGACTCGGGAGGATGGCCATGGAGGCAGCCGAGAAGGCCGCGCGCATCGTGCGAACGGTGATCGAAACGCTGAAGCCGGGTTTTGCGGTCAAGCTGTGGACCGGCGAGCGGATCGGTCCCGCCATCGGGCCCGTGCTCACCATCAACGACCAGGACATCGTCTGGCAGGTGGTGAAGCGGCCATCACTGTCGACGCTGATCGAGATGTGGATCTCCAAGACGATAGACATCGAAGACGGGACGATTTTCGATTTCTACGCACTGCCGTCGCAAGGCAAGCTCAGGACCAAGCTCAAGTCGCTGCCGAAGCTGGCGATCCTGCGCGACCTGCCGGCGGTGCTCCTGTCACGCAAGCAGATGAGTGCACGCACCGATCTGTCGGGTCGCAACCCCTATGTCAGCGGGTCGAGCCAGGAGGCGATCCAGCATCACTACGACATTTCGAATGCCTTTTACCGGCTCTTCCTCGACGAGCGCATGGTCTACAGCTGCGGCTATTTCACGGATTTCGCCGATGGCATCGACCAGGCGCAGGCCGACAAGCTCGACCATATCTGCCGCAAGCTCAGGCTGAAGCCGGGCGAAAAGCTGCTGGACATCGGCTGCGGCTGGGGTGCCATGCTGATCCATGCGGCCAAAAATTACGGCGTCGTCGGCCATGGCGTGTCGCTGTCGCAGGCGCAGACCGATCTCGCCCGCGAGCGCATCCGCGCCGAAGGGCTGCAGGACCGCATCACCATCGAGATCAAATCCTATGCGGAGCTCAAAGGCTCCTTCGACAAGATATCGTCGATCGGCATGTTCGAGCATCTCGGCCTCGCCAACCACGCCACCTATTTCAAGACCATCCATCGCTTGCTGAAGCCCGGCGGCATCTATCTGCACCACGCCATCACCAGGCGCAGCAAGGGCGACTTGAAGAAAACCTTGCGCAAGGGGCCGGAGTTCAAGGCGCTGCTCAAATACATTTTCCCAGGCGGCGAACTCGACACGATCGGCATGACGCTGGGCAATCTGGAGGCGCATGGCTTCCTGGTCTACGACGTCGAGAATCTGCGCGAGCACTATGCGCGCACCTGCCGGCTGTGGGCCGAGCGGCTACAGGCTCGCTTCGACGAGGCGGTCGCCGAAGTCGGCGAGGCCAAGGCACGGCTGTGGCTGCTTTATCTCACCGGCTGCTCGATCACCTTCGAGCGCGCCTCGGCGCAGATTTTTCAGACCGTCGTCACCAAACGCGCACGCGGGCCGAGCGGGCTGCCGCCGACACGGGCGGATCTGTATCGGTAGAGATAGGATTCGGGGCCGAACCCCACGCTTTCCAAGGTCTGCGATTCGCTGCCTCGCGGTAGAGGCCTACACGAACCGCATCGGCGCGCCGATCTCGACGCGGGCAGGCCTGTCCACAGTGCAATAGACGCCAAGATTGTGCGCGTTGTGGCGGACCAGATTGCGCAGGATGCCGGGATCGTGGTCGAAGCCGTCCTGGCTGATGATGGTGAAGCCGCAGCGGCGGCACGGCTCCGAGACGGTCACCAGCAGGTCGCCGATGGCAAGCTTGCGGCCAATCCATTCGGTCTCGGGAAACGAGCTCTCGACCGCCGCCATGTCGACGACAATGTTGGGGCGGAAGCGGCGCGGATCGGGAATGCCTTCGGGGTGCAGCGCCTTGAGCCGCGCCAGCGATGCGGTGGTCAAGAGATGGATCGGCGCTTTGCGGTAGCGCGCCGCGGTGAGCGGGCCGGTGTAGCCGGGGGCGTTGTCCTGGCTGAACGGCCGGATCGAGGCGGCGAAGCCGAGATAGGCCGAGATGGCTTGGTCGCATTCCACACCCGGCACTGCCAGCCAGTCGCCGTCGGGAACGGCGATCTCCAGCTTGCGGTCCTTGCTCAGCCGGGTGCGGATGCGCGGCACCTTGTGCCACTTGGCGTCGCGGTCGGGCCGCGCGATCTCATTGTCCGAGACATCGACAAGGCCGAACAGCCGGTCGCCGTCGATGGTTTCAAGGCCGACCGAAATGGCGTCCTGGCGTTCGCCGGCAAGCGAACTTGCGGGGTAACGCCAGAGCTCCGTGACTGCGCCCAGTGCAGCCATCAAATCCCCTCAGCCCTTCTTGTTCTGGCGGTTGGCGATCAGATCATCGACCACGGCCGGATCGGCCAGTGTCGAGGTATCGCCGAGCGCGGAAAAATCGTCCTCGGCGATCTTGCGCAGGATACGGCGCATGATCTTGCCGGAGCGGGTTTTCGGCAGTCCGGGCGCGAACTGCAGCTTGTCGGGCGAGGCGATTGCGCCGATCTCCTTGCGGACATGGGCGACAAGCTCCTTGCGCAGTTCCTCGCTCGGCTCCACGCCTTTCATCAAGGTAACGTAGCTGTAGATGCCCTGGCCCTTGATGTCGTGGGGATAGCCGACGACAGCTGCTTCCGACACCTTCTCATGGCTGACGAGCGCCGATTCGACCTCGGCCGTTCCCATGCGGTGGCCGGAAACGTTGATGACGTCGTCGACGCGGCCAGTGATCCAGTAATAGCCATCGGCGTCGCGGCGACAGCCGTCACCGGTGAAGTATTTGCCCTTGTAGGTGGAGAAATAGGTCTGCACGAAGCGGTCATGATCGCCATAGACGGTGCGCATCTGGCCGGGCCAGGAATCGGCGATGCAGAGATTGCCGTCGGCCGCCCCTTCCAGCACCCTACCTTCGCCGTCGACCAGCTGCGGCCTGATGCCGAAGAAGGGCCGCGTCGCCGAACCAGCCTTGAGGTCGGTGGCGCCGGGCAGCGGCGTGATCAGGATGCCGCCGGTCTCGGTCTGCCACCATGTGTCGACGATCGGCACCTTGCCGTTGCCGACGATGTTGAAATACCACTCCCAGGCTTCCGGATTGATCGGTTCGCCGACTGAGCCCAGCACGCGCAGCGACTTGCGCGAGGTCTTCTTCACCGGTTCGTCGCCGGCGCCCATCAGCGCGCGCAGTGCCGTCGGCGCAGTGTAGAAGATGTTGACCTTGTGCTTGTCGATGACTTCCCAGAAGCGCGACTGCGAGGGGTAATTCGGCACGCCCTCGAACATCAGCGTGGTGGCGCCGTTGGCGAGCGGGCCATAGACGATGTAGCTGTGGCCGGTGACCCAACCGACATCGGCGGTGCACCAGTAGATATCGCCATCATGGTAGTCGAAGACATATTGGTGGGTCATCGAGACATAGACGAGATAGCCGGCGGTGGTGTGCAGCACGCCCTTCGGCTTGCCGGTCGAGCCTGAGGTATAGAGGATGAACAGCGGATCCTCGGCCTTCATCTTCTCCGGCTTGCAGTCGCCTTTCACCGTGGCGATCTCGTCATGGTACCAGATGTCGCGTCCCTGAACCCAGCCGGTCTTGCCGCCGGTGCGGCGCACGACGACCACCTTATCGACCTTGGTGCCGGCCTTGGCGGCGATTTCGATCGCTCTGTCGGTGTTTTCCTTCAGCGGGATCGGCTTGCCGCCGCGCAGGCCCTCGTCGGCCGTGATGACGAAGGTCGACTTGCAGTCATCGATGCGGCCGGCCAGCGCGTCCGGTGAAAAGCCGCCGAAGACGATCGAGTGGATGGCGCCGATGCGGGTGCAAGCCAGCATCGCGTAGGCCGCTTCCGGGATCATCGGCATGTAGATGGTGACGCGGTCGCCCTTCCTGACGCCGTGCTTCTTCATCACATTGGCGAGCCGGCAGACATGCTCGTAGAGCTCGTTATAGGTGATCTTCTTGTCGTCGTAGGGATTGTCGCCTTCCCAGATGATGGCTGTCTGGTTGCCGCGCTTCTTCAAATGGCGGTCGATGCAGTTGTAGGAGACGTTGGTTTCGCCGTCCTCAAACCATTTGATCGAGACCTTGCCCTCGAAGGAGGTGTTCTTGACCTTGCTGAACGGCTTGAACCAGTCGATGCGCTTGCCGTGCTTGCCCCAGAACTTGTCCGGATTCTTCACGCTGTCGGCATACCATTTGAGGTAGGTGTCGTTGTCGATCAGCGCCTTCTTCTTCCACGCCGGCTGGACGCGGTGGATCTTCACCTCGGACATGTCTTCACTTCCTCCCAAACCAGGCCACCGGCTTGACCACAGCCAGTATCACGGCGACGCAGCCGCGAATTCGGCGGCATTATTAACAGTTCCGCGCTGACGGCAACATTAGACGTTGGATTCGCGTGGCGGGATGCCGCAGCTCCCGTTTCGGTTGTATCAGCACTCGGCAGCGGTCGCTGCTAACTGCATGTTTTCGTGCATAAAACCCGACTGGGATCAGGAAAATCATAGACAGTTAAGGAACGGCGCGCACAATTCGGTGTTGGGAGGAATGGAGAATCAACTAGGCCAAGGGGCTGTCATGCGCGATCATTCCGAAATGGACCTGATGCTCAAGGGGTATGGCCTGACCACGGCCAAGATTCTGTACCATTTTCCCGACCACCCGCATCTGCTGCAGAGCTTCATCTGGCAGGATTACGATCTGGCGCCGAAGTTTCCGGTGCTGATCAAGTTCATCGAGTTCTGGAAGGCCAGGCTCGACGGGCCGCTGCATTCGATCAGCTACACGCACCAGAAGCTGATCGCGCCGAACGAATGGCGGAAGGTGGATGGGGAGTTCGTGCTGCACTGAGCGGCAGTATAGCTGATCTCCCCCGCGAGGGGGGAGATTGGCAGCTTCAACGTCGGCGATCACACCGCAGGCGGGTTCAGCCGGGCGAAACCTTCCTGGCGGTGATAGGGGAAGTACGGGTAGGGCGCGGTCACTTCGCTTGCCTTGTCGAGCTTTTTGACCTGCTCCGGCGTCAATGCCCAGCCGACGGCGCCGAGGTTCTGGCGCAGCTGTTCCTCGTTGCGGGCGCCGATGATGACGGAGGACACGGTCGGGCGCCGCAACAGCCAGTTGATGGCGATCTGCGGCACGGTCTTGCCGGTCTCTTCAGCCATCGCATCAAGCGCATCCATGACCCGGTAGAGATGTTCGTCCGCGACCGGCGGGCCGAAATCGGCGGTGTCGTGCAGCCGGCTCTTTTCCGGCAGGGGCTGGCCGCGGCGGATCTTGCCGGTCAGGCGGCCCCAGCCGAGCGGGCTCCACACCAGCGCGCCGATGCCCTGGTCGAGGCCGAGCGGCATCAGCTCCCACTCATAGTCGCGGCCGACCAGCGAATAGTAGACCTGGTGTACGGCATAACGCGGGTAGCCATGCTTGTCGGCCTCGGCCAGCGACTTCATCAGTTGCCAGCCGGAGAAGTTGGAGACGCCGACATAGCGCAGCTTGCCGGCGCGCACGAGATCGTCCAGCGTCGACAACACCTCCTCGATCGGCGTGCCGGCATCAAACGCGTGCAGCTGCAGCAGGTCGATGTAATCGGTGCCCATGCGCTTCAGGGACGCGTCCACGGCCTTGATCAGCCGCGAGCGCGACGAGCCGTATTCGGCCGGTCTGTCGCCCATCGGCAGCGAGGTCTTGGTCGAGATCAGCACCGCGTCGCGGCGGCCTTTGATGGCTTCGCCAAGCACTTCCTCGGAGGCGCCATTCGAATAGACATCGGCGGTGTCGAACAAATTGACGCCGGCCTCGAGGCAGATGTCGATCAGCCGCCGCGCTTCCTTGGCGTCGCTGCTGCCCCAGGCCCCGAACAGCGGCCCGGAGCCGCCGAAAGTGCCGGCGCCGAAAGAGAGTGCAGGCACTTTCAGGCCCGATGCGCCGAGACGTCGATAATCCATTTTATGCTCCTTGATGATGTCGAAGAAGGATTTGCGCGTGATGCTCATGACTGGGCGCAGACCGGCGCCCCGATTGTGGGGGCGCGATCGAGGCGCAGCGCCAGGGCAGCGACGCCAAGAGCCGCGACCGGCAGCAAAGCGGCGATCCAGGTTAGTGAGCCGAGGCCGAGGCCATGGGCAATCACCGCGCCGCCAAGCCAAGCGCCGGCGGCATTGCCGAGGTTGAAGGCGGCGATGTTGAAGGACGAGGCGAGGCTCTGGCCCGCGCCTTGCGCCTTTTCCAGCACCCACATCTGCAGCGGCGCCACGGTGGCGAAGGCGGCGGCACCAAGCAGGCCGACATAGATGACGGCCAGGATTTGGCTGTGGACGGCGAAGGTCATGGTGGCCAGCACCAACGCCAGCACCACGAGGCTGCCGAGCACAGTCGGCACCAACCAGCGGTCGGCGACCTTGCCGCCAAGCAGATTGCCGGCGATAAGACCGCCGCCGAAGACGAGCAGGATCGGCGACACGGCGGCTTCCCCAAAACCGGTGATCTCGGNAGACGTGTGCTCTTCCGATCTGAGGCCGAGCAGCACCGGCGTGCGGCGCAGCACGGCGAGGTCGGCGCGCAGATTGGTCTTCTCGGGCGCTTCCTTGCTGCGCGGCACCAGAAGCAGGATGACGGCAAAGGCTGCCAAGCCGACCAGGGTTACGGCCCAGAAGGTGGCGCGCCAGCCGAAGGTCTGGCCGAGCCAGGTGCCGAAGGGCACGCCGAGGATGTTGGCGATAGTCAGGCCGGTGAACATCAGCGCGATCGCCGAGGCTTTCTTGTTGGGCGCGACCAGGCCGGTGGCGACCATCGAGCCGACGCCAAAGAAAGTGCCATGGGCAAAGGCGGTGATGATGCGGGCGCCCATCAGCGTCCAGTAGTCGGGGGCGATCGCACAGGCGAGGTTGCCGAGCGTGAAGATCGCCATAAGGGCCAGAAGGACGGTCTTGCGGGGCCAGTTGCCGGTGGCGATGGTCAAAAGCGGCGCGCCGATGACGACGCCCAACGCGTAGCCCGAAATCAACTGGCCGGCGGCCGAGATCGAGACTCCGAGATCTTTGCTGACATCGATCAGCAGCCCCATGATGACGAATTCGGTGACACCGATGCCGAAGGCGCCGGCAGCGAGGGCGTAGAGGGCAAGAGGCATGGCGGTTTCCAGTTCGAACTCGAACGAGCGCGCTGTCCAGACCCGCGCCCCGACCGCAGAGATCGTGTTGCCATGCCTTGTGAACCAGACTTGCCTTGGGCATATTTCCCGTGAAATAGATTCACAGATGGCCAGACCCGATATCAACCGTTCCGGCGAGATCGAAGTGTTCGTCCGCGTCGTCGAGGCGGGCAGCTTCTCGGCTGCGGCTCGTTCGCTGCGGATGACACCGTCGGCGGTGAGCAAGCTGATCGCGCGACTGGAGGCAAGGCTCGGCGCGCGGCTGGTCACCCGCTCGACGCGCAAGCTGCAGCTGACGCCGGAAGGGACGGCGTTCTATGACAGCGGGGTGCGCATCCTGGCCGATATGGCGGCGGCCGAGCGCGAGGCGGCCGTGGGTGCCGCGCCGCGCGGACGGCTGCGCGTCAACTCCTATGTGCCCTTCGGGGTGCATCGGCTGATCCCGCTGCTGCCTGATTTCCTCGAACGCTATCCCGAGATTTCGGTCGATCTGGTGCTGACCGACAGCGTCATCGATTTGATGGCTGAGCGTGCCGACGTCGCCATCCGCGCCGGGCCGCTCGGCGAATCGCGGCTGGTGGCGCGCAAGCTCGGGCAAACCCGGATGACGGTCGTTGCCGCACCGTCCTATCTCAAGACGCATGGCACGCCGCTGGTTCCAGCAGATCTCGACCGGCACAATCGCATGGCTTTCGGCTTTGCCCGGCATGTCGATGGCTGGTCGTTTGTCGATGCAACCGGGAACGCCGTCATGGTGCCGATCACCGGAAACACGCTGGTCGGCGATGGCGAGTCGATGCGGTTGATGGCGGTCGGCGGCGCCGGCATCGCCCGGCTGGCACACTGGCATGTGGCCGATGACATCGCGGCGGGGCGGCTGACGGCGCTGCTGGAGGATTTCAATCCGGGGGACGAGGAGCCTACCCACGCCGTCTATGTCGGCCAGGGCCGGCATTTGCCCGCACGGGTGCGGGCGTTTCTCGACTTTCTGGTCGAGAGCGTGCGGATGAGCTGAAAAGACGTTGGGGAGCCAGATGACCCCCCAAGCATCAGGCGACAGCGATGACTATTTCTTCGGGGTGAACGGCGCCGGGCGGCGACCGGCGCCCTGACGCTCCAGCATCCAGCCGGGATATTCGGCCGGCAGCGCACTGACCTCATCCAGTCTGGCGAGATCGTCGGCGTCGAGCTTCACCTCGGCCGCGGCAAGGTTCTGCTCGAGCTGCTCCATGCGGCTGGCGCCGATGATGACGCTCATGACGAAAGGTTTGGCCAGGACATAGCCGAGCGCCACCGTGGCGACGCTGACGCCGTGCTTCTGGGCGATCTCGCGCATCACGGCGACAGCCGCCCAGGCGCGGTCCTCATCGACCGGCGGGAAGTTGAAGGCGGCGCGGCGGCCTTCGCCATTGCCGGGCGCGCCGGGGCCGTATTTGCCCGACAGCAGGCCGCCGGCCATTGGCGACCAGACCATCAGGCCGAGCTTCTCCTCGTTGATGAGCGGCACGATCTCGCGCTCGAGGTCGCGGCCGGCGATCGAGTAATAGGACTGGATGGTCTCGAAGCGGGAAAATCCCTTGCGCTCGGCAACGCCCAGCGCCTTGGCGATGCGCCAGGCCGCCCAGTTGGAGACGCCGACATAGCGGACCTTACCGCTGGCAACGAGATCGTCGAGCGCCCGCAGCGTCTCGTCGACTGGCGTCACGGTGTCGGTGCCGTGCAGCTGGTAGAGATCGATATGGTCTAGCTGCAGCCGCTCCAGGCTGCCCTCGACCGAATCCATGATGTGGCCGCGCGAAGAGCCGCGCTCGTTCGGGCCCTGGCCCATGGCGCCATGCACCTTGGTGGCAATGACGACGTCCGAGCGTTTGACGCCAAGATCCTTGAGCGACTGGCCAAGCAGGCGTTCGGACTGGCCGAATGAATAGACGTCGGCCGTGTCGAAGAAATTGACGCCGGCGGCGATGGAACGGGCAACGATGTCGTTGACGCCCTTCTGGTCGAGGCTGGCGATCAGGCCCCATTGGGCATTCTCGCCGGCGGCGCCGAAGGTCATGGTGCCGAGGCACAGTTCGGAAACGAACATCCCCGTATTTCCGAGTTGATTGTAGCGCATGGTGGCGGCTCCAGCAGATGTGTGATGACGCCATGCAAATAGGAACGGTGCGTTTCGTTTCCAGTGGTGGCACAATCGACCTAGCGCAGTTGGCTCATAGAGCCCGTCAACCGTCGCGAGATCTTCATGCCGAAAAATCTATCAGAATTCCACGGGTCGGATCATCGTCTTTGAGCGGCGGTTGACCTCCTCGTCGAAATCGTCGTCCCACGCGGGACCGGAGAGAAGATATTCGGCAAGCGAAGGCTTTGCGCCGATCAGTTGGTCATAGTCATCAGGAGATAATACGACGGCAGCCGGCTTTCCGCGCAAGGTGATGGTTTGCGCCCCTTCTTCGTGCGCCTGTCGTACAAGCTTCGAAAGATTGTTTCTCGCGTCCCTGAGGTGCCAGTCCAAGAAGAATAGTCCTCGCTAACTCGCCGGATGTGCTCGAAACATTAGCTCGAATAGCCGGGGAACGACAGGTGTCTCACGAAGCCGAAGGCTACCGGCTTCCAAAAATCGCTGACCCGACCCGAACGCTGGTGGCGCCGAAGGCTATGGCGGTCTCGAAGTCGCCGGACATGCCCATCGACAGTTTTGCCACGCCGGCCTCCATGCCGAGCTTTTCCAGCAGGGCGAAATGCGGGCCGGGGTTTTCGTCGGCCGGCGGGATGCACATCAGGCCTTCGATGGCGAGGCCATGGACATCGCGGCAGCGGGCGACGAAGGCGACGGCGTCGCGCGGCTCGATGCCGGCCTTCTGCGGCTCCGAGCCGGTATTGACCTGGACGTAGAGTTTCGGCGTGCGGCCCTGGCGCACGATTTCCTTGGCGAGTTCGGCGGCGATCTTTTCGCGGTCGACGGTCTCGATGACGTCGGCGAGAGCGACGGCTTCCCTCGCCTTGTTCGACTGCAACGGGCCGATCAGATGCAGTTCGATATTAGGGAATTCCGCTTTCAAGGCCGGCCATTTGCCTTGCGCTTCCTGCACGCGGTTTTCGCCGAAGACGCGCTGGCCAGCCTCGATGACCGGGCGGATGACGTCGGCCTCAAAAGTCTTCGACACCGCAACCAGCGTCACCGAACCGGCGTCGCGGCCGGCCTCGCGCTCGGCGGCAGCGATCCTCGTCTTGACGGCGAAAAACTGTTCGACGGCGCTGGCCATGTCCATATCCTGCCTGTCTTTAATCGTCTTGGCCGGCTCGCCGCAGTTGACGGGTCCGGCAATCCATGGTGAACACCGCGACGACATTTACCTTGGCCACCGGGCCTTGTCCGGCGGTCTGCGCCTGCTTTTAAGTGAAAATCATCCGATGGCAACCGAACGATACAATCCGCGCGCTTCAGAGCCCAAATGGCAGAAGGCCTGGGCCGAAAAGAAGCTGTTCGAAGCGCATAACAACGATCCAAAGCCGAAATACTACGTGCTGGAGATGTTCCCCTATCCCTCGGGGAAGATCCATATCGGCCACACCCGCAACTACACGATGGGCGATGTGGTGGCGCGCTACAAGCGGGCCAAGGGCTTCAACGTGCTGCACCCGATGGGCTGGGACGCTTTCGGCATGCCGGCCGAAAACGCGGCGATGCAGAACAAGGTCCATCCCAAGGAATGGACCTACGCCAACATCGCCGCCATGCGCGAGCAGCTCAAGATGATGGGCCTGTCGCTGGACTGGGCGCGTGAGTTCGCCACCTGCGACGTCGACTATTACCACCGCCAGCAGATGCTGTTCCTCGACTTCGTCGAAAAGGGGCTGGTGACGCGCAAATCCTCCAAGGTCAACTGGGACCCGGAGGACATGACGGTGCTCGCCAACGAGCAGGTCATCGACGGCCGTGGCTGGCGCTCGGGCGCGCTGGTCGAACAGCGCGAGCTGACGCAGTGGTTCTTCAAGATCACCGACTACGCGCAGGACCTGCTGGACTCGCTGAATGGTCTCGGCGAGTGGCCGGAAAAGGTCAAGCTGATGCAGCAGAACTGGATCGGCCGCTCGGAAGGGCTGCTGATCCGCTGGCCGCTGGCCGCTCCGGTTGGCGATGCGAAGGAACTGGAGGTCTACACGACCAGGCCCGACACCATTTTCGGCGCGTCGTTCATGGCGGTCGCCGCCGACCATCCGCTGGCCAGGAAGGCCGCCGAGACCAATCTCGATCTGGCCAAGTTCATCGACGAAATCAGGCATATGGGCACGTCGGTGGCCGCACTGGAGACGGCCGAGAAGAAAGGTTTCGACACCGGCATCCGCGTCGTGCATCCGTTCGACGACTCGTGGACCCTGCCGGTCTACGTCGCGAATTTCGTTTTGATGGAATACGGCACCGGCGCCATATTCGGCTGCCCGTCGGGCGACCAGCGCGACCTCGATTTCGCCAACAGATACGGCCTGCCGGTGATCCCGGTGGTAATGCCGGAAGATGCCGACGCCAAGACCTTCCAGGTCACGGAAGAGGCCTATGTCGATGACGGCGTGATGATCAATTCGCGTTTCCTCGACGGCCTGAAGCCGGAGCAGGCGTTCGACGAGGTGGCAAAGCTCCTGGAGCAGAAGACCATAGGCGGGCGGCCAATGGCGGAGCGCAAGGTGAACTTCCGCTTGCGCGACTGGGGCATTTCGCGTCAGCGCTACTGGGGCTGCCCGATCCCGATGATCCATTGCGAGGATTGCGGCGTCGTGCCGGTGCCGAAGGCCGACCTGCCCGTCAAGCTGCCCGACGACATCGAGTTCGACCGTCCCGGCAATCCGCTCGACCGCCACCCGACCTGGCGGCATGTGAAGTGCCCGCAATGCGGCAAGGATGCGCGCCGCGAGACTGACACGATGGACACGTTCGTCGATTCATCCTGGTATTTCGCGCGCTTCACCGCGCCCTGGGCCAACGAGCCGACGGAGCCGAAGGCTGCCGATGACTGGCTGGCCGTCGACCAGTATATTGGCGGCATCGAGCACGCGATCCTCCATCTGCTCTATTCGCGCTTCTTCACCCGCGCCATGCGCGCGACCGGGCATCTCGACCTGGCCGAGCCGTTCAAGGGCCTGTTCACGCAAGGCATGGTGGTGCATGAGACCTACCGCGTCGGCGGAGCGTCGAACAATGGCCGCTGGCTGTCGCCGGCTGAGGTCAGGATCGAGGATGTCGGCGGCAAGCGCCGCGCCATCGAGATCGCCACCGGCGAAGAGGCGGCGATCGGCTCACTCGAAAAGATGTCGAAGTCGAAGAAGAATACGGTAAGCCCGGAAGACATCACCGACGGCTACGGCGCCGACACCGCACGCTGGTTCATGCTGTCGGATTCGCCGCCCGAGCGCGACGTCGAATGGACGGACGATGGCGCCGCCGGCGCACATCGCTTCATCCAGCGTGTCTGGCGCCTGGTGTCGATCGCCGCCGAGACGCTTGACGGCGCCAAGCCGCAGGCGGCGCCGGAGGGCGAGGCGGGGGCCGTTTCCAAGGCCGCGCACAAGATCCTGAAGGCTATCGGCGAGGATATCGAGAAGCTCGGCTTCAACCGGGCCATCGCCCGCATCTACGAACTGGCCAATGCCTTGACCGCGCCGCTAAACGACATCGCCGAGGGCAAGGCCGATGCGGCGCTCAAAGGCGCCTGCCGCGAGGCGGTGGAGATCCTGGTGCATGTGGTCGCGCCGGTCATGCCGCATCTGGCCGAAGAGTGCTGGCACACGCTGGGCGGCACTGATCTGGTCGCCGAACGGCCTTGGCCGGTCTACGATCCGGCGCTGGTCGTCGACAACGAGGTTGTGCTGCCGGTCCAGGTCAACGGCAAGATGCGCGGCTATTTGACAATTGCCCGCGACGCGGACCAAGGTGCGATCGAAAAAGCGGTTCTGGCTCTCGACTTCGTGCAGAAAGCGCTGGAAGGTAAGGCGCCCCGCAAGGTGATCATCGTGCCGCAGAGGATCGTCAATGTCGTTGTTTGACTTCAGAAGGATGGGGCCTGATCTGGAAAAGACGGCGCGCTTGCTGCGCCGCGCAGCGCTGTACGGCATGGTCGCTTCGATGGCGCTGGTTTCGGCCTGTACGGTCAGGCCGCTCTATTCCAGCGCGCCGTTGACGGCCGGCTCGACGCTCAGCGCTTCAGCGGAACTGGCGTCGGTCGCGGTCAAGCCGGTCAAGACCCGCTACGCCCAGCAGGTCCGCAACAATCTGATATTTGCCTTTGGTCAAGGCGCCGGCGAGCCGCCGGCGCCGGTCTACATGCTCGATCTCGGCGTCACCGAACTGGTCGAATCGGCCGCGGTGGTGCAGATCCAGACCGACGAAGACGAGCCGACGGCAGGCACGGTGACGCTG
The DNA here is from genome assembly GCF_000503155.1 of Mesorhizobium sp. LSJC285A00. Classification (NCBI taxonomy): domain Bacteria; kingdom Pseudomonadati; phylum Pseudomonadota; class Alphaproteobacteria; order Hyphomicrobiales; family Phyllobacteriaceae; genus Mesorhizobium; species Mesorhizobium sp. LSJC285A00. The sequence goes on from NZ_AYVK01000006.1 coordinate 80,661, forward strand.
ACCGCAAGCTATGTGCTGACCGATGCCACGACCGGGGTGGTGATCGCCACCGGCAAGCGCTCGATCCCGTCATCTTTCGACAAGCCGACGCAGGAGTTCGCTTCCTACCGGGCGCAGCTCGACGCCGAGAACCGCGCCGCGCGTGAACTGGCTGAAATGGTGAGCCTGTCCGTCGCCCAGGATCTGGTCAGGCACGGCAAGAAGGCCTGAGCATTTCCTGGCTTTGCCAACTCGACTTTAGCAGTTCGCAAAAAAAGGCCGGTTTCCCGGCCTTTTTCGTTGATACCGAACCTTGCTCTCAGCCGATCTTCTGGCCGGTCTTGGCCCAGTCGGCCGCGAACTGATCCAGACCCTTGTCGGTCAACGGGTGCTTGACCAGCGCCTTCAGCGTCGCCGCCGGCGCGGTAACGACATCGGCGCCGATCAGGGCTGCCTGCTTGACGTGGTTCACGGTGCGAACCGAAGCGACGAGGATCTCGGTATCGAAATCATAATTGTCGTAGATCTGACGGATTTCCTGGATCAGCTCCATGCCGTCGGCGCCGGTATCGTCGACGCGGCCGACGAAGGGCGAGATGAACGAGGCGCCGGCCTTGGCGGCGAGCAGCGCCTGGTTGGCCGAGAAGCACAGCGTCACATTGACCATGCGGTTCATTTCGGTGCGGATCGTCCTGCAGGCGCGCAGGCCGTCGAGCGTCAGCGGCACCTTGATGCAGATATTGTCGGCGATCTTGGCCAGGACCTTGGCTTCAGCCATCATGTCCTTGTATTCGCTCGCTACGACTTCAGCCGAAACCGGGCCCTTGACGATGTCGCAAATCTGCTTGGTGACATCAGCGATCTTGCCGCCGGATTTCAGGATCAGCGAAGGGTTGGTGGTGACGCCGTCGAGCAGCCCCAGGTCGTTCAGTTCCTTGATGTCCTTGATGTCAGCGGTGTCGACAAAAAATTTCATGGGGGTCTCCTGAAAGATTTCCATGTGCAGGTCATGCACATTCGGGGTTGCCCTTTGATCTAGACCAAAGTCGGGGCAAGGTCACGCCCGATGATCGAAGATTCGCCCTTTGTCGCAGCCGCGCCGGTGCTGGTGCCGATGCCCGCCGAACGGCCCTACACCTACGCTGTGCCCGCCGGCATGCGCGTGGTGCCGGGCTCGATCGTGCGCGTGCCGCTCGGTCCGCGCCAGGTTGCCGGCATTGTCTGGGACGGCGTGGTCGAAAAGGTCGACGCCAGGAAATTGCGGCCGATCGAGCAGGTTTTCGACTGTCCGCCGATCGACCGCGGCATGCGCCGCTTTGTCGACTGGCTGGCGCAGTACACGCTATCGCGGCCCGGTATGGTGGCGCGCATGCTGCTCAGGGCGCCGGAGGCCTTTGACCCCGAACCGTGGATCGAGGGCCTGCAGCGGACCCTCGTCATGCCCGACCGGATGACGGATGCCAGGACGCGCGTGCTGGAGACGGCCGAAGGCGGGCTTGCCTGGACGCGATCCGGCCTGGCGCATGCTGCGGGCGTGTCGACGACGGTGATCGAGGGGCTTAAGGCGCAAGGCGTGTTCGAGACGGTGATGATCCCGCCGCGACCGGTGGTCGCAGCGCCCGATCCCTCCTACGCCGTGCCGGAGCTGATGTCCGACCAGGCCGACGCGGCCGCCATGCTGCGCGCCAATGTCGCGGCCGCTGCTTTCAACGTCACGCTGCTCGACGGCGTCACCGGTTCAGGCAAGACGGAAGTTTATTTCGAGGCGGTGGCGGCAGCCCTCGACCAGGGCAAGCAGGTGTTGATCCTTTTGCCGGAGATCGCGCTGACGCATGCCTTCCTCGAACGCTTCCAGCAGCGCTTCGGCGCCAAGCCGGCGGAATGGCATTCCGACCTGCCGCCCCGAATGCGCGAAAAGGTCTGGCGACAGGTGGCGGAAGGCGGCGTGCGCGTCGTCGCCGGCGCACGCTCGGCGCTGTTCCTGCCGTTCCGCGAGCTCGGGCTGATCGTCGTCGACGAGGAACACGACCCCGCCTACAAGCAGGAGGACCGTGTCTTCTACAATGCCCGCGACATGGCGGTGGTGCGCGGCCATATCAGCGGCTTCCCGGTGGTGCTGGCGTCGGCGACGCCGTCGGTCGAAAGCCGGGTCAATGCGAGCCAAGGTAAATACGATAGAGCGGTTCTCTCTGCCCGCTTCGCGGAGGCGGCGCTTCCGCATCTCAAATCGATCGACATGCGCCGAGCGCCGCCGGCGCGCGGGGGGTTTCTGTCGCCGCTGCTGATCGGTGAGATGCAACGTACGCTGGAGAAGAAGGAACAGTCGCTGCTGTTCCTCAACCGGCGCGGCTACGCGCCGCTGACGCTGTGCCGTGTCTGCGGCCACCGCTTCGGCTGCCCGGTTTGTTCGGCCTGGCTGGTCGAGCACCGCTTTCGCGGCCAACTCGTCTGCCATCATTGCGGGCACAATGAGAAGCGGCCGGAGGCTTGTCCGGAATGCGGCACGCTCGACCATCTGGTCGCCTGCGGGCCTGGCGTCGAGCGGATAGCTGAAGAAGTCGTGGCGCATTTCCCCGACGCGCGCACGATCGTCCTGTCATCCGATTTGATGGGCGGGGTGCGCCGGCTGCGGCTGGAGCTCGAGGCCATCGCCAATGGCGAGGCCGACATCGTCATCGGCACGCAGCTGGTCGCCAAGGGCCATAACTTTCCCAACATGACGCTGGTCGGCGTCGTCGATGCCGATCTCGGCCTCGCCAATGGCGATCCGCGCGCCGCTGAGCGCACCTTCCAATTGCTCAGCCAGGTGACTGGACGCGCCGGCCGCACCGGCAAGAAGAGCCTCGGCCTGCTGCAGACTTTCCAGCCGGACCATCCGGTGATGCGGGCGATCGTCTCGGGCGATGCCGAGGCCTTTTACGAACGCGAGATCACTGAGCGCGAACGGGCAGCCCTGCCGCCCTTCGGCAGGCTTGCCGGCGTCATCGTCAGTGCGGTGACGCGGGCCGAGGCCGAAGGCCACGCGCGCGGCCTGCGCCGTGCAGCACCCCAGGCCAGCGACCTGTTCGTGCTCGGTCCGGCCGAGGCGCCGCTGTCGCTGCTCGGTGGGCGCCATCGTTTCCGTTTGCTGATCCAGGGTGAAAAGCGCGCCGACATCCAAGGCTTCATCCGCACCATGCTGGCCGAAGGGCCGAAGCAGCGCGGCTCGGTCCGCGTGCAGGTCGACATCGATCCGCAGAGCTTCTTGTAAGCACAAAGGCTGACGCCGCCGCCGGCCGCCCGTAAGCCGTTTGTCAAGAAAACTCAGCATCTTAGTGCCGGCTAAAATGCGCGCCGTTCATGTACCCGGCTATCATCCGTTCGCTGACTAATCCTGATTTGAAAAGCCACAAAATAAATGTTGACTCGTTTTATCATGAATTATAACTGGGCCTTTCCGCTCTGGCGCTGGGGACCAGGGCATGGATGGGGACAGCATGCGCAGATTTTTCAGTACGCTTCTTTGGTCATCGGCTTTGGGTTCGTCGATTATGGCAGGCGCGGCATTTGCCCAGGAAACCGCCCCGACAGACCAGCAGGGAGCCACCGTGCTCGACCAGATCCTGGTCACCGGCCGCAATGAAAGGTCGATTTCCAGCGTCGCCCAGTCTGTCCAGGTCGTGGAACAGGAACAGGTCGAGGAAGCCGCGCAGGAAAATATCGACGCCGCGACCCTGATCAGCCGCATCGTCCCCGGCTACGCGCCACGCAACCAGACCGTTTCCGGCGCTTCGGAAACCTTCCGCGGGCGCAGCGTTCTCATCATGGTCGACGGTGTGCCGCGCAACACACCGCTGCGGGACGTCTCACGCATCCTGTCGATGATCGACCTGAATTCGGTCGAGCGCATCGAAGTCATCAATGGCGCGTCCAGCCTTTATGGCGCCGGCGCCACCGGCGGCACGATCAACTTCATCACCAAGCGCGGCGACAGCGACAAGCCGAAGGTGACGGTGCGCACCGGCGTCACCGCCTTCACCGAAAACCCCGGCAAGTCGGCCGGGCCAAGCACCAGTGTCTCGGTCGAGGGCAAGAAAGGCGATTTCGACTATTTCTTCTCGGCCTCGGGCGATCTGTCGCGTCGCACCTATGACGGCCACGGCAACGAGCTGGCTTCGGACGCCATGCTTGGCCAAGGCGGCGGCGACCGCACCGGCACGGGCAATCTGTTCGGCGTGGCCGGCTACCAGTTCGATTCCAGGCGCTTCGAGGCCAGCGTCGACTGGACCTATGCCAACCAGAAGCCGGACTGGTTCACCGATTACACGACCAATCCCGTCTCCCCGGATTTCGGCGATCCCTATGAAGGCAAGCCGCTGAAGGAAGATTCGAAATATCTGACCGCCAAATACACCGACAGCGACTTCGCGCTCGGAAACCTCGAGGTCAAGGCGTTCTACAACGACATCTTCAAGCAGTCGCCCTTTACCAAATTCTCGGCCGTCAACAGCCAGGTGTATTTACCGACGAACCCGACGAGGCCGGTGATCCTGCCGCCGGGTACGGACCCGACCGCCGACTTCAACCAGACGGCGCTGCAATCGCGGCGCAGCGGCGTCAACCTGACCGTCAACACGCCGATGGACTTTATCACTCAGGGCAGCACACTGACCTGGGGCGCCGACTACGTTTTCGATGCCACCGATCAGCAGCTGACCAACGGCCAGGACGCCATCTCGCCCACGACCCAGAACTCGGTTGCCTTGTTTGCGCAGGGCGAAGTTCCGGTGACGGATCGCTTTCGCATCAGCGGCGGCGCGCGCTACGACCAGTTTTATCTCAACGTTGAAGACTTCACCCGGCCTGCCGCTGCCGTTCTGCTAGGCCGGAACATTATCGGCCTGCCGGCGATCCAGGTGACCGGCGGCTCGTTCGACTACGACGCCGTCACCTTCAACGCCGGCGCCGTCTACGATCTGACCGAAAGGATGCAGCTTTTCGCCAATTTCTCGCAAGGCTACAGCCTGACCGACATTGGCGGCTTCACCCGCCGGGCCGGGTTGAACTCCAACGCCGAAACCTGCGACGCCTATGGCACCGCCATCCGGCCGCTGCTGCCGTGCACCAACGCGCCGGATTACGCGATCAGCTATGCCGATATCGCGCCTGAACCCCAGCTGGTGAACACCTGGGAAGCCGGTCTGCGCGGCGATTGGGGCGACTATCGCGGCGGCGTCAGCACCTATCTGTCGACCTCGGACAACGGCGTCAGCTACGACATCGTCAACAACCGGGTATCGCAGCAGAAGGAACGTATCTGGGGCGTCGAAGCCAATCTCGAGGCAGACCTCAGCGGCATGTTCACGCTGGGCGGATCGGTCGGCTATGTCGAAGGCAAATACGACGCGGATCGCGACGGCTACATCGAAGCGAACGAATATCTGCCCAACAACCGCATTCCATCGACCTACAAGGGCCTGGTCTATCTCACCACCCGTTTCGAAAACGAGCTGACCCTGCGCAGCGAACTGGAGCTGTTTTCAGGGCGCGACCGCATCGCCACCCAGGACCTGGACGGCGCTGCGCTGGTCAATCTCGCCGTATCGAAGACGTTCGCCAATGAAAGCGTGCTGAACCTTGCCGTGCGCAATGTGTTCGACACCTACTACGTCAACCCTTCCGCATCGGCGACGCGCGGCGCCGACGTTCCGGGGCTGGGGCGTTCGGTCGCTCTGTCCTACCAGATCACATTCTGAGGGCGGCGATGGCGGTGTCTCTCCAACGAAACGGTGCATTGGTCTCGCTGCTGGCAGAAGCGCCCGCCGATCCGGCGGATGGCGGGGCCTATATCGAGGCGCTCGGCCGCCTTTCGCAGGAACTAGAGCCGTTCGTGCTGCTGGTCGATATCGGCATCGAGATCGCGCTGAGCGACGCCCAGCGCAAGGCGCAAAACCTCTGGTACAAGGCGGAACGCGAGCAGCTCGAAAAGATCTGTCGCGCCTGCGCACTGGTGCGCACCGCCGCCGACGAGAACATGCAGCGCGTCTGGCAAAGCCTGTTCGGCTTTCCAGTGCTCGTCACCCGCAGCCGGGCGGAGGCCGGCGCCTTCCTGAACGGTTACGCACCGAAGGACTATGTCAAATGAGCGGCGACGCAGACCGGCCGGCGCCCGCCGGGCTTTCGCGCCTGCGGCTTTTCGTCGTTCTCGCCTGCCTTTATCTGGCGCAGGCCATCCCGAGCTATCTGTTTGCCGCGACGATCCCGCCGATCCTGCGCGAGCAAGGCGTGTCGCGCACCGCCATCGGCATGATGGCGCTGCTGATGCTGCCGCTGGTGCTGAAATTCCTGTGGGCGCCGCTGGTCGATCGCTTTCGGCCAGTGGCCCGCGCCCATCGCGCCGGCTGGGTCATCATCACCCAGATCGGCGTCATCGCGGGCATCGCGGCCATGCTTTGGATCGAGCCGACCGATGTCGCCGGTATCTTTGCCGTCGGCCTTGTCGTGAGCCTGTTGATGTCGGCCCAGGACATCGCCACCGACGGCTACGCGGCCAAATATCTCGACCCGAAGGACAGGCCGATCGGCAATGCGATCCACGGCGGCGCCGTCGCGCTCGGCGTCGTTCTCGGCGGCACGCTCGGCCTGTTGGTTTATCATCATGCCGGCTGGCAAACCATGGTGGCCATGGTGGCCGCGCTGTCCGTCATCCCGCTGTTTGCTGCCTTCGCCATGCGCGAGACCGATCCCGTCGCCAGCGCGCTGCAGGCGGCCATCGACCGCCCCTCGATCCTGCGTTTCCTGCGCCGGCCCGAGGCACGCCAGATCCTGTGGATCGCGCTCATCTACCGCGCCAGCGAGGGGCTGGTGAAGTCGATGGAAGGCTCCTATCTCGTCGATGCCGGCGTGCCGCTCGACGTCATCGGTTATCTCTCGGGCGGCGCCGCGCTCACCGTCGGGCTCGGCGGCTCGGCGCTGGCGGCATGGCTGCTGCACAAAAGGGGCGCCGCCTCGGTGCTCGGCCTGCTCGGCGCGCTGCGCACCATCTGCTTCCTGATCTTTGCACTGCATGCTTTCGGCGCTATCGCCGGCTTCTGGCCGATCTTCGGCGCCTCGTTCCTGCAGACGCTGGTGCGCTACATGGAGATCGTGGCGCTCTACAGCCTGTTCATGGCCGTGACGTCGTCGGACCAGCCGGGCACCGACTTCACCATCCTGTCCTGCGCCCAGCTTATCGTCTACCTCGTCGGCTCCATGCTTGCCGGGCGCCTCGCCGACATGCTCGGCTACTCCGCGCTGTTCACCCTGGCGACCGTGCTGTCGGGCATAGCCGTGGTGGCGACCTATCGCATGTTGAATGCCCATTTCGCCGATACCGCAAAAGCCCAACCGGGTACTCCGATGCCGCCATTGCCGGAGGTCGCCGAATGAGCGCGGTCTTCCTAACGCCCGGTCTCACGAACCATGGCAGCGAGACAGGCGGCGGCCAGAGCCAGCGCCGCGCAGCCGGCCAGCGGCGCAAAGGGCCAGAGCGTGAAGGCGAAGCCGCCGGCCAATGCGCCGATGCTCTGGCCGAGCACATGGGTGCTGGTGAGCCAGCCGGCCGCCGCGCCCTGCTCGCCGGGCTCCAGGCGCTTCATCAGCCAGGCGGTGTAGCCGGGTGTCGCCAGGGCAATGCCGGCCGCCGCCACCACCAGAGACGCTGCCGAGGCAACATGGCTGGCCGTGACGGCCAGCGCCGTCATGCCGACGCAAACCATGAGACAGCCGACGACGACGCTGTTGCGCTCCGCCAGCCGCAGGCGCGCCATGAGCAGTCCCTGGACCAGAACCATGACGACGGCGACCAGCATCAGGGCCAGGCCGGTCAACGTCGTGGCCTGCGTCGCACCAAGGCCAAAACGCTGCTGGGTCATCGGGCCGAGCATCATCTGCACCTGTCCGAAGCCGAGCGTCAGGCACAAGCCCATCGCCAGGCAAGGCAGAGCGCGGCGATCGAAGGGCGATATTCCACGGCCGACGTCGGCCGCCCTGCCGTCGGTCCGTCCGCCGGCTTCCCCTTTGCCCCGCGCGAGCCACAGCAACAGCGGGCTGAACAGGAACAGGATGGGCGGCAGCAGCGGCGACAGGACGGCAGCCGTTGCCGCCAGCGCGCCGGCCAGCCGCCCCATGCTGACGCCGGCGCCAAGCAGTCCCAGCGCGGCCTGTCGCCTGTCATCGGCAACCGAGCGGCTGGCCCAGACCTGCGCCGTCGGCATGACGCCGGACGCGGCAAAACCGTACACGGTTCGCGAAAGCATCAGCAAAGCGATGCCCAGCGCGGCTCCCGTGCCGGCTATCAGCAGAATGGCGAACACCGCCTGGCCGGCCAGCATGGCGAGGCCGAGCAAGCGCAGCAGCCTGGCATGGCCAAGCCGCTCGCCCATGCGACCCCACAGCGGCGAGCCGACCAGAAAGGCCGCCGCGCCGACAGCAGTTGCCGCGCCGATGGCAAACGTGTCGACCCTCAGCCGCTCCATCACCAGGGGAACGAGCGATACGAAGGCCGACTGGCCGAAGCCGATTGCCGAGACCGCGATCGCCAGGCGGCGCAGAAGCGAAGATCGATTTTTCATACTGGTCCGCATAAGACCAAGCTTATTTCTTGTTTAGAACATGTAATCAACACAAATGTTTAAAGACGGCAATGTAAAACGTAATGCATTCAGTATTATTAGGATTTATGGGGATGCACATGGAACAAGTGAAACCTGAATCTTCCTCTGCATTAAGCCCGTTACTCAACGCGTTGCTGCGGGAATGGGATGGCTGGGAATTCGTCGACGCCAGGCAAACCGGGCTGTTTCGGCCGCAGGCGGCCGTGCTGCGTCTGAATTTCCCTGCCTCGCGCGCGGCGGTGCTCGTCGAGGCGCGGCATCGCTCGAAGGTTGGTTACCACGATTTCGCGATGCCGCTCTGGCGCCTCGATTCTAGTAACGAGGGGGCCGACGGCGAAGCGACCGAGATCGACCTTTTCAGCCTTCTGGCGCTGATCCTGGCGGATCCCGACATTGCCGGCCGGGCGACAGCGAAAAGCCGGCTGACCTTCCTGCGCCGCAGCCTGGCCAGCATCGCCGCAATCGCTGAGGCGACTGCGGCGCGTGGATCGTCGCGGCCCTTCTCCGAAGGCGATCCTGATTTCATCGATGCCGAAAGCGCCCTGCGCTTCGGCCATGCCGTGCATCCGGCGCCGATGAGTCGCGAAGAGTTCACGCACACGGATTCCGCGCGCTTCGGGCATGAATACTGCAATGCGTTCAAACTGCGCTGGTGGGCCGTCGACCCGACCATCCTCACTGGGGGCAGCGTCGAGCCGCTAGATGTCACCGAGATGGTCCGCGGGCTTGCCGCCAGCGATCCGCAGCTGCTTGCTCGGGCTGGCAAGCAACAGGGCAAGGTTCTCGTTCCGATGCATCCGTGGCAGGCCGTACGGCTCATGCTGGAAGACCGCGTCGAGCGCCTGTTTTGCGCCGGCCGTATCGTCGATGTTGGGCTCGGCGGACCAGCGTGGCGGGCCACGACCTCGCTGCGCACGGTTCATTCAGCTGAAGCCGAGTGGATGCTGAAATTCTCGCTCAGCCTGCGCCTGACTAATTCCAGGCGCATCGTCGAGGAGCATGAGTGCCGGCGCGGCCTTTCGGTGCACCGGCTGGTCAAGGGCAAGCTCGGCGGCGCCTTGCAGAGCCGCTGCCCGACCATGACGGTGCTAGGTGAGCCCGCCTGGTTCGGCCTGCGTGACGAAGACGGCCGGCTGATGACGGATACCATTGTCTCGTTTCGCGAAAACCCGTTTCGCGGCATGGGAAGTCCGCGGGCTGCCGTTCTCGGCGCGCTTTGCGAGCGCCATCCCGGCCGTACCGAAAGCCATCTGTCCGACCTGGTCCGCCGCATCGCCCGCGACGAGAAGCGACCTGTCGAGGAAACGGCGCGTTTGTGGTTCGAGCGTTTCCTTCATGCCGCCATCGAGCCGTTTATCGTTGCCTTCTCGGAATTCGGCCTGCTGTTCGGCGCCCATCAGCAGAACCTCGTCGTCGGCCTCGCCGGCGGCTGGCCGAATGCGCTCTATTTTCGCGACTGCCAGGGCACCGGTTATGTCGAGGAATTCCTGCCCAGGCTGCGCGAATTCGTGCCCGAGGCTGGTCAGGCGGGCGATCATGTCTTCCCAGCGGAAGCGGCCGCGAAGCTGTTCGGCTACTATCTGGTCGTCAATGGCGCTTTCGCCGCCGTCGCAGCCCTTGCCGCCGCTGGCCTCACCAACGAAGACGATCTGCTGGCGATATTCCGCCGCTCGCTCGAGCGGCTGGCCGCCACGCCGATGGCTGACCGGTCCTGCGTCGACTATTTGCTCAACGCGCCGACGCTCGCCGCCAAGGGCAATTTCCTGATCGCGCTGCGCGACATCAATGAGAACACCGAAGTGACCGACCCGCTGGCAGGTTACGTCGAGCTTCCGAACCCCCTGCATGTGAGAGAATACGCATGAACATCGAGGCTGCGAAAAACTGGTCACCCGCCACCGTCGCCGGCAACGAAGGATGGCAGCATCTGGCCTCGGCCGCGGAGCCGCTCGCCATTTGTGCCGGAGATGGCCATGTCAGCCTGGTCAACGCTGAGGGAACAGCGGTGGGACAGGCCCGCATCTCCGACGCGGATGGCCGCCTGCTCATCGACGATGTCGCGTTCATTGGCGGCCGCCTCGACCAACCGCAAATCCTGGCAGGTCTGGTCGACGCCGTGCTGCGCCTGCATCCTTCCTTCGACTGCGCCTTCCTGCCGGCGGCCAAGACGCTGTGGCCGGTTTCGGCGCTGGCCACCGAGACGGTTCCGGGTGAACCGGAATGCGCCGTCATCCATCGCTCGGTCCTGCGCCAGCTGCCGCTGCTGTGGCGCAGCCAGGCCTCGCATGTCACCTATCCGGCATTGACGACCGCTATCGGCCCGGAAGACCGGCTGCCGCCATTGCGCCAACCGCGCCCCTGCGGCCCGATGTACGAACGCTGGATTCCGGAAATCGGCCTCACCGTGTCGCTGCGGCCGATCGACCGCCGGACCGATCTCGACCTCTTCCATCGCTGGATGAACGATGGCCGCGTCGCCTTCTTCTGGGAACTTGCCCAGAGCCATGAGGATCTCGACAAATATCTCGCCGAGCAGGAAAGCGATCCGCATATTTTCGGCGTCATCGCCAGCTTCGACGGCGAGCCGACCGGCTATTTCGAGTTCTACTGGGCCAAGGAGGACCGGCTCGGGCCCTATTATGAGCCGCTCGACTGGGACCGCGGCTGGCATGGGCTGATCGGCAATATGCGCCATCTCGGCCGGCCGAAGACGCTGTCACTGTTCCGCTCCGTCACCCACTATCTGTTCCTCGACGAGCCGCGCACGCAGCGCGTCGTCGGCGAGCCACGCGCCGCGCACCAGAAGATGCTGAGCTATTGCGCCGGCGCCGCCTACGACAAGGTCAAGGAGTTCGACTTCCCGCACAAGCGCGCGGCGCTGGTCTGCTGCGAACGCGAGCGCTTCTTCCGCGAGGTGCCGCTGTGACGGTGCAGCAACCGATTGCCAAAGCGGGGGAGGCGACACGCTGGGCCGCGATCAACCGCGACGCCGTCGCCAAGGCCATTTCCGAACTGACCTTCGAGGAGTGCCTGTCGCCGCGCGAGCTTTCGCCCGGCCGATGGGAGCTGACGCCCGGCCCCGGCGTGACCTATCGCTTTGCCGCGACGCGGCGCCTGTGGGGCCAGATCGCCGTCCGTCCGGAGACGCTGACTCGCGACGCCGGCATCGAGCTGCCGGTCGACGATGCGGTCGCCTTCTTCGCCGACGCGCGCGAGACGCTCGGCATGTCGCCGGCAACATTCTGCATCTATGCGAAGGAGCTTTACAACACGCTGATGGCCGACATGCGGATCGCCAAGGCACGCGGCAATCGACCGGCCGCCGATCTAGCCGCGCTGCCGGATACCGAGTTGCAGGCATTGCTCGACGGCCATCCGAAGGCCCCTGCCAACAAGGGACGGCTTGGCTGGGGACGGGACGACTTCGAGCGCTACGCGCCAGAATCGGCCACCGCATTCCAGCTCTTCTGGCTTGCCGCCGCCAGCGATCGCTGCCTGCTGGCGCTTGACTGCGGGCTCGACGAAGAGGCGCTGCTGCAGGCCGCACTCGGCGACTACGAGCGCGCAAGGCTCGAAGCGGCTTTCAGCGCCGCCGGGATCTCGCGATCGACGCATAGGCTGCTGCCGGTCCACCCCTGGCAGTGGCAGGCGATGATCGCCTCGCAATATGGTAGCGAGATCGCCGCCGGCCGGCTGGTGCCGCTTGGCCAGTTCGGCGATCCGTTCCTGCCCTTGCAGTCGCTGCGCACGCTTGCCAATGTGGCACGGCCCGAGGCGCTGCACGTCAAGCTGCCGCTGACCGTCCTCAACACCTCAGCGTGGCGCGGCGTGCCGGGCAAATACATGGCGATCGGCGCCGATCTGTCGCGCTGGCTGGCCACGGTGGCGGCCGCGGACCCGGTGCTCAAGGACGTCAAGGTCTTGCAGGAAGTCGCCGGCGCCTTCTATCCGCATCCGCACTATACCGGCGTTGAAGGCGCGCCCTATCAGTTTTGCGAGATGCTGGGCGCCATATGGCGCGAAAGCCCCGAAAAGGATCTGACAGCGGGCCAGCGGCCGATGATGATGGGCGCCCTGCCGCAGCGCGACGCGCATGGCAGGCCGATCGCCAGCGCCCTGATGGAGCAGTCCGGCCTTGGTCCGGAGGCATGGCTCGATCGCCTGTTCTCCACGGCCTTCGTGCCGCTCTACCACTTCATGTGCCGTTACGGCGTCGGCTTCATCGCCCATGGCCAGAACGTCACCATCATCCTCGACGGAGCGACGCCTCTCGGCGTGGCGGTCAAGGATTTCCAGGGCGACCTCGATCTCGTCGACCAGCCGTTTCCCGAACTGGCCGGCCTCGACCCCAAAATCCTGTCGACGCTGAAGCGCCGGCCGCCGGCACATCTTCTCCAGCATCTGCAAACGGGACACATCGTCAGCGTTCTGCGCTTCCTATCCGAGGCGCTGGCCGCCTATGACCGCTTCGACGAGAGGACTTTCTACGCCATCCTGGCCGCCGCCATCCGGCGCTACCAGGCGCAGAACCCGGATCTGTCGGAACGGTTCGCGCTCTTCGATCTGTTTGCTCCGAAGATCCCACGCATCGCCATCAACAAGGTGCGCTTCGCCATCGGCTACGGCGACAGCGGCGAACGCCCTCTGCCCGACCTTGGCACACCGCTCGACAATCCGCTTAACCCCGAGTCAGCCCGGCGATCTCCCATCAGCCCAGCCAGCTCCACAAGGAGTTCGCCATGACCCATACGCTTGACCTCGCAGGCATCGGCATCGGGCCGTTCAATCTCAGCCTCGCCGCCCATCTCGATGCGGTGGACGGCGTCGAAGCGCGCTTCTTCGATCGGGCGACGCGGCTCGAATGGCATCCGGGCATGATGCTGCCGGGCGTCGAACTGCAGACATCCTTCCTCAAGGATCTCGTCACCGCGACGCATCCGACCAGCCCATGGTCGTTCATGTCCTATCTGGTCGCGCAGAAGCGGTTCTATGAATTCCTCAACGCGGATTTCTCAGCCATCCCGCGGCCGGAATTCGCCCGCTATCTCGGATGGGTCGGCGAGAACTTGTCTTCGCTGCGCTTCGCCAGCGCCGTCGACCGGATCGACTTCGACGGAACGAATTTCAGGCTGCGTATCGGCCGCGAGCAGGTGAACGCGCGCAATCTCGCCATTGCCGTCGGGCTGGTGCCTAACATCCCCGCCTGGGCGCGGGCGGCGGCCTCCGATCAATGCTTCCACAACGCCCAGGCCGCCAACCGCCTCGATCGCCTGAGCGGACAGCGTGTCGCCGTGATCGGCGGTGGCCAGAGCGGCGCCGAAGTGCTTCTGCATCTGATCTCCTCCGACGGCTTCGCCGGCCGCGAAATCGAGTGGATCTCGATGCGGCCGAATTTCCTGCCACTGGACGACTCGCCTTTCACCGACGAACTCTTCACGCCGGGCTATGTCGAAAACTTCCATCGGCTGCCGCAAGGGCGGCGCGAGACGATCCTGGAACAGCAGCTGCTTGCCGGTGACGGCGCATCGACGAGCACGCTGAAGGCGATCTATCGCCAGCTTTACACGCTGCGGCACCTCTCGGAGGAAACGACGGCGGTCAACATGACGCCGCACCGCGAAGTGCTGAACGTGACGCGGGAAGGCAGCGAATACCGGCTGATCATGCGCAACGGCTTCGACGGCGCCATCGAGACGCGCACCGTGGATGCGGTGGTTCTGGCCACCGGCTATGCCTTTGCCATTCCTGATTGCATGGCACCGCTCATGAACAGGATCGCGCTGGACGAGCGCGGTCATTACAGGCTCAACGCCAGCTTCGAGGTCGAATGGGACGGGCCCGACGACCGCCGGATCTACGCGCTCAATGCCGGCCGGCTCAGCCATGGCATAGCCGAGCCGCAGCTCAGCCTGATGGCTTGGCGCAGCGCCAAGATCGTCAATTCGCTGCTCGGGCGGGCACAGTTCGATCTCGATCTGCCCGATCCGCCGGTTGCCTGGAGTTCAAGGCACACGATACAAAGCCTGCATCATCTCGGCGCCAATGCGAGGATGACCGAATCGGGCGCCCGGTGATGTTTGTGGAGGCGGGCCGAAGAGCGTGGTACGGCGCGCGTTAAGGTTGACATCGACCCGTAAAGCTTTTCTGTGAGAGAGATCGTTCGGTCCTGCTGGAGGCTCAGCGCATGAAAACCCTTGGCCTCATCGGCGGCATGAGCTGGGAATCGACGGCGATCTATTATCGCCTGCTCAACGAGATCGTGCGCGAGCGGCTGAGCGGGCTGCATTCGGCAAAGCTGTTGCTCTATTCCTTCGACTTCGCCGAAATCGCCGACCGGCAGCATCATGGCGACTGGGACAGTGCGGGCGTGCTGCTGGCGGATNTCCTTCGACTTCGCCGAAATCGCCGACCGGCAGCATCATGGCGACTGGGACAGTGCGGGCGTGCTGCTGGCGGATGCCGCGCGCAAGCTGGAGGCGGGCGGCGCAGAGGGGCTTTTGATCTGCACCAACACCATGCACAAGCTCGCCGACCGGGTGCAGGCGGCGGTGTCGATCCCGCTTATCCACATTGCCGACGCCACGGCCGTCGCGGTCAAGGGCGCCGGCGTCAAGCGGCCGGCGCTGCTGGCGACCCGCTTCACCATGGAGCAGGATTTCTACAAGGGCCGGCTGACGGAGAAATACGGGCTGCAGCCCGTGGTGCCGGACCAGGCCGGGCGCGACATGGTGCACCAGGTAATCTACGACGAGCTCTGCCGGGGCATCGTCAGCGCGGCATCGAAGGCGGCCTATATCGACGAGGTCGCCCGTCTGCGGCGCGATGAGAAGATCGATGGCGTCATCATGGGCTGCACCGAGATCACCATGTTGATTGGCCAGCGCGATTTCGACATTCCGGTGTTCGACACCACGCGCATCCATGCCGAGGCGGCGGTCGCATTCATGCTGCCCTGAAGGGCCAAAACAGAGATCAGGGCTGGGCGGCCACGGCGACATTGCCGCTGCCGACAACTTTCAGCTTCCATCGATCTGCTTCCGTGCCGGCCAGATTGAGGTGCCCGGTCAGGAAATAAAGGCGATCGGTGTCGGGGCCTTTGGCTGTGCAAAACCGGTCCTGCAGATAGGAGGGAGGCGTCGCCTGATAATACAGGTTGGCCACGATGCTGGCCGGACGCGCGCGCGGCCTAAACAGCCTTCCGCTCCTTCACGAATTGCGCGCCGAAACTGCCGCGCGCTTGACTTCTTTTTGCAGCGACATTCAATGCATCCGGCATTGCTGTGAGGGATGAAAGCAAGATGGATTTTGCGTTTCCTTGGCCGACCAGCCAGGGCGAATGGCTGGCTTGGTCTAGCGCCGTCGTCACCTTGGCGCTCGGTCTGCTGTTTTTCCTCGCGCCAGGGCTGGCATTTCGGATTCTGCGGCTGCAGGTCCGGCCCGAAAGGGCAGCGGCAATCGCGGAAGGGCGCGGCCGCATGTCGGGCTTCTATCTCGGCGTCAGCCTGTGCTGCATTCTGTTGGCGCAGCCGTGGCTCTATATGGCACTCGGCTTTTCCTGGCTGTTCACCGCTTTTGGCCGTTTGCTGTCGATGATGTCGGACGGCGCCAACACGCCTTTCAACTGGGCGTCGATCGTCGTCGAACTCGTCCTGGCCGCGTTGCCGCTTGCCTTCGTCTTCGGCTTTCTGCCCTGAATCGGCAGCCAATCCAAAGGCTTCGGTTGAACTCTGCGGCCGGATGCGACAATAGTGCCCGAAAAGCATGCGGAACGACGCATTGCGGTCTTAAAATGCCTGTGCTAGACGGCAATCGACTTTCGGCCGGGGATAGCGGAAGCCGCGCCTCCGTGCTTGGAAAAACTTAGTAAGGTCAAAGATTTAGCCAGAGTTTTTGCTCGCGCCAACAATCTGCGGCCCCTCAGACAAGAGAAAAGACGGTCCGTGGCTCAATCGTCATCGCCAATCTCAGGTGTCGCAGAACGCTACGCGGGTTCGCTGTTCGAACTTGCGCTGCAGTCGAATTCGGTGGCCAAGGTCGAGGCCGACCTCAACAGTTTCGCCAAGATGCTGGATGACAGCGCCGACCTGACGCGCCTCATCAATAGCCCGGTGTTCTCCAGCGAGGACCAGGCCAAGGCAATCGCGTCGATCGCCGACAAGGCCGGCATCACCGGCCTGACCGGCAATTTCCTGCGCGTCGTCGCCCGCAACCGCCGGCTCTTCGCGGTGCCCGGCATGGTCAAGGCTTTTCGCAAGATCGCCGCCGAACAGCGCGGTGAGACATCAGCCGAGGTCACTTCGGCGCATGAACTGACGGCTGCCCAGCAGACCGAACTCAAGGCCGCGCTGAAAGGCGTCGCCGGCAAGGACGTGGCCATCACTGTTACCGTCGATCCGTCGCTGCTCGGCGGGCTGGTGGTCAAGATGGGCTCGCGCCTGATCGATACGTCGCTCAAAACCAAACTCAATTCGCTCAAGCTTGCACTGAAAGAGGTCGGCTGATGGACATCCGCGCCGCGGAAATTTCCGCAATTCTCAAAGACCAGATCAAGAATTTCGGCAAGGAGGCCGAGGTCTCCGAAGTCGGCCAGGTGCTGTCCGTCGGTGACGGTATCGCTCGCGTCTACGGCCTCGACAATGTCCAGGCCGGCGAAATGGTCGAGTTCCCCGGCGGCATCCGCGGCATGGCGCTCAACCTCGAAGCCGACAATGTCGGCGTCGTCATCTTCGGCGCCGACCGCGACATCAAGGAAGGCGACATCGTCAAGCGCACCGGCGCCATCGTCGATACGCCTGTCGGCATGGGCCTGCTCGGCCGCGTCGTCGACGCGCTCGGCAATCCGATCGACGGCAAGGGCCCGATCAAGGCGACCGAACGCAAGCGCGTCGACGTCAAGGCGCCAGGCATCATCCCGCGCAAGTCGGTCAACGAGCCGATGTCGACCGGCCTCAAGGCCATCGATGCGCTGATCCCCGTTGGCCGCGGCCAGCGCGAGCTGGTCATCGGCGATCGCCAGACCGGCAAGACCGCGATCATCCTCGACACGATGCTCAACCAGAAGGCCGTGCACGACAACGGGCCGGAAAAGGAAAAGCTCTACTGCGTCTACGTCGCCATCGGGCAGAAGCGCTCGACGGTCGCGCAGTTCGTGAAGGTTCTCGAAGAGCGCGGCGCCCTTGAATATTCGATCATCGTCGCCGCCACAGCTTCCGATCCGGCGCCGATGCAGTTCCTGGCGCCGTTCACCGGCGCCACCATGGGCGAATATTTCCGCGACAACGGCATGCATGCGCTGATCAGCTATGACGATCTGTCGAAGCAGGCCGTCGCCTATCGCCAGATGTCGCTCTTGCTGCGCCGCCCGCCGGGTCGCGAAGCCTATCCGGGCGACGTGTTCTACCTGCATTCGCGCCTGCTCGAGCGCGCCGCCAAGCTCAACGACGATCTGGGCGGCGGTTCGCTGACCGCGCTGCCGATCATCGAGACGCAGGCCAACGACGTGTCGGCCTACATCCCGACCAACGTGATCTCGATCACCGACGGCCAGATCTTCCTCGAAACCAACCTGTTCTTCCAGGGCATCCGTCCGGCGGTCAACGTCGGCCTGTCGGTGTCGCGCGTCGGTTCGTCGGCGCAAATCAAGGCGATGAAGCAGGTCGCCGGCTCGATCAAGGGCGAGCTCGCGCAGTACCGCGAAATGGCTGCGTTCGCGCAGTTCGGCTCCGATCTCGACGCCGCCACGCAGCGCCTGCTCAACCGCGGCTCGCGCCTGACCGAACTGTTGAAGCAGCCGCAGTTCTCGCCGCTCAAGGTCGAGGAGCAGGTCACGGTGATCTTCGCCGGCGTCAACGGCTATCTCGACAAGCTGGCGCTGAACCAGGTCGGCAAGTTCGAGCACGGCCTGCTCAGCCATATGCGCTCGGCCGGCAAGGACGTGCTGGACGGCATCCGCAAGGAAAAGACGCTGTCGGACGATCTGCGCGCCAAGCTGAAGGCCGAGATCGACGCCTTCGCCAAGACCTTCGCTTGAGAAGAAGCCGGACGCTCGGGATCAGGTTTGAAGCATGCCTTCATTAAAAGACCTTCGTAACCGTATCGCCTCGGTCAAGGCGACGCAGAAGATCACCAAGGCGATGCAGATGGTCGCCGCGGCGAAGCTGCGTCGCGCGCAGGAAGCGGCGGAGGCGGCGCGTCCCTATTCCGAGCGGATGGGTGCGGTGCTGGCCAATATCACGCAGGCGATCGGCGGCGGCGGCGATGCCCCGGCGCTGATGACCGGCACCGGCAAGGACGATGTGCATCTGCTCGTCGTCTGCACGGCCGAGCGCGGCCTGTGCGGCGGCTTCAACTCGCAGATCGCACGTCTGGCCCGCGACCATATCCGCCGGCTTCTGGCCGACGGCAAGCAGGTCAAGATCATCTGCGTCGGCAAGAAGGGTTTCGACATTCTGCGCCGAGACTATGCCTCGCTGATTATCGACCGCGTCGACCTGCGCGATGTCAAGAAGCTCGGCTTCGTCAATGCCGATGCGATCGCCCGTAAGATCATCCATCTGTTCGGCGAAGGCGGCTTCGATATCTGCACGCTGTTTTATTCGCAGTTCAAGTCGGTGATCAGCCAGATTCCGACCGCGCAGCAGATCATTCCTGCCGGCGTGGCTTCGGCTCCCGCCGAAGCGACCGCCGGTGGCAACGCCGTCTACGAATACGAGCCGGAGCCGGGCGAGATCCTCACCGACCTCATTCCGCGCAACATCTCGGTCCAGGTCTTCCGCGCGCTGCTCGAAAACGCAGCCGGCGAGATGGGCGCCAAAATGAGCGCCATGGACAATGCAACGCGCAATGCCGGCGACATGATCAACAAACTGTCGATCACCTATAACCGCCAGCGGCAGGCGCAGATCACCAAGGAACTGATCGAAATCATTTCGGGCGCCGAAGCGCTCTAGGCGCGACCGCCAGGAGGTCATCGACCTTCTGATGGAGCGTGAGAAACAAAGGACGAGAAGGGTAAAGACGATGGCGAAAGCAGCGACCCCCGCGAAGACGGCCCCCAAGGCGGCCGCAAAGGCTCCGGCAGCAGCGGCGAAGGCCGCTCCGGCCAAGAAGGCGGCCGCGCCCGCCAAGGCCGCGGCCCCGGCAGCGAAGACGACGAGCGTTGCCGTCAAGAAGACCGGCGCCATCGGCAAGGTTCGCCAGGTCATCGGCGCCGTCGTCGACGTGCAGTTCGGCGATCATCTGCCGGCCATTTTGAACGCCATCGAAACCTCCAATGTCGGCAACCGCCTGGTGCTCGAAGTTGCCCAGCATCTGGGCGAAAACACCGTGCGCTGCATCGCCATGGATTCCACCGAAGGCCTGGTTCGCGGCCAGGACGTCTATGACACCGGCGCGCCGATCACCGTTCCGGTCGGCCCGGGCATGCTCGGCCGCATCATCAACGTCATCGGCGAGCCGGTCGACGAAGAAGGCCCGGTCGACGGCATCGAGATGCGCGCCATCCACCAGCCGGCGCCTACCTATGTCGAACAGTCGACGGAAGCGCAGATCCTGATCACCGGCATCAAGGTGCTCGACCTTCTGGCGCCCTACGCCCGCGGAGGCAAGATCGGCCTGTTCGGCGGCGCCGGCGTCGGCAAGACGGTTCTGATCCAGGAGCTGATCAACAACGTCGCCAAGGCGCATGGCGGCTTCTCGGTCTTCGCCGGCGTCGGCGAGCGCACCCGCGAGGGCAACGATCTTTATCACGAGTTCATCGAGTCCGGCGTCAACAAGAAGGGCGGCGGCGAAGGCTCCAAGGCGGCACTGGTCTATGGCCAGATGAACGAGCCGCCGGGCGCGCGTGCCCGCGTCGGCCTGACCGGCCTGACGGTCGCCGAATATTTCCGCGACCAGGGCCAGGACGTGCTGTTCTTCGTCGACAACATCTTCCGCTTCACGCAGGCCGGTTCTGAAGTGTCGGCGCTGCTCGGCCGTATTCCTTCGGCCGTGGGTTACCAGCCAACGCTGGCCACCGACATGGGTGCGCTGCAGGAACGCATCACCACAACGACCAAGGGTTCGATCACTTCGGTGCAGGCGATCTACGTGCCGGCCGACGATTTGACCGACCCGGCGCCTGCGACCTCGTTCGCCCACCTGGACGCGACGACCGTGCTCAACCGCGCGATCTCGGAAAAGGGCATCTACCCCGCCGTCGATCCGCTCGACTCGACCTCGCGCATGCTCGATCCGCTGGTCGTCGGCGAGGAGCACTATGCCGTCGCCCGCCAGGTGCAGTCGATCCTCCAGCGCTACAAGTCGCTGCAGGACATTATCGCCATCCTTGGCATGGATGAGCTGTCGGAAGAGGACAAGCAGACGGTGGCCCGCGCCCGCAAGATCGAGCGCTTCCTGTCGCAGCCGTTCTTCGTCGCCGAAGTGTTTACGGGTGCGCCGGGCAAGCTGGTCGACCTCGCCGACACAATCAAGGGCTTCAAGGGCCTCTGCAACGGCGACTACGATCACCTGCCGGAAGCCGCCTTCTACATGGTCGGCGGCATCGACGAAGCGGTCGAGAAGGCTCAGCGCCTGGCGGCTGAAGCAGCGTAATCAAGGCAATAGGGAGTAGTCAGTAGTCAGTAGTGAATAGCGGCCGGGTGACCAGGACAGCTGTCCTCTCCCTACTCCCTACTCACTATTCCCTACTCACTAAATTGACATGGCTGAAGCTTTCAAGTTCGAACTGGTCTCGCCGGAGCGCCTCCTGGTTTCCGAGCAGGTCGAGTCCGTCGTCATTCCAGGCGCCGAAGGTGAAATGACAGTCATGGCGCACCATGCGCCAGTCATGACCACGATCAAGCCGGGCGTCGTCACGCTGAAGACCGCCGGCGGCAAGGAAGAGCGCTATGTGGTGTTCGGCGGCTTTGCCGACATCGTCCCTGCCGGCTGCACGCTGCTCGCCGAATCGGCGGTCGCCGTCGGCGATATCGACCGCGCCGATCTCGCCCGCCGCATCCAGGAAGCCAAGGAAGACGCCGCCGACGCCAAGGACGACCAGAGCCGCAGCAAGGCGGAGCAGTTCCTTAGCCAGCTTACCACGCTCGAAGGCGCGCTGCTGCCGGCGTAAGCCGCAGAATGACTTGAAGAAAAGGCCGGGCTCAGCCCGGCTTTTTTGTTGCGGCCGCCATCCTGGATCGTCTCGCATAGGCGCAGGGCCTTGGCGGGATTTCAGGGCGGGCAGCCAGCATGATCAGATCGGGTGGCGGCATGCCGGCTGCCAGTCAGGGCGAGATGAGCTTGTATTAGGCGATGGCGCCGGCGGAACCGCGATTTGGCTGCGGCGGTACAGTCGGATCGGGGCTTGCCCCTGCTTTCTGGTTGTTCGACAGTCCGGCTGTCTATCGATTTGGGGTGGCCGATGACGGAACAGACAACGCAACCGGAAGCGGCCTCGCGATCCCGGTGGACGACGGCGCTGATCGCGGCCTTTGGCGGTCCGTTCGGCGGGTTCCTTTGGATCGGCGCCGGCCGGCCGGCGGTTGCCAGCCTGGTGGTGATCAGCGCCATAAGCATTGCGCTGACATATGTGGGATTCCCGGTTCTGCCGGGGGTCGATCTCGCCTGGCTGGTGGATCTCTCCAGTTTAGGTCTCATGGTCCTGTGGGTAGCGCTCGTCGTGCCTTTCGCGTCACGATACAGACCGAACCGGTGGTATTCACACGGCCTTTCGGTGCTGCTGTTGGCCGTGCTGACCTCCTACGGAGCCGCGTTAGCGATCCGCACATTCCTCTTCCAGCCGTTTTCGACCCCGGCAGGCAGCATGACACCAACGCTGGAACTCGGCGACTATTTCTTCGTCTCGAAGTTTGCCTATGGTTACAGCCGCTACAGTGTTCCTCTTGGGCTGCTGCCCTTCGAAGGCCGGATCTTTGCCGCCGAGCCGAAGCGCGGAGATATTGTGGTGTTCAAATTTCCAGCGGATCCGAGCATCGACTACGTCAAGCGGGTCGTTGGACTGCCGGGCGACAAAATCCAGATGGTCGACGGAATCCTTCGCATCAATGGTGTGGCGGTCAAACTCGAGGATGTTGGTCCGTACAGCTCCGAGGACTCTCCCCAAAGCGCCAGACTGCAACGTGAAACCCTCCCCAACGGCGTTTCCTATTCCGTCATCAGTCTTACGGACAATTCAATAACCGACAACACGCGGGTGTTCGACGTGCCCGAAGGCCACTATTTCGTGCTTGGCGACAACAGGGATAATTCCTCCGATAGCCGGCTCAGTGTCGGCTTCGTTCCTGCCGAAAACCTGGTCGGCAAGGCAGTGCGACTGTTCTGGAATTCGCAAGGCACGGAGTATTCGTCGCGGCAGAGGCTGGACGCTCCGGCGGGACAATAGGCTTGAAATGGGCGGTTCCGGACCAGCTTCAGCCTACGTTTGTCGGCTCCGGTATGCCGAGCGCTGAGAGCGCAAGCACGATCCCGCCTTGCAGGATATGCTCGCGATGAGCGGCGACCAGTTCGATCAGCGTCTGCCGCTCGGGCTTGCCGCTGGCGAAGCCGGCCCAGTCGAACACCGCCGCTACTCGTTCCAGCATCCGTCGTTCGTCGAGCGCCGCCAGCGCCGCGTCGAGCGGATCGGTAAAGTGGGCTTCCGGCAGGTCCTTGCCGCGCGCCTCGCAGGCGGCGATCCAGGCGGCCATCACCAGCGTCAGATGCTCCGGGACCAGGCCGGCCTGGATGCGCTCGATGGCGGTAGCGACAATGCGTTGCGGCAATTTCTGGCTGCCGTCATTGGCGATCTGCGCCGTGCGGTGGGCCAGCGCTGTGTTGGAGAAACGTTCGGCAAGTTCGGCCGTATAGGCTGAGGTGTCGAGCCCGGCATCCCCAGGCAAGGTCGGGATGGCCTCGGCCCAGAGCCGGTCGACGAACGCGCGGATCGCGGGATCCGCGAAGGCGCGGTCGACCGTGACGTGGCCGCTGAGCAGGCCGATATAGGCGATGCCCGAATGGGCGCCATTGAGCAGCCGAAGCTTCATGTCCTCGAACGGCCGGACATCCTCGACCATGGTGACGCCGAATTTCTCCCAGGCCGGCCGTCCGGCTGGAAACCTGTCCTCAATCACCCATTGCCGGAATGGCTCGGTCATCACCGGCCAGGCGTCCTCGAGGCCGAGTTCGACCGCGATGCGCGCCCGGTCGGCATCGGTGGTTGCCGGCACGATGCGGTCGACCATGCTCGATGGGAATGCAACGTCATCGGCTATATGACCGGCGAGGGCAGCGTCGCCTGAAGCAGCAGCGCCGGCATCGCGCAGTTTTGCAAACCCGACCAGCAGCCGGTGCAGCGTGGCGCCATTGGCCGGCAGGTTGTCGCAGCAAAGCACGGTGAAGGGCGGCGTGCCGGCGGCCCGGCGTCGCACCAGCGCTTCCGCCAGGAATCCATGCGCTGTCCTGGGAGATCCGGGATTGCCCAGATCGTGGACGATATCGGGATGGTTTTCGTCGAGGCTGCCGTCGGCGGCCCTGAGATAGGCCTTTTCGGTGATGGTCAGGGTGACGATGCGGGTGCGCGGGTCGGTCAGCGCGGCCAGCACCGCGCCGGGGTCTTCCGGCGCGACCAGCATCGACTGGATCGAGCCGATAATGTGCAGCGCTTCGCCATCGCTGCCGCGCACCGCCAGCGTGTAGAGCCCGTCCTGTGGCGTCAGCGCATCGCGCGTGTCGGGGCTGCGCAGCGAGACGCCGACAATGCCCCAGCCGGTCTCGCCGGCCGCTAGGCAGTCATCGACATAGGCGGCCTGATGGGCACGGTGGAAGGCTCCAACGCCGAGATGGACGATGCCTGGGGCGACACTGGCGCGATCATAGGGGGGGACCGCGACCGAGGCCGGCAAGGATTGCACTGTTGCGTTGGAAAGGCGTGTGCTGGTCATGGCTTGGCTTGTTGGGCGCGGCTTGTCGCTGGATGGTGTGCGGGGCGGGATCTGCTAGCGGCGTAACATCCGCTCTTCCGCTGCACAATGACCTGACGCCGGTTAAAAGTCATCATACAACAATCCAGTTTTTGTATGTTGACATTATTTCTTTCCAATCCTACCGATATCGCCCCTGGGAGGAACGACGTGGCGGGACTGACCGATCCGGATCTGCTTTTTGCCGCCGCAGGGCGCGCGCTGTCGATCGCGCGCGATCTCCATGCCGGCATCAAGGACCTGCCGATCATCAGCCCGCACGGCCACACCGATCCGCGTTGGTATGCGCTCAACGAGCCATTCCCCGATCCCGCGCAATTGCTGGTGGTGCCCGACCACTACATTTTCCGTATGCTGTTCAGCCAGGGCGTGCGGCTGGAAGATCTCGGCGTCCCGACCCTCGACGGCTCGCCGGTCGAGACCGATCCCAGGGCGATCTGGCGGCGCTTCGCCGAGCACTATTACCTCTTCCGCGGCACGCCGACGCGGTTGTGGCTCGACCATGTGCTCGAGCATCTGTTCGGCATCGAAGAGCCGCTCAACGCCAGCACCGCTAGCCGCCATTACGACACCATCGCGGCGCTTTTGCAGCGCGACGATTATCGCCCACGCGCGCTGTTCGANGCCGCTCAACGCCAGCCCCGCTAGCCGCCATTACGACACCATCGCGGCGCTTTTGCAGCGCGACGATTATCGCCCACGCGCGCTGTTCGAGCGCTTCAACATCGAGGTCATCGCGACGACCGAGGGCGCACTCGACGATCTCCAATGGCACAAGACGATCCGCGACAGCGGCTGGCAGGGCCGCGTCGTCACTGCCTACAGGCCGGATGCCGTCGTCGATCCCGACTTCGAAGGATTTTCGGCCAATCTCGATCGCCTGGGCGAGATCGCCGGCTGCGACACCGGCACATGGGTCGGCTATCTCGACGCGCATCGCCAGCGCCGCGCCTTCTTCAAAAGTTTCGGCGCAACCTCGTCGGATCACGGCCATCCGACGGCCGAGACCGCCAATCTTTCCGATGCGGCGGCGGAAGAGCTGTTCAACCGCATCCGCCGCGGCTCGGACGACGAGCGCGAGCGCAAGCTGTTTCGCGCCCAGATGCTGACCGAAATGGCCAAGATGAGCCGCGACGACGGGCTGGTCATGCAGATCCATCCCGGCTCATGGCGCAACCACTCGCCTGGTGTTTTCCAAAAATTCGGCCGCGACAAAGGCTTCGATATTCCGACCCGCACCGACTATGCCGCGGCGCTCAAACCCTTGCTCGACTGCGTCGGGCTGGAGCGCGACCTCTCCATCATTCTGTTCACGCTCGACGAGACCAGCTACGCGCGCGAACTGGCGCCGCTGGCCGGCGTCTATCCGGCGTTGAAGCTCGGGCCGGCCTGGTGGTTCCACGACAGTCCGGAAGGCATGCGCCGGTTCCGCGAGATGACCACCGAGACCGCCGGCTTCTACAACACCGTCGGCTTCAACGATGACACCCGTGCCTTTCCGTCGATTCCCGCCCGTCACGATGTGGCGCGCCGGGTTGACTGCGCCTTTCTCGCCCGTCTCGTCGCCGAGCACCGGCTGCGTGAGGACGAGGCGCATGAGCTGGCGCGGGAGCTTGCCTACACGCTTGCCAAGAAGGCGTACCGGCTGTGAGCCGGGCGCGTGGAATTTTAAAAGGGAGGAAGACAGTCATGTTGCATTTTTCAAAACTGGTGGCAGCCACATTCGCCTTCGGCTCGCTGATGATCGGCGTTGCCGGCGCCCAGACCGTACTGCGCTCGGCCGACACCCATCCGGACGGGTATCCGACTGTCGAGGCGGTCAAATATCTCGGCGAGCTCATCAAGGAGCGCACCGCCGGCCGCTATTCGGTCGAGGTCTATCATTCGGCGCAGCTCGGCGAGGAAAAGGACACGATCGAGCAGACGCAGACCGGTGTCATCGATCTGAACCGCGTCTCGATGGGTCCGTTCAACGGCATCGTGCCGGAAACCGCCGTGCCGTCGCTGCCCTACATGTTCCGTTCGGTCGAGCACATGCGCCATGTCATGGACGGGCCGATCGGCGACGAGATCCTCAAGGCCTTCGAGACGCATGATCTGGTCGGCCTTGCCTTCTACGATTCCGGCGCCCGTTCCTTCTACAACACCAAGAAGGACATCACCTCGATCGCCGATCTGAAAGGCATGAAGTTCCGCGTCATCCAGTCCGACGTGTTCGTCGATATGGTCAACGCGCTTGGCGCAAATGCCACGCCGATGGCGTATGGCGAGGTCTATTCGGCGCTCGAAACCGGTGTCATCGACGGCGCCGAGAACAACTGGCCCAGCTTCGAATCCGCCAAGCACTACGAAGTCGCCAAGCACTATACCGTCGACCAGCACCAGATCGTGCCGGAAGTGCTGGTGATGTCGAAATCGAGCTGGGACAGACTGACGCCGGAAGACCAGGCGATCGTCAAGCAGGCGGCCAAGGATAGCGTCGTCAAGATGCGCGAATTGTGGGACGCGCAGGAGAAGAAGTCGCGAGAGATCGTCGAGAAGGCCGGCGTCAAGGTCAGCGAGATCGACAAGCAGCCGCTGATCGATGCGATGAAGCCGGTCTACGACAAGTATCTGAAGACGCCGGAGCTCAAGGACCTCGCGACGCGCATCCAGGCGACCAAGTGATTTTCTGGCGGGGCGGCATGGCGCCGCCCCGCCAATCGCTTTTAGGCGACGGAAAGACCGGGAGGATCGGATGACTGCGGGAACGGCCAGGAGCGGAGCGCCACCGCGCTTCAGTGCGGTGCTTTCGAAGATTTGCGACGGTGCGCTCTATCTCGCGGGCATCGGGATGGTCGCCATGACCGCGCTTGTTGCCTACCAGGTGTTTTCCCGCTTCGTGCTCAACGCGTCACCGAGCTGGACCGAAGTCACCGCCATCATGCTGATGAACTGGTTCATTTTCCTGGGCGCTGCCGTCGGCGTGCGCGAGAATTACCATATGGGCTTCGACGTGCTGCTCTATATCCTGCCCAAGGGCAGCAAATGGGCGCTGCGCACCCTGTCCGACCTGATCGCGTTCGGCTTCGGCTTCGGCATGGTCTGGTACGGCTGCAAGCTGGTCGGGCTGACCTGGCACACTGTCATCCCGGCGCTCGAACTTCCCGGCGGTTTCGACTATCTGCCGCTGGTTGCCGGCGGCTTTCTGATCTGCCTGTTCTCGGCCGAACGCATCGCGCTGCGCTGGTCCGGCGCCGACATCGACAAGGATATCAATCTCGAAGAAGTGCCGGAAATGCCGGCCGTGCAGGAGGCCTAGATGGAACTCTGGATCCTGTTTGGCGTCTTCACGCTTTTGATGTTTGCCGGCACGCCGATCGCCTTTTGCCTGGGTGCGGCGTCCTTCGCCACCGTGCTTTATCTCGGCCTGCCGCCCCTGGTGGTGTTCCAGCAATTGAAGTCGGGCATGTCGGCGTTCTCGCTGATGGCGATCCCGTTCTTCATCTTTGCCGGCGACCTGATGGTGCGCGGCGGCATCGCGCAGCGCATCGTTTCCTTTGCCGGCTCGCTGGTCGGTCATGTCCGCGGTGGGCTCGGTCAGGTCAACATCATCGCCGCGACGTTGTTCGGCGGCATTTCCGGCTCGGCGGTGGCGGAAGCCGCTGCCGTCGGCGGGCTGATGATCCCGCAGATGAAAGCGCGCGGCTACGGCGCCGACTATGCCGTCAACGTCACCTCGATGGCGGCGCTGATCGCGCTGCTTCTGCCGCCGTCGCAGAACATGATCATCTATTCGATCGCCGGCGGCGGCAAGATTTCGATCGCCGACCTGTTCACCGCCGGTATCCTGCCTGGTCTGCTGTTCGCCGCTTCGCTGATGGTCACCGCCTATTTTGTCGCCCGCAGCCGCGGCTACCCGGTCGAAGCCTTTCCCGGCTTCTCGCGTGTCGGCCAGCTGGCGGTCATCGCCATCCCCGGACTTCTGCTCATCGGGATCATCTTCGGCGGCGTTCGCTCGGGCGTTTTCACGGCGACGGAAAGCTCCTGCATCGCCATCATCTACGCCTTGCTGGTCACCGTCTTCGTCTACCGGTCGATGGCCTGGGGCGATTTCGTCCATGCCACAAAGGGCGCGGTGCGGACGACCTCGATGGTGCTGCTGATCATCGGCACGGCGGCCTCGTTCAGCTGGCTGATGGCCTATCTCAAAGTGCCGGTGCTGCTGATCGCAGGCATGAACGCCATCTCCACCGATCCGCTGGTGGTGCTGCTTCTGCTCAACGTCTTGATGCTGCTGCTCGGCACCTTCATGGACATGGGGCCGATGATCATCATCTGCACGCCGATCTTCCTGCCGCTGGTCACCCATTACGGCGTCGACCCCGTGCATTTCGGCGTCATCACCATCCTCAATCTCGGCATTGGGCTCAACACGCCACCGGTCGGCACGGTGCAGTTCGTCGCCTGTGCCGTCGGCAAGATTACGGTCTGGGAAGCGATGCGCTCGATCTGGCCGTTCTATGGCGCGGGCATCGTGGTCCTGGGGCTGGTCACCTATATTCCGGCGATTTCGCTCTGGTTGCCGAGCGTGTTCAAATAGGGCGTCTTCAAACAGACGTCTTCAAACAGGGGTGCGATATGGCATCGGATAGCGCTGTTGATCTCAGGGTCGAGAGAAAACCCAAACTGTCGGAGACCGTCGTCGCTGCGATCCGCAAGCAGCTGCAGGCGGGCGAGATCCTGCCCGGCTACAAATTGCCGACCGAGGGCCAGCTGACCGAGACCTTCGGCGTCAGCCGCACCGTCATCCGCGAAGCGCTGGCCAAGCTCGCCGCCGACGGGCTGGTCGAGGCGCGCCAGGGCGCAGGCGTGTTCGTCACCGAGCACATCTCAACGATGTTCGGCGCGCTCGCCGCCGACATGGGCAGCAAGGATTCCATCGCGCTCAATGTGCTCGAAGTGCGCCTGGCCGTCGAAATCGAATCGGCCGGGCTCGCCGCCATTCGCCGCAACGCCGCGCAGGAAGCAGCGATCCAGGAAGCGTTCTTCGAATTCGAACGGCTGCTTCTCAACAGCGAGCCGACCGGTCCGGCCGATCTCGCCTTCCACCGGGCAATCGCCAGCGCCACCAACAACCCGTTCTATGTCGAGATGCTCGATGTGCTCGGACGCCGCGCCATTCCCTGCGACGTGACCTCGCCCTGGTCGACGGAACTTGTGCAATCCGACAGCTATCAGCGCGGGCTGCAGCGCGAGCATCTGGTGATCCTGAATGCGATCACCTCGGGCGACGCCGAAGCTGCGCGCGAGGCGATGCGCGCTCATCTCACCGCCAGCCAAGAGCGCTACCGCGAGCGGCTGCACGCCCGCCAGGTCTACTACGCCGACTCGGTCAAGGCGTCGGCAACCAAATAGCCATTCATTCAGCTGGAGCAGCAATGACTCAAAGTCACCCGCATACCGATTTCACCTCGCGTTTCGCCATCGACCCGGTCGCCGCGGCTTCCATGGGCACCGACGAACTGCGGCACAACTTCCATATTGACGACCTGTTCCAGCCGGGACGCGTCAGCCTGACCTATGCCCATTATGACCGCATGATCGTCGGCGGCGCCGTGCCGGAAGGGACAGCGCTGCCGCTGGAAGCGATCAAGCCGACGGGGACCAAGAATTTTCTCGACCGCCGCGAACTGATCATCGTCAATATCGGCGGCGCCGGCTCGGTGACGGCAAATGGCGAGACCCACCAGTTGCAGGCGCGCGACATGCTCTATCTCGGCATGGGCAGCACCGACGTTTCGTTCGCATCGGCCGAAGAGGGCGCACTGGCCAAGTTCTATCTGCTCAGCGCGCCTGCGCATCACACCCATCCCAACCGGCTGATCCGCATTGGCGATGCCAAGCGCCTCGATCTCGGCAGCAAGGAAACCTGCAACGAACGCTCGATCTTCCAGTTCATTCATGCTGATGGCGTCAAGACCTGCCAGCTGGTGGTCGGCATGACGCAGCTGGCGCCGGGCTCGGTGTGGAACACCATGCCTTGCCATGTGCATGACCGGCGCATGGAGGCCTATCTCTATTTCGACCTGCCGGAGACGGCGCGCGTCTTCCATTTCATGGGCGAGCCGGACGAAACGCGGCATCTGGTGATGGCCAACGAGGAGGCGGTGCTGTCGCCGGGCTGGTCGATCCATTCGGGGGCCGGCACCTCGAACTATGCCTTCATCTGGGCGATGGCCGGCGACAATGTCGACTACACCGATGTCGATCCGGTGCCGCTGGGTGAATTGCGTTGAGCGGCCCTTCCTCCTTCAGCCTGGCCGGCAAGCGTATCCTGGTCACCGGCGCGAACACCGGCATCGGCCAGGGCATCGCGGTCTCGATCGCGCGCGCCGGCGGCACCGTCATAGGTGTCGGCCGCTCGGCGATGGACGACACGGAAAGACAAGTCGCGGAAGCCGGCGGCCAGTTCGAGACTGTGCGGTGCGATCTCGCCGATCATGTTGCCGCCAAGGCCATGCTCGACCAGGTGTGGGAGAAGACCGGCCCGATCGACGGGCTNTCGACGTCAATCTGAAGACGCTGTTCTTTCTCAGCCAGGGTTTTGCCAGGCGCGTGCTGACCGACCCGAGGCGGCGCGGCAAGATCGTCAACATCGCCTCGGTGCTGAGTTTCCAGGGCGGCATCCGCGTCGCGTCCTATACCGCGTCGAAACATGGCGCGCTCGGCATAACCCGGCTGCTGGCCTGCGAATGGGCGGCAAAAGGCATCAACGTCAACGCCATTGCGCCCGGCTATATCGAAACCAACAACACCGAGGCGTTGCGCGCCGATCCCGACCGCAGTGCTGCCATCCTGGCGCGCATTCCGGCGGGACGTTGGGGCGGGCCGGAAGACATAGGCGATGCCGCCGTGTTCCTGCTGGCGCCAGCGTCCGACTATATGCATGGCGCGGTGGTTCCCGTGGACGGCGGCTGGCTGGCGCGATGAGGAGATGGTCATGATTGAAGCCAAGATTTTCGCACAGCCCGGCGAGAGCGCCTGGACGCCGACGCCGGACGGCAACAGGCGGCGCGTTCTCCTGCACACCGACGAACTGATGATGGTCGAGTTCGGTTTCGACAAGGGCGGCGTCGGCGCACTGCATTCGCACCCGCATGTCCAGGCCAGCTATGTCGCCGAAGGTCGCTTCGAGGTGACCATCGACGGCCGCACCGCGACCATCGAGACCGGCGGCAGCTTCATCGTGCCGTCCAATCTGGTGCACGGCGTCAAGGCGCTGGAGGCCGGGCGCCTGGTCGACAGCTTTACCCCGCACCGCGCCGATTTCCTGGCCTGAACCTTTTNCCCGCGCCTCCTGGGGAGGCGCGGGCTGTTGCCTGTGCGCTCGTGGCGCAGCGGTACTCGAAACATCGCCGCAGGGTTGGACGGTGCCGCAACATGGTGAAGATTGGTTTAACGATGCCAACCAGGTCGATCGCCGGTGGGGTGTTGCTGCTGCTTGTTGTGGTCACGCAGGGGCTGCGCTAATCGTTCTGTCCACGCCGCTGCTTCGGGCGGCCGATCGAAAACATCAGTGATGCAGATATCGACGACGAGCGTACCGACGCACGATCCCAAACGGCGCGTCCTCAAGGACGTGTTCGGTTTCGACGATTTCCGTCCCGGACAGGCCGCGGTGATGGAGGCACTGCTTGGCGGCCGCCACGTGCTGGCGGTCATGCCGACGGGTGCGGGCAAATCGCTGTGCTATCAGGTTCCGGCGCTGGTCAAGGGCGGGCTGACCATTGTCGTTTCGCCGCTGGTGGCGCTGATGCAGGATCAGGTCGCCGCACTGCGCCTCGCCGGCGTCGCCGCCGATACGATCAATTCCTCGATCGACCGTGATGCCAATGTCGCGGCATGGCGCCGCGTCGCGTCGGGCCAGACGCGGCTGCTCTACCTCGCGCCGGAACGGCTGATGACCGAGCGGATGCTGGATGCGCTTGCCAGGCTCGATGTCAGCCTGATCGCCATCGACGAGGCGCATTGCATTTCGCAGTGGGGGCCGGCGTTCCGGCGCGAATATGAAGACCTTTCGCAACTGCGTGGCATCTTTCCCGACGTACCGATCATTGCGGTGACGGCGACGGCGGACGAGACGACGCGGGCAGACATCGAGAGACGGCTGTTTGGCGGGCGTGTCGAAACGCAGGTGCTTGGCTTCGACCGGCCCAACATCAAGCTTGCCATCGAGCCCAAGCAGGACAGCAAGCGGCAGTTGCTCAATTTCATCGGGCGCCATCAGGGACGCAGCGGCATCGTTTATTGCCTGTCGCGCAAGAAGACCGAAGAGATGGCGGCATTCCTCGAAAAGAACGGCGTGACCGCGCTCGCCTATCACGCCGGGCTGAGCAAGGAGGCGCGTGATGCCAACCAGAACGCCTTCATGACGCTGTCGGGCGTCGTCATGGTGGCGACCATCGCCTTCGGCATGGGGATCGACAAGCCTGATGTCGCCTATGTCTTCCACACCGACCTGCCGGGCAGCCTCGAAGCCTATTACCAGGAAATCGGCCGCGCCGGTCGCGACGGCCGGGCGGCGGAGGCGCATATGCTTTACGGCCTTGGCGACATCCGCATGCGCCGCATGTTCATCGACGACGAGGACGCCGCTGTCGAACACAAGCGCCGCTCGCATGGCCGGCTCGATACGCTGATCGGCTATTGCGAGACGGCCGAGTGCCGCCGCCAGGTGCTGCTCGGTTATTTCGGTGAAGAGGCGGTCCCTTGCGGCAATTGCGACAATTGCCTGGAACAGGCGCCGCGCGCCGACGGCACCGCCGAGGCGCGCCTCATCCTGGCGGCGGTGGCGCAGAGCGGCGAGCGCTTCGGCGCCGGCCATGTCATCGACATCCTGATCGGCCACGAGACTGAAAAGATCGCGGCAAGGGGGCATCACAGGCTGGCAGCCTTCGGCAATGNATGATTCGCCAGCTGGTCGCGAACGGTTTCCTGATGCCGGACCCGGCCGGCCATGGCGGGTTGGCCATCGCGGACAAGGGCCACGCACTCGGCCGGGGCGAGGTGCCGTTCCAGTATCGGGTCGAGATGCGCACGCGCGCCGCGCGCCGCGCGGCTCGCGCCGGGCAGAGCCCTCAGAGCGAAAATGCCGATGCGTCGCTGCTCGCGGCGCTCAAGACGGTGCGGCTGCGGCTGGCCAAGGAACGCCAGGTGCCGGCCTATGTGGTGTTTTCGGATCGTACACTGATCGACATGGCCGAGCGTCGTCCGCAAGACCTCGACGATTTCGCCGAAGTGAATGGCGTCGGTGCGGCCAAGCTCAAGGAGTTCGGCAAGGTTTTTCTGAGCGCCATTGCCGCGCACTTTTCCGAGGCGTCAGGCTGAGAGGCTTTTGCTGGACCAAAGCCCGATCGGCTTCAGTACGCCTTCAACTTCCCGCCCGCTTATCCTTTCATTTGGGCGCTACCCTGCCGTAGGGGAATGGCCTTCCAAATTGTATGGAACCGTGACGACAACACACATTCCTGAATCTATGCGGTCGATTCTTCGGATGTAGCCGTGACTATGGAAACCCGCTGTTGCGCGCGGATGGCGGTTTTCTCGGCCTTGGAGACGCTACGTCGGCAGCCGCTATCCGCTGACCCGAATGGTATGATTCAGACCATCTTTGTTGTTGAAAACCCGCTTTCGACGGGAGTATAAAACTCGAGGTTACCATTGCTTTTCGTATAGAGGCTGTGGTGGAAACGTGGGTCCAATCCGCAAAGCATTGCCTTGCGTGGAAGTGGTCGAAGCCGGCGGCGGATGGTCCGTTCCTGTGGCCAAGGAAGACCAGGAAATTACCCGATCATTCGTGATTGAACCGTTTGCGCTGTCCTATGCTGAGGGCCAGCGGATACGCCTGCATCTCGACAAGTTCGTTCGTCTGTAGAGAGGCTAAGCCCGATGAAAGACCGGTGGGAACCTGACCACCAGTTCATTGAAAGCGCCCGCCGTAGCCAGCTCCGAGCGGAGAGCCAACTGGACTCCCTGCAATCGACCATCGCCGAAACGCGACGCGTCCTAGAGGCTTCACGGAAGCTCTTGGAAAAGATAGGGAATGGCCGGTGCAGGTTGGGCATGCTTGTGGGGCTTCACCGCACCGGCCACTGCGGGAAGATATGAGGCCCCCCGCGCCGCCTAAGATATAGGCATATTAGCAATCGCGCAATTAACCCTATTGCGCTACCCAGCCGTAGAGGCAAGGAAATCGGAGAAGTTGGTGCCGGTTAACCGCCAGCACGCGAGCAAGTCATTCTGAAAGCATGAAAAACGCGATTTTGCTCGTGCCAATTGAGCGTCTGAAATCTAGTTCCTCCTGCCGATTATCCCTAAGTTAACTGGAATACTTATATCCCCGAAGGGTTGCGAATCAGTCGATTGTCAAGCGCATGCCATGGAGCAAGCAAGGGATCGATTTGAGCAGAAGGGCCGCAGCGGTCGAAGCGCGCTGGGAAATCCGAGCGGCTTCGGCAATTGTCCGCTCTGGCTCGCCCGCTACAACTCGACTCGCGCAGTGTGGACGGAATCACCGGCCATGTGGACGAGAACAATCTGGCGATGTCGTTCACCGAGTTTCGTTCGCGCTACAGCCTCTAAGGGCAAGGTAATCAAGGCGCTCGGATCGCCGCCTCAGGCGGCTTCGCGTTCGGCCTGCGCAGTCAGGTCCGGCTCCCGGCGGCTGTACTGCCGCGGCGAACAGCCCATGACGCGCTTGAATGCCGTGCTGAAGGCGCTTTCGGATTCGTAGCCGAGCGCCAGCGCGATGACGGAAACCGGATCGCCGGAATGCATCAGCCTGTCGCCGGCCAGCATCATGCGCCAGCGCGTCAGATAATCCAGGGGTGAGGCCCCGACCGTCTGCTTGAAGCGCAGGGCAAAGGTCGACCGTGACATGCCGGCGCGCTCCGCCAGTTTTTGCAGCGTCCAGCCATGCGCCGGGTCCTCGTGCATGGCGCCGATCGCCGCGCCGATCTGCCTGTCGGTGAGTGCGAACAGCCAGCCGACATTGCCTTGCGCGGTCATATGCAGGCGCAAGGCCTCGATCAGGATCATGTGGGCGAGGTGCTCGACGATGAGAAAGCCGCCGGGACGCCGCTGGCGCAATTCCTGCATCATCCGCTCCACCGGCCAGCGAAGCGCCGAATGGTCGCTCTCGCCGCGGATGTGGACGATGGGCGGCAGCATCCGCAAGAGGATGCCGGCATGGTCGCCGGACAGCGTGAAGCGACTGCTGACCAGGAGGAAATCGCCGCCGCCATTATGGACGGTGATGCCGCCGGTCCGCGCCGGTGAAAAGATCGTTCGCGCATCGACCGTCGGCAGGCCGAGATCGCTGGCAAGGCGGAAAGGCCGGCCGCGCGGCAACAGGAAGCAGTCGCCCACGTCCAGCCGCACCGCGTCAGGGACGCCCTCGACCGACAGCCAGCATCGGCCGGACACCACGGCGCCGCATTTAATGGCGGCCTGCTGGTCAGGAAACTGGATCGCCCAGTCGCCACCGGTTTCCAGCCCAGCCGACAGGTAATTGCGCGGCTTCAGTAGCGACAGCACGTCTGACAGCGGATCCATGAGCGTTCTCGGACGATTGCGAAGATATCTCGGATTTTACAGTATAGATCGTATGATCTCAAACTTCTATCTCCTTCGCAACGGGCTGGCTGTACGGCGTTCGACAAAAACCAAGGAGAAATCATCATGCGTGTGTTCGTTACCGGGGCTACCGGTTTTGTCGGTTCGGCTGTTGTGAGGGAATTGGTCGGGGCGGGCCATCAGGTGCTTGGCCTCGCGCGGTCGGAAGCAGGTGCGGAGTCGATCGTGGCCGCGGGTGCCGAGGCGCATCGCGGCGATATCGAGGATTTCGACAGCCTGCGCAGCGGCGCTGCCCAATCGGATGGCGTCATCCACACGGCCTTCAACCACGACTTTTCGAGATTCGCCGCCAGTTGCGCAGTTGACCAGCGCGCCATCGAAACGCTCGGCGCGGCGCTCGAGGGTTCCGAGCGGCCGCTGCTTGTCACCTCCGGCCTCGCCGGTTTTGCGCAGGGAAGGCCGGCAACCGAAGACGACAAACCCGCGCCTCCATCGGCCGCCATGCCGCGCGCTTCGGAAGCAACGGCCGTGGCGCTCGCAGCGCGCGGGGTGCGCGCATCGACGGTGCGGCTGGCGCCGACCGTCCATGGCGAGGGCGATCACGGTTTCGTGCCGATGCTGATTGCCATTGCGCGTGAAAAGGGCGTCTCGGCCTATGTCGGCGACGGCGCAAATTGCTGGGCGGCGGTGCACCGGTTCGACGCCGCCACCCTGTACAGGCTGGCGCTGGAGAAGGGGGCGGGCGGCGTCAGCTATCATGCGGTTGCCGAACAGGGCGTGGCGAGCAAAGAGATCGCCGAGATCATCGGCCGCCGGCTCGGCCTGCCGGTCGTTTCCATAGGCCCCGAGGACGCGGCTGCGCATTTCGGCTTTCTCGGGCATTTCATCGGCAGGGACTTGTCGGCGTCAAGTGAGCAGACCCGCACTGCGCTGGGATGGCAGCCGACCGGGCCGGGGCTCATCGCCGATCTCGATCGTGCCCGCTATTTCGAGGCCTGATCAGGCCGGCCAGTCGCGTTGCATTGCACGACCGACAGCCTGGCGATCAGCGGCAGTGCCAGCAAAACGGCCAGACGCAGCCCGCCGAGCGGGCAGCACCGTCGTGCTGCTGGAACCGCCGCCACATCTGTATGGCGGCAAGCAGAACGAACACGGCGTAGGCCGCCCGCAGCCCGGACGACCTGCTCGCCCGTCGCCGGAAAGCCGGCGAAGGCATGGCCTCGTCATGGCAGACCTACCTTGTTACGGGGATGCGCGCGCGATTCCCGCGCCTAGTTAGAGATCGCCCTTCCTCACCTTGCCGTAAACGATATTCCGGTTCGAGCCATAGTAGACTTTCGCGTCGAAAGGACTCCCGCCGAGGGCGGCATTGATGATGTCCCACATATCGTCGGCCGAACGTAGGATGAGCGGCCAATCCATGAAAGTCTCCATGTAACCATCCGTCGTTATCTCGTCGCTGAAATTGGCAAACAGGAATTCGCCACCGGGCTTGACGAGTTCCATGGCTCTTTGAAGCAGGCGGACGCCGATGGCACGCGGCAGGTAATCGTAAAGCCCCGATGCGTAGACGAGATCGAATGTGCCAAGGGCGTAGGCGCGGCGCAGGATGCCGCGTACGGAACCCTGGACTGCCTCGACTGCCGTGCCGGCAAAGTCGTGGTTCACCGTGGCTACGCTGACGGGGTCCTGATCCAGGCCGATCCAACGTTGCAGTTTATGCCTGGCCAACGCATCGGAGCGTTCGGCTTCCCTGAGGTGGCCGCAGGCAATCGCCAGCACCTCAGCCTTTTCCACACTGCTGGCCGTCTCGTCCACGGTCCTGGCCAGAATATCCCGCCGCTCGCGCCCCGCCACCGAACTGGCAGCTTCACTGGTGTACGCATAAATTTGCCGACCAAGTAAGGTCGACGAGGCCACGATCTCGTCGGCGATCGGATGCTTGTAGTAAATATCCAGCAGGCCTGCATCGCCTGAATACCCGCGCGGTTTTTCGACCGACCACCGCGTGAACGGGTCTTGGAGCAAATATTCCGCGACCCGATGCTGCTGAGCCAAAGGAACGAGTTTCTGCCAGACCGCGGGAGCAACCTGCCGGCGGAGCTTGTGGAGTCGCCCCGCCAAACGATGGACGACGGGGGCGGCCGGTTTGTTTCGCGCAAAGGCTTGATGAGCAAGGTCCAGTATCAGGGCGAGCTGGGCCGTGCTGTCCCTCAACTCGTCGGAGTCAGCCGCCTCTTCGGAGGTCGCAACATGTTTCTTCATCAGCCTGGTGGTGACCAGGCTGTATTGGTCGAGCTGCAGTTTTGGCTTGATAGGCATGCCGTTTACTCTCCGGTTTACCGCCCCGGTCCCCGGCCAGCAGCATAGGTGCGCCGCCAACCAATGCTAACAATTTTAATAAAATTTTAGTAAAATTTTAATCAACGGAACGGCCATCAATCCTGCAAACTGGCTAAATCCGAACCGCCCGTTTACCCTCGGTTAGCGACATCTGACTTTTCTTGCGGACAGGGACGTCTTCATTCCCCAACCGCAGGCGACGTCGGCTGTTGCATTCGCTACTGCAGATCGCGGAGGAGCGTTGCGATGCAACTGAGCGAGGACGTTGCCCAGAAGGTGGCGGCAGCGATTGGACGTCCGCGGTGGCATTCCGCCGATCCGGAACTCCTGACACTGTTCCTGCAGAAGGATGCCGATGAGAATCGCAGCCTTGTGCGATGGGGTATTGCGGCTGCTGTATTCAGCTATGTGGCCTATGGCCTTTTCGATTGGTTTCTCTTTCCGGATGTCGCCGGCCGGCTTGTTTTGACGCGCGTTACGCTAGGGATCACTTCCCTGGCGCTTGTCGAATTTGTCGCCCGACGGGGCTTTGCCCTTGCCACCTTGCACCTTGTAGCAGCGCTGGCGATTGTCTCCGGTGCCCTTGGGTGGCTCGTCTCCGCTGTTGGAACAGAGCATCAGGATGCCCTCTCCCATTTCATGGTTTTTGGCACAGTGTTCATCCTGGGTGCGAATCTGTTCTTCAACTTCCGTTTTTGGCTTTCAGCCCTTGCCTCCGCGACGGTCGCCGCAAGCTTTGTGTACGCCGCGATGTTCTCCCTTCAGGCCGACATCGCCGGCCGCATCGTGCTGTCGGCCTATTTCGTGAACTGCCTCGTCTTGTCGCTTTATCTTTCGTGGCGGCTGAGCCTGGAGCGGTACCAGACTTTCCTGCACGCGCTTCGGGCGCAGTTCCAGGAGCAGGCTGCTATCAAGAAGGGGCAAAAGCTAACCGAAATCGCCGACACCGATCCGCTCACGGGAATGAAGAACCGCAGGGCGATCATTCGAGAATTCTCGGAGCTGCGCGAAGACTGGGCCGCGGACGACGACGAGATAGGGCTCATTCTGATCGACGTCGACTACTTCAAAAGGTTCAATGACGGACTTGGTCATCAGGCCGGCGACGATTGCCTGATCAAACTCGCCCATGTCCTCTCCGAGATGGCGGCTGCCAACAACGCCATCGCGGCCCGCTATGGCGGAGAAGAATTCGTCATTCTCTGCAAGGTCACCGGGCGGGCTCACCTTCATGAGATAACGAAGAAATTCTGTCGCGCTGTAGAGGATTTGGATATCTATCACCCTGACCGGGGCGACAAGCTCAACATCGTCACGATCAGTGCCGGAGCGTCGTTGACGCGCGCCGATCAGAGCATAGAGCTTAGAATCCTGCTGCAGGAAGCTGACCGCGCACTCTACGCGTCCAAGTTTGCCGGTCGGGCTACGTTCACGATTTACGACCCACACGCCACCAGCCAGGATCGCTCGGGCGAAAATCTTTCAGAACTGCTGAAGGTGGCAGTTTCCAACCAGCTCGTTTCTGTCGCCTACCAGCCAATTCGCGAGCTGGCGTCGGGACGCGTGCTGGGCCACGAGAGTCTGATGCGGGTATGCGACTTCGACGGCACCATGATCAGTCCGTCCGTATTCATACCCGTTGCCGAGCAGACCGGAGCGATCGTGGAACTGGGTACGTGGCTGATCGATCGAGCCTGCGGTGACATGACGGAATACGGATTGGGCTCGGTCGTGACGGTGAACGTCTCCGTTCTTTAGCTCAAGGCTCCCAACTTTTCGCTCCGGATCACCGAAATCCTTGGCAGGCACGGTCTTGCGCCCCAGAAACTGGCCATCGAAATCACCGAAGGCAGTGACATCTTTCTGGAGGCGCAAGCGGTAAGAAACGTGGAGCGGTTGCGAAAACTCGGCGTTCAGATCTGGCTGGACGACTTCGGAACGGGATTTGCCGGCTTGACATGGCTCCGCCGCTTCAAATTCGACGTGGTCAAGATTGATCGCAGCTTCCTCCACGATTGCCAGACGTCTCGTGGCTTGAGCCTGTTGCGGGACATGGTCGGGCTGCTTCGCAATCTCGGCCATGTCGTGCTCGCCGAGGGCGTCGAAACGGAGGAGCAGTACATATTGCTGCAGCGCCTGGGGGTAAATTTGATGCAGGGCTTCCTCACCGGGCATCCCGTGCCGATCGAAGAGGTAAACCAGATCAGGCAAGGCCTCGTTGCCTAGCGGGAGCCTCTACGCTGAAGCTTCGGAGGGCATCCTGCTTCATTCCGGTCCCCCTACGCTACTTCGTAGCTTCGGGCGACACTCCTACGCCCAGATGCGGTTCCGGGTGGCCTGCCACCCGAAGCCCGCAGGGCGTAGGGTGGCGGAGAGGGAGGGATTCGAACCCCCGAT
This sequence comes from Mesorhizobium sp. LSJC285A00, assembly GCF_000503155.1. Classification (NCBI taxonomy): domain Bacteria; kingdom Pseudomonadati; phylum Pseudomonadota; class Alphaproteobacteria; order Hyphomicrobiales; family Phyllobacteriaceae; genus Mesorhizobium; species Mesorhizobium sp. LSJC285A00. Next base: position 121,585 of record NZ_AYVK01000006.1, read on the forward strand.
GGGCTTGCACCCATGCCGCATTTCGAGTGCGGTGCATTCGACCACTCTGCCACCTCTCCGCGGTCATGGTCGGCCGTTGCCGGCGCGGCGCACTAGATAACGGCTGGGCGGGCAGGTTACAAGGCCAAATCCGCGGGGGAATTCAGCTTCCTGTGCGGGCTCTGCCGGGAGGGCTGCGTTGCGGCCACGTCGGCAGATGGGGCCAACCGGTCCTCGACTGGAGAGATCGGGGGCGGCAAGGAGGCGGCGTGGCCAAGGATTCCGCCCGTTTGCCTTGACTCGTACCGAACCTTCGGTTAGGGGAAGCGCGCAATCGGCGTGGAGGGTTCTTCCACGCCGCTTGTTTTTCGAACCCGCAGACTGACAAAAAGACGGCCGAACCGCGTGACGCGGCTCATCGAGGCCGACCGAACAGCGAAAGGCAAAAAATGTTCGCAGTCATTAAAACGGGCGGTAAGCAGTATCGCGTTGCCGCCAACGATCTCCTGAAGATCGAGAAGCTCGAAGCCAATGTCGGCGATATCGTCGAAATCGGCAGCGTCCTCGCCCATGGCGAAGGCGAAAATGTCACCTTCGGCGCCCCGTTCGTCGATGGCGCTCTGGTCACGGCGGAAGTCGTCGAGCAGGGCAAGAACCGCACCGTCATCGCTTTCAAGAAGCGCCGCCGGCAGAATTCGCGCCGCAAGATCGGCCATCGCCAGCTTCTGACCACCGTGCGGATCGCCGAGATCCTGCTGGGTGGCGCCAAGCCTTCCAAGAAGGCCTCAGCCAAGGTGGAAGTCAAGGCTGACGTAGCGCCCGAGGCGAAGGCCGAGGCCGCGCCGAAGGAAGCCAAGGCGAAGAAGGAAGCCAAAGCCGAGGCTGCTCCGAAGGATGAAGCCAAGACGGAGACCGCCGTCGCCGCGCCGCTGTTCAAGGCGCCGAAGGGCGAGCCGGACGATTTGGCCGTGATCAAGGGCATCGGCCCGGTTGCCGCCGGCCAGCTGCACGAGCAGGGCATCACCACCTTCGCCCAGCTTGCCAAGCTGTCGGACAAGGACGTGGCCAAGATCGACGCGCACATGCCCTTCAGCACCGACCAGATCAACGACTGGCGCGAGCAGGCCAAGGAACTGGCGAAGAAGTAAAACGAACCGGCGACAAGGTCGCCGGATCGGACTTGAAACGGAACGCGAACGCGTTCATAAGACCATTCAAGCGCCCCAGGGCGCATCGGAGTTAGTTAGATGGCACACAAGAAAGCTGGCGGCTCGTCGCGCAACGGTCGCGACTCGCATTCCAAGCGTCTGGGCGTGAAGAAGTTCGGCGGCGAAGCCGTCATCCCGGGCAACATCATCATCCGTCAACGCGGCACCACCTGGCATCCCGGCGTCAATGTCGGCATGGGCACGGACCACACCCTTTTTGCGCTCGAGACCGGCGCAGTCACCTTCAACAAAAAAGCCAACGGCCGAACCTACGTATCGGTCAACCCGATTACCAAAGCCGCGGAGTAGCCGGTTCCGCACTATAAAACCGGCGCCCATCTCGGGAACCGGTGTCTGGCCAAACCAGTGAATGGAGCCAGGAAAAGGATCAGGGGAGATGGGTTTTCCATCTCCCCTTTTTTCTTGCCTGGAGGACGTCGAATGGTTGCCGAAGCGGAAGACACCGAAGACGAAAGTTACGCGATAGATTGCCCGGTGCTGGCCACGGAGCGGCTGGTGATGCGCGCCCCGTGTGAAGCCGACATCGCGCAACTGGTCGAGCTTGCCGACAACCGTCACGTCGCCGAGATGCTGGCCCGCATGCCGCACCCCTATGGCGAGGCCGAGGCACGCGCCTTCCTGGCTATGACCCGGTCGCGCCGGGCCGGCATCGCCTACGCCCTGACGCTCGCCGGCACCGACATTTTCGTCGGCTGCGCCGGCCTCAACATGACCGATCGCGGGCTGGAACTCGGCTACTGGATCGGCGAGCCCTATTGGAAGCGCGGCTATGCGACGGAGGCCGCGCACGCGTTGGTCGACCTTCCCTTCCAACGGACGTCGATCCACGTGCTGCAGGCTTCGACGCGGGTGATCAATCCGGCCTCGCGCCGGGTCATCCACAAATGCGGCTTCCAGTATGCCGGCCAGGGCATGCTGAACTCGATCGTCGCCGGCCAGGTGCCGGTCGAGCGGTACCGGCTGGACAGAAAGACCTGGATCAGTCTTCGAAACTGGGTGCATTTCTAGGTGTTTTGATATTCAGGTGAGGCCGGCCTGCAAACGCGGGTTTTATGCGCTTCCGGTGCACGTACTTAAGTACACTCCGCTCCGGTTCTCGAAAGACAGTGTTTTCGGCTCGGCCTGACCTGAATCTCAACACCTAGGCGCGTGCCTCCAAACGACAGGTTTGGAAACGTTGGTTGTGGATCGGGCTCAACTCAGCCCATCTCGACCCAAATCGGGAGATGGTCCGAACCGACCGCTTGCGGGTCGACCCACAGGCGCTTCAGCGATCCGGCGAGCGAGGCCGAGGTAAAGATGTAGTCGATGCGCTTGTGGCGGCTTGTGTCTTCGGGTCGCGTGGGATCGACCCAGGTGACGACGTCTGGTGTGTTCAGGCGCTGGGCGACGTCGACGGCGAGATCGGCGGTCAAGGGCATGCCGAATTCATGGTCCGGGCGGCCGACGAGTTCGACATATTCGGGCGAGCCGGGCAGCATGTTGAAGTCGCCCATGACGATGAAGGCTTCGGGATAGGGCAGGTCCGGCAGGCCGATCTCGGGAATGCCGGAGAGACCGCCGCCCTCGAAGGCATAGTTCAACAGGCGCTGGCGCAGGAAACGGATCTGGCTGGCGCGCTCAACCGGACTGCGATGGTCGAGATGCGTGGAATAGAAGCGGATGAAGCCGAGCGGGGTCTCGACCAGCGCCTCGAGTGCGCCGCGCTGGAAGTTCATCGCCTCAAGGCTGCGGCTGCGCGGCAAAAGCAGATTGCGCGACAGATGGATCGGTGTCTTCGACAGCACCATGTTGCCGAGCTGGAAAGTGGTGGTGATGGCGCGGCCGGCCTCCAGGCGCGAGCCGACATTGACCTCGAAATTGCTGCCGTAGGCGGCAAAATATTCGGGCAGCGCCTCACCGATCTCGGCGACCATGTCGCGGTTGCCGTTCCTCGGATTGTTGCGGGTCACTTCCTGCAGCGCGATCACGTCGGCGCCGCGAACCGCCTCGGTGATGCGGCCGAGATCGTAGCGGCCATCCAGACCGATACCGTACTGGATGTTGTAGCTCACAACCTTCATTCCCGCGCCCCTCAAGCTCCGTCCGCGAACACTGCTACCGCGTCCCCGACAAAAGGGCATCCGGCGCTTTAGTCGCAAAACGGCCTCGCCCTTGGCCGCGCCTTGGTTTAGAGCAAGGCGCAAGATCTAGAGCAAAGCCGCAAGGCCAACAGAAACTGCGTAGTCCAATGAAATTTCTCGATCAAGCCAAGGTTTATATCCGCTCCGGCGACGGTGGCGCCGGCTCTGTGTCGTTCCGGCGCGAAAAATTCATCGAGTTCGGCGGCCCGGATGGCGGCGACGGCGGCCGCGGCGGCGATGTCTGGCTGGAAGCGGTCAACGGTCTCAACACGCTGATCGACTATCGCTATCAGCAGCATTTCAAGGCCAAGACTGGTGTCCACGGCATGGGCCGCAACATGACCGGCGCCAAGGGCGCCGATGTGACGCTCAAGGTGCCGGCCGGAACCCAGGTGTTTGCCGAGGACAATGAGACGCTGATCTGCGACCTGACCGTGGTCGGCCAGCGCTTCCTGCTGGCCAAGGGCGGCAATGGCGGTTTCGGCAACCAGCATTTCAAGACCTCGACCAACCAGGCGCCTCGCCGCGCCAATCCCGGCCAGCCCGGCGAAGAGATGAATGTCTGGCTGCGGCTGAAGCTGATTGCCGACGCCGGCCTGGTCGGGCTGCCCAATGCAGGCAAGTCGACTTTTTTGGCAACCGTCACCGCGGCCAAGCCGAAGATCGCAGACTACCCCTTCACCACGCTGCATCCCGGCCTCGGCGTTGCCCGCATCGATGCGCGCGAATTCGTCATCGCCGACATTCCGGGCCTCATCGAGGGCGCGCATGAGGGTGTCGGCATCGGCGACCGCTTCCTCGGCCATGTCGAGCGCACGCGTGTACTTCTGCACCTGGTCTCGGCGCAGGAGGAAAATCCTGGAAAGGCCTACAAGACCGTGCGCGCCGAGCTCGACGCCTATGGCAATGGGCTGATCGAGAAGGTCGAGATCGTCGCGCTCAGCCAGGTGGATATCCTTGACGCCGATGAGCGCAAGAAGAAGGTTGCGTCCCTCAAACGCGCTGCCGGCCGCGCGCCGATGCTGCTGTCGGCGGCCACCGGCGAGGGCGTCGAAGCGGTGCTGCGCGCGCTGATGGCAGTTGTCGGCGAAGCGCGCGACAGGGCTGCCGCTCCCGTCGAGACCCGCTGGGACCGATAACGATGACGGCGCGGTCGCTGACAAAATACCGGCGCATCACGGTCAAGATCGGTTCGGCCTTGCTGGTCGACCGCACCAGCGGCCTGAAGCGCGACTGGCTGGCTTCGCTTGCCGAGGATATTGCGGTGCTGGCCAATGGCGGCGCCGAGATCCTGGTCGTGTCGTCCGGCGCCATTGCGCTCGGCCGCACCATTCTCGGTCTCGGAAAACGGGCGCTGAAGCTCGAGGAGAGCCAGGCGGCGGCCGCCGTCGGGCAAATTGCGCTCGCCGGCGCATGGTCGGATGCGCTGGGCAAGGGTGCGCTGAAATCGGGCCAGATCCTGCTGACGCTCGGCGACACCGAGGAGCGCCGACGCTATCTGAATGCCCGCGCGACGATCTCGACGCTGCTCAAGATGAAGGCGGTGCCGGTCATCAATGAGAACGACACGGTAGCGACCTCCGAAATCCGCTATGGCGACAATGACCGGCTGGCGGCCCGGGTGGCGACGATGATGGGCGCCGACCTGCTTGTGCTGCTCTCCGACATTGACGGGCTCTATACGGCGCCGCCGGCGCGCGATCCCGATGCAAAATTCATTCCGGTGGTCGACCGCATCACGCCCGATATCGAGGCTATGGCCGGGGCGGCCGCATCCGAACTGTCGCGCGGCGGCATGCGCACCAAGCTCGATGCCGGCAAGATCGCCACCGCCGCCGGCACCGCCATGATCATCACCTCGGGCACCAGGCTGTCGCCACTGATGGCGATCGAGCGTGGCGAGCGCGCCACCTTCTTCAGGCCGAGCGCCAATCCGGTGAAAGGCTACAAGACCTGGATCGCCGGCCAGCTCGAACCGGCCGGGCGGCTCACCGTCGACGCCGGCGCCATCGGTGCGCTGCTGTCCGGCAAATCGCTGCTGCCGGCGGGCGTCAGGCTGGTCAGCGGCAATTTCTCGCGCGGCGACACGGTGGCGATCCTGTCGCCCGAAGGGCGCGAGATCGCGCGCGGGCTGGTTGCCTATGATGCCGCCGATGCCGTAAGGATCGCAGGCCTGAAGACCGCCGAGATCGAAACCGTGCTCGGCTACGAGGCGCGATCGGCGATGATTCACCGCGACGATCTGGTAGTGAGCGGCGCGGCCGAGTGAGGCGCGGCCCTGCGATTGACGGCGCGCTACTTGTCAGGTTCACGCGGCCATTTGGGCGGGTTGCGGTACCTCTCCTGAACGTCCCGTTGAATTTTCAGAAGCTTGCTGCAACCTCCCAACTGTCCTTCAATGATAGCCTTGGCACGTTTATCCATTTCGGCTTGGGGGAGGTCCGTCCCGTCTGCGATGAGGTCGTGCATGACTGAGTCGGCCATCATTGCGTCTGTCGCTTTTTCCTCCTCCATCTTTTTCTTGAATTCTGCTTCAAGCCTCACACGCGGCCCACATCCATGTCCCTCCTCAACTACGACGTAGATTTGGGAAAACGGCGTCGGTAGCGCGCCGCAATAGCGCTCAGCGAGTACGAGGGACATCATCGAACCTACCATGGTCATGGCCAGGCCATCGGGGCTCTCGCCGAGTTCGATCTTGTCATCGCAGTAATCGGCTGCGCGAAGGCCGGTGGGCGCCAGCATCGTGGCCAAAGCAAACAAGACTGCGGCGCTCTTCATTCTGCTCTCCCGAATTTGCGGCCATTGCCGCGAAGGCCGGCCGCGTGTAAATCCACCAGGCTTCACCGGAGCGGTCAGATGTTGAACAAACACCAAGGCGAAGATGTAGCCAGTTTGATGGCACGGATAGGCCGCAATGCGCGCGCCGCCGCCCGACCGCTGGCTATCGCCACGACCAACGCCAAGAATGCCGCACTCGTCGCCATGGCCGACGCGATCATTTCGCGTGAGCAGGACATTCTCGACGCCAACGCCATCGATGTCTCGAATGGCCACGAATCGGGATTGTCCGGCTCGTTCATGGACCGGCTGAAGCTCGATCCGGCGCGCACCCGTGCCATGGCGGATGGCATCCGTGAAATCGCCGAGCTCAGGGACCCGGTCGGCGATGTGATTGCCGCCTGGGATCGCCCCAACGGCCTGCAGATCGAGCGCGTGCGCACGCCGCTCGGCGTTGTCGGCGTCATTTATGAAAGCCGGCCGAATGTGACGGCGGATGCCGGCGCGCTCTGCCTCAAGGCCGGCAATCCGGTGATCCTGCGCGGCGGCTCGGACTCGCTCAATTCGTCCGCCGCCATTCATGCCTGCCTGGTCGAGGGGCTGAAGGCCGCCGGCCTGCCGGAAGACGCCATTCAGCTGGTGCCGACCACCGACCGCGCCGCCGTCGGCGAGATGCTGAAAGGGCTTGGCGGCAATCTCGACGTCATCATTCCGCGGGGCGGCAAGAGCCTGGTCGGGCGCGTCCAGAGCGAGGCGCGGGTGCCGGTCTTTGCCCATCTTGAAGGCATCTGCCATCTCTACATCGACCGCTCGGCCGATCTCGACATGGCGGTCAGGATCGCCGTCAACGCCAAGATGCGGCGCACCGGTGTCTGTGGCGCTGCAGAGACTTTGCTGGTCGACCGCGCGGTGGCCTCCACACATCTGGTGCCGATCCTCGACGCGCTACGCGCCGCCGGCTGCGAGATCCATGCCGATCAGGAAGTGATGAAGCTGTTCTTCGACGCCAAGCCGGCGACCGATGCCGACTGGATGACCGAATATCTCGAGGCCATCATCGCGGTAAAGCTGGTAGACGGAATTGCCGGTGCCATCGACCATATCGAGACGTTCTCCTCACACCACACCGAGGCGATCATCGCCGAGGATACCAAAGCGGTCGAGCGGTTCTTCAACGAGATCGACTCGGCGATCCTTTTGCACAATGCCTCGACGCAGTTCGCCGATGGCGGCGAATTCGGCATGGGAGCCGAGATCGGCATCGCCACCGGCAAGATGCATGCGCGCGGTCCGGTCGGCGTCGAACAGCTGACCTCGTTCAAATACCGCGTGCGCGGGTCGGGACAGGTGAGGCCTTGAGCGCTGGCCTTACCCTCCCCCTTGTGGGGAGGGTGGCGAGCGCAGCGAGCCGGGTGGGGGTACGACGCTGAATTCTGCAATCCCCCCACCCCGCTCCGCTTCGCGGATCGACCCTCCCCACAAGGGGGAGGGTGNATTCTGCAATCCCCCCACCCCGCTCCGCTTCGCGGATCGACCCTCCCCACAAGGGGGAGGGTGGGGCGCCTCTTTCCTCGCACTACCTCCGCATGCCGCATGCCGAAAAGGGCCTTGCCGTCGGCCTGTTCGGCGGCTCGTTCAACCCGCCGCATGCCGGTCATGCGCTGGTGGCGGAAATCGCGCTCAGGCGGCTGGCGCTCGACCAGCTATGGTGGATGGTGACGCCAGGCAATCCGCTGAAGAGCACGAGGGAATTGGCGCCGCTGAGCGACCGGCTGCTGCAGTCGGAGCAGATCGCCAAGAACCCGAAGATCAAGGTCACCGCCTTCGAGGCGGCGCATCATATTCGCTTCACCGCCGACACGCTGGCGCTGGTCAAGGCACGCAATCCCGGCGTCGACTTCGTCTGGATCATGGGCGCCGACTCACTCCGCGATTTCCACCGTTGGCAGCGCTGGCGCCAGATCGTCATGGCCTTCCCGATCGCCGTCATCGACCGCCCGGGCGCGACGCTGTCCTTCCTGTCCTCGGTCGTGGCCAAGACCTTCGACTATGCCCGCGTCGACGAGGGTGACGCGCCCCGGCTCGCCCGCATGAAGGCGCCGGCCTGGACTTTTATTCACGGCCCACGCTCATCGCTGTCATCGAGTGCTATTCGCCAGCAAGCCAAGGGGTAACTCCGTAAGACCAGATCGCCGATGTCGCTTTTACGGCGGCCTTTCGCGATTGGCTGGGCGATGCTGCGCTGGATATGGCCACTTCAGTGAACCAGACCAACATCGACCCCAATCATGGCACCCCGCCGGCGCCCGTGATCGCCATTGCCAGCGTAATCGTGTCGATGGCGCTGATTGCGGTCGGCAACGGGTTGATGTTCGCCTATATCCCGGTCCGGCTTGGCGTCGAGCGCTTCGATCCGACCTGGGCCGGGCTGATCATCACCGGCCTGTCTGCCGGCGGACTTGCCGGCTGTATCCTGACCGGGCCGCTGGTGCGCCGCGTCGGGCACGCCCGCGCCTTCATGGTGCTGTCGGCGCTGATAGCGCTGTCGAATGCTGCCATTGGCGCCGGCACCTACCCGCTGCTGTGGATCGCGGCGCGCGCGCTTTACGGTTTTGCAATATGCGGCCTGTTCATCGTCGCCCAGAGCTGGCTCAACGATGCCGTCGCAAACGCCATTCGCGGCCGGGTGATGGCGGTGTTTTACGTCGCCTATGTCGCCGGACTTGGCGTCGGCTATGCCCTGCTGGCGGCGGTCGACATCGCGACGGCGCAGGCGCCGCTGATCGGCATTGCCTTCACCGCGGTGTCGATCCTGCCGGTCGGCATGACGCGGTTGGCTCAACCGCCGCCACCTCGCGCAGCCTCCGTGGCGCTTGGCCGCGCCTGGCGGATCTCGCCGGTCGGCGTGGCCGGCATGCTGGCCGTCGGCGGCCTGTCGATGGCGATCGCCGGGTTCGCTCCGATCCATGCCACGGCCAAGGGCTACAGCCAGGCCGATGTGGCGCTGCTTTTGTCGGCCATGCCCGTCGGCACGCTGATCCTGCAGATCCCGCTCGGCTGGATTTCGGATCGTACCGATCGCCGTTACGTGCTGGCCGGCGCTGCGGCACTGGCCATCGTTGCCGGTATTCTGGCTATCGGCTTTGACGGTGGCGCTCTGGCGGTGCTGGTGGTGATCTATGTGATCTGGGACGGCGCTTCGGAATCGATCTATTCGCTGGCCAGCGCACACGCCGCCGATCGCGCCGGCAAGGACGACATGGTGGCGCTGTCGAGTTCGTTGCTGTTTGCCTGGTCGCTGTCGGGGTTCATCGTGCCGGGTATCGTGACGGCCCTGTCGGCTGTCTATGGCACGCAGGCCTTCATTTATGTGGCCATCGTCATCGCCACTGTCTTCTGCCTGTTCGTGCTGTGGCGAGTGGCCACCACGCGCGCCGTCCCCGCTACGGAGACCAGCAGTTTCGCGCCGATGTCGGCGCAGGCGCCGCTGCCGGTGGAGCTCGCCTACGCCCCGGAAGATCAGCGCTGAACGGTTTCACAGCTCCTACTGCCTGGTGGCGGCAGTTTCCTGTCGAGCCTCCGGCGGAGGTGCGGGAACCGAAATGGCTTCGGCGTCGAACGCCTGCTTGACGCGTTTGGTGAGATCGATCTGGGTGGCGAAGAAATCCGCCGCCGTGGTCCAGGAGCGCAAGGTGATGGCGACGCTGGCATCGCCCACCGTGGCGACGAAGGCGATCGGCGCCGGCTCTCGCTTGACGCGGCGCTCGCCGCCGGCAACGCCGAGCATGGTTTTCTGCGCCAGGTCGATGTCGTTCCAGGAGCCGATGGTCAGCGTGATGTCGCCGCGGCGCACGCCTTTGCGGGTAAAATTCCGCACCGGCTGGTTCCACAGCGTCGAATTGGGCGCCAGCACATAGACGCCGTCTGTCGTGCGGAGCTTGGTGGCGAACAGGCCGATTTCCTCGATGGTGCCGGAAATGGCGCCGACCTCGACATATTCGTCGATGCGGAATGGCCTGAGCGCCAGAAGCATGATGCCTGCGGCGATGTTCTGCAGCGTGCCTTGCAGCGCCAGGCCGATGGCCAGCCCGATGGCGCCGATGGCGGCGATGATCGAAGCCGTCTGTACGCCGAACTGACCGAGCACCATGATGACGACCAGGATCAGGATGGCGTAGCGCACGATCTTCGAGAAGGAATGGCGCAGCGTCGCGTCGAAACCATGGATATGGCCGAGGCCGGCTGAGATCGATCGTTCTGCTAGCCCGGCGACGAGATAGCCGACGACCAGCAGGATGATGGCGCCGATGGCGGAGAAGGAATAGGAAACGATCAGCGTGCTGAGTTGCGCAAGGCCAGCCTGCACGGTGAGAAACGTGTTCTGGGGGTCGATTGGCATCAGGAGAATCCGTTTGGGGGGTGTGTCGATAACCCCTGCCGCGGCCATGGGTTCCGATTTTTCTCAAGGCTCCGGAACCGGAAGTCTTGCACTGCGTTCGCGCTGGCAGGGCCTCCCGTCTTGAAACTGCAAGGGAACTCTGCCTATCTATAGGGTGTCACCTGATTTCGTGGGTGATTTGGTTGTTCTTGCTGCGAAAGGAAATACACTGAGAACAGCATTGCGGAAGAAGGCTGACATCATGCCTTCGCCGGCCAGGATCAGCGTAGATGACGCCGTGTCCCGTGCCATCAAGACAGTCCTTGCCAGTCTGGAAGACTCCAAGGCCGAAAATATTGTCTCAATCGACATTCAGCGGAAATCGAGCCTCGGCGACTATATGGTCATCGCGTCGGGCCGGTCGCACCGTCATGTCTCGGCTGTCGCCGACCACCTCCTCAAGGCGCTCAAGGATGCCGGTCTCGGCACGGCGCGCGTCGAGGGGCTGTCCGGCGCCGACTGGGTCCTGATCGATTCAGGCGACATCATCGTCCATGTCTTCCGCCCAGAAGTCCGCGAATTCTACAATCTTGAAAAGATGTGGCAGGCGCCGGACCTCGAGGAAGAGACCTTGCACTGAGCTCCGTCTCATGTCGTAACCATCCTGGGTGCGACATGGATTGAAAGCTCGCCGAGGCAGGGATGAAGATAGCAGTTCATGCCGTGGGCCGGATGAAGGCCGGCCCCGAGAGAGAGCTCGCCGACCGCTATTTCGAGCGTTTCGCCAAGAGCGGCCCGGCGATCGGGTTCGAATTCTCTGGTGTCGCCGAGATCGCCGAGGGACGAGCCCAGAACGCCAATGAGCGCCGCCGCGAGGAAGGCCAGAAGCTGCAGGCACAGCTGCAGCCGGGCACGGCACTGTTCCTGCTCGACGAACGCGGCAAAAACCTGTCCTCAGACGATTTCGCCAGCCGTATCGGCCAGCTGCGCGATGGCGGACGCAAGGCGTTGGTCATCGCCATTGGCGGCGCCGACGGGCACGACCAGTCGATTCGCGATCAGGCTGAGCTGATGGTCTCGTTCGGCGCGGCGACCTGGCCGCACCAACTGGTGCGTGTCATGCTGGGCGAGCAGCTCTATCGGGCGGCAACGATTCTTTCGGGACATCCCTACCACCGTTCGTAAATCAGTGGGTCGAGGGTCAATCGTCCGGATTTCCGCCCCAATGCGCGGCTGTTTTGTGCTAGGCTTCGGTTCGATCATGGTTGATGGTTCGTTAACGAAGCCACGCATAGAGTCGGGCTTCAATGGCTGACAACGGGAAATCACGAACGGGCTTCCGGCACGCGCGCTGCGGCATCGCTGCAGCGGTGGTTTTGCTGTCGCTCGGGCTTGCGCGGGCCGAAAATACGCTGGACGTGGCGCCCGACCCCGATCTGAGCCGTGCCGAATATGAGAAGGTGTCGGCCGAGATCACGCTGTCGTCCGAACGGCTGGCCAAGCTCGCCGCCGACATTGCTTCGGTCAAGAAGGACCATGCCTCGATCACCGCGGCGCTTATCCAGTCGGCGATGACCGAGCAGAAGCTCGGCCAGGACATCGAGGATATCGGCGCCAGGCTCGAAGGACTGAAGGGCGAGGAACAGAAGATCCGTGTCTCGCTGGCGGCGCGGCGCGACGTGCTGGCCGAGGTGCTGGGCGCGCTGCAGCGCATGGGGCTCAATCCGCCGCCGGCGATCCTGGTCAAGCCGGAAGACGCGCTGTCGTCGGTGCGCAGCGCCATCCTGCTCGGCGCAGTGGTGCCGGAACTGCGCCAGCAGACCGACAAATTGCTGGCCGACCTCAGGGAACAGACCCGGGTGACGGCCTCGATCGAGGCCGAGCGGACGCGGCTGACGGCGGCGGTCGGCGAGCAGACGGCGGAAAAGAAACGCCTCTCCATGCTGCTCGAAGCCAAGCAGAAGCTCGAGGCGGACACCTGGACGGCGATGGCCGCTGAAAAGCAGCGGTCCCAGGCGCTTGCGGCCAAGGCCGGCAGCCTGAAAGAGCTGATCGCTTCGCTTGAAGCCGACAAGAGCCGCAAGGCGGCGGATGCCGTCAAGGCAGGCGAACAGAAAGCGGCCGACAGCGATAAGCCGGACGCCGATAACGCCGATGCAGGCACAACCGCGTCGACGGAGCTGGCTTCGCTGCCCGTGCCGGAAGGCAACCGCCTCACCGCCGCTGCGCCGTTTTCGGCACTTCAGGGACAAGTCTCGCTGCCGGTCACCGGCAAGATCAAGCTGCGTTTCGGGGCCGATGACGGTAACGGCGCGGTGATGCTTGGCGACATGGTTGCGACACAATCGGGAGCCATCGTCACGGCACCGGCGGACGGAAATGTGCTTTATGCGGGGCCTTTTCGCTCCTATGGTCAACTCTTGATCCTCAATGCGGGAGACGGCTATCATGTCGTCCTGGCGGGGATGAGCAGAATCAGCGTCGCGTCTGGCCAGTCGGTGCTCGCAGGAGAGCCGGTCGGCGCGATGGGAGAGGCCCGGGTGGCAAGCACCTCGGCCTCGAAGAATGGAAATGCCACGCCGGAACTCTACGTCGAGTTCCGCAAGGATGGAAAACCCGTCGATCCGACCCCATGGTGGGCGGACCGCTTCTCTGGAAGGACGTGAAATGATGCGGAAACTGTCGCTTCTTATTGCCGGTGCGCTGATGGGCGCGTCAGCGATGAGCCTGGTCTATGGCGCGCCCGGCTCGACGGCGAACGCTGCAGGCTCCGAGACCTACAAGCAACTGGCGATCTTCGGCGACATCTTCGAGCGCGTGCGGGCGCAGTATGTGACGCCGCCGGACGACAAGTCGCTGGTCGAAAACGCCATCAACGGCATGCTCACCTCGCTCGACCCGCACTCCTCCTACATGAACGCCGAGCAGGCGCAGGACATGCGCGTGCAGACCAAGGGTGAGTTCGGCGGCCTCGGCATCGAGGTCACCATGGAGAACGACCTGGTCAAGGTGATCACGCCGATCGACGACACCCCGGCTGCCAAGGCAGGCGTGCTGGCCGGCGACTATATCGCCAAGATCGACGGCCAAGAGGTTCGCGGCCTGACGCTCAACGATGCAGTCGAAAAGATGCGCGGCCTGGTCAACACGCCGATCAAGCTGACCATCCTGCGCCAGGGCGCCGACAAGCCGATCGAGCTGACGGTGGTGCGCGATATCATCAAGGTCAAGGCGGTCAAGTTCCGGGTCGAGAACGACATCGGCTACATGAAGATCACCTCCTTCACCGAAAAGACCTATGACGACCTCGAGAATGCCATCGACACCATCAAGAAGCAGGTGCCGAACGACAAGCTCAAGGGCTATGTGCTCGATCTGCGCCTCAACCCGGGCGGCCTGCTCGACCAGGCGGTGAGCGTGTCCGACGCCTTCCTCGACCGTGGCGAGATCGTCTCGACCCGCGGCCGCGACCCGAAGGACGTCACACGCTTCGACGCCAAGGCAGGCGACGACATCGGCGCCAAGCCGCTGATCGTGCTCGTCAATGGCGGTTCGGCCAGCGCCTCCGAGATCGTCGCCGGCGCGCTGCAGGACCTGCGCCGCGCCACAGTGGTCGGCACGCAGTCGTTCGGCAAGGGCTCGGTGCAGACCATCATCCCGCTTGGCGAGAACGGCGCGCTGCGCCTGACGACGGCGCTCTATTACACGCCGTCCGGCAAGTCGATCCAGGGCAAGGGTATCACACCCGATATCAAGGTCGACCAGCCGCTGCCGCCCGAACTGCAGGGCAGGGACCTGACGCGCGGCGAATCGGACCTCAAGGGCCATATCAAGGGCGCCGACGAGAGCGATACCGGCTCGGGCTCGGCTGCCTATGTGCCGCCGGATCCGAAGGACGATCTGCAGCTGATCTATGCCGAACAGCTGCTGCGCGGCCAGAAGACCGATCCGGCATTCCCGCCGAATCCGGAAAAGGCAGTGCTCAACCAGTAAAATCGACTGGTAGCTCTGGCTGCCCAATCGAAGCGATGCAATGCTGCCGGGACCGTGAGGTTCCGGCAGTTTGATTCGGGGGCAGCTGGGCGCTGCGCCTCAAAAGGCGCAGGGGACGCGCCTTCAGTTTTGGATCTGCGCATGGCGAAAAGATTTCGCTGATCACGCGCCCGGGGATGCGGCTTGGCTGACGTCGGCAAGGACATCGAACGCCCGCTCGGACAGACCGTCCGACCGCGTGCTGCGTCGCGCGGGATCAGCGCTGGCGCCGTCGCGGCGACGCTGGTCGTGCTGGCCGCGGTCGGCATCTCCGGCGCGATCGCGCTGCGCGAGAAGCCGTTCCGCAAACCGGAAGCAATCGCGGTCTCGACGCCAAAGGTGACGGCGGCGGCCGAGCCCGCGGCCGCAGCGCCCACTGCTCAAGCGACGGCGGCAGCGCCGAAGGCGGAAACGCCCAAGGCCAGCGGTCCGCAGATCATCCATGTGCAAACCCAGGAGGGTGACGGCCCGCCCAATGCAGCCATTGTCATCCACGACCCGTCGACGATCGGCCAGAACCTGAAGATCGCGCATGTCCCCGACAGGGCGCTGATCGAGGCCAGCGACACCGGCCCACTCCCGGTTCGCGCCGCTGACGGCCGGCGGCCGTTCGATGTCTATGCGCGGCCGTGGTCGGGTTCGCGCGGCGCTCGCGTGGCAATCGTCATCGGCGGGCTTGCCGTGTCGCAGACCGGCACGCAGGCGGCGATCGCCAAGCTGCCGGCCGAAGTGACGCTGGCTTTTGCGCCGCAAGGCAACAGCATTGGCCGGTGGATGCAGGCGGCACGGCAGAGCGGGCATGAGGTGGTCATGCAGGTGCCGCTCGAACCGTTCGACTATCCCAATGTCAATCCCGGCCGCAACACGCTGACAGTGGCGGCAAGCCAGGACGACAATCTGAAGAATCTGCGCTGGGCGCTGTCGCGGACCACCAACTATACCGGCGTCATGAACTATATGGGGGCGCGCTTTTCGGCCGACGCGACAGCGATGGGGCCGTTCATGGCCGAGCTTGGCAAGCGCGGCCTTGCCTATATCGATGACGGCTCGTCCGCACGGAGCTTGGCGTCCGATCTCGCCTTGAAGGACGGTGTGCCGTTCGTCGCCGGCGATACGGCAATCGACGCCGTGCAGGACCGCGGCGCCATCCTGAAAAAGCTCGACGCGCTGGAAGCGACCGCGCGCGCCAAAGGCTCCGCCGTCGGCATCGGCTCGGCCTTCGACCTCACCGTCGATACGGTGGCGTCCTGGGTGGACGAAGCGAAAAAGCGCGGCATCGAGATCGTGCCGATCTCGGCGGTGGCCATCGACCCGGAAAAAGGCTGATCATGACGAAGAAACCTGTCGACCCCGAGACGCTGCCATACCGCCCCTGTGTCGGGCTGATGATCCTCAATGGCGACGGGCTGGTCTGGGTCGGGCACCGCATCGCCGAACCGGACAGCGAATTCGCCGGCACCACGCAGCTCTGGCAGATGCCGCAAGGCGGCATCGACCAGGGCGAGGAGCCGCTGCAGGCGGCCGGGCGCGAGCTCTATGAAGAGACCGGCATGCGCTCGGTCACGCTGCTGGCCGAGGCGTCGCATTGGATCAACTACGACCTGCCGCCCGATCTGGTCGGCATCGCCCTCAAGGGCCGCTATCGCGGCCAGACGCAGAAATGGTTCGCCTACCGCTTTCACGGCGAGACCAGAGAGATCCAGATCAATCCGCCGCCGGGCGGCCACACCGCCGAATTCGATGAATGGGCATGGCGGCCGATGCAGGACCTGCCCGATCTGATAGTGCCGTTCAAACGCAAGGTCTATGAGGATGTGGTGGCGGCGTTCCGTCATCTTGCCTAGCTGGATGTGACGGTTCGCACGGCACCTGATTCGTGCTTTATTGATCGGGACACCCGCAGCCACGAGACCCATATGAACGACGCCGGGCAATGGCCTCTTAGCGCAGCGTCTGGGCTGCCCCTCACCTGCCTGCCGGCTTTCGTCACTCGAAAAGCCAAGCAGTTGGTTTTTCGTCCGCTTTACGCCGACCGCTCCTCAACTCCCCGTATAGGGCCGGGGAGAAATATCCGGCAGGACAGTGAGGGGCAGCGCCGACTTCAGCGGGTCTGCAATGCATAAAGCCAAAGATTCGATCAGCGAAGCGGCGGCCGGCGCCATTCTCACCATCGATCTCGGCGCGGTCAGGGAGAATTACCGGCGGCTCAAGGCAAAGCTCGGCGGCGTGCGCTGCGCCGGCGTCGTCAAGGCCGACGGTTACGGGCTCGGCGCGCGGCAAGTGGCGGCGGCACTGGTTGCCGAAGGCTGCGACAGCTTCTTTGTCGCGCATCTCACCGAGGGTGTCGCGCTGCGCGACGCACTCGGACCGAAGCTGGAAATCCATGTGCTGAACGGCCTGCCGCCGGGCTCGGAACCCGAAGCGGTGGCCGCCGACCTTGTTCCAGTCATCAACAGCACCGGGCAACTGAAGGCGTGGAGCGAGGCAGGCCAAAAGGCCGGCCGCAAGCTCAAGGCCGCCATCCAGGTCGACAGCGGCATGTCGCGGCTGGGCATGGCGCCGGCAGAGGTCGAGGCGCTTACGGCCGATGCTTTCGCCGGCGTCGATGTCGTCCTCGTCATGAGCCATCTGGCCCGTGCGGACGAACCGACCAATGCGGCCAATGACGCGCAACTCAGGGAGTTCGAACGGCTGCGCAAAATGCTGCCCAAGGCGCCGGCGTCGCTCGACAATTCCTCCGGCATCTTTCTTGGGCCGCGCTATCAGTACGACCTCGCGCGTCCGGGCGCTGCGCTCTACGGCATCAATCCGACGCCTGATGAGGCGAACCCGATGCTGCCGGTGGTGCGGCTCGAGGCAAAGATCATCCAGACACGCGGCATCGATAAGGGCGCGGGCGTCGGCTACGGACATGCGTTTTTGGCCAGCGGTCCCTTGCGCGCGGCCACGATCTCGCTCGGCTATGCCGATGGCTGGCACCGGCGCGCGGCTTCGGCTGCCTGGCTCGACGGCGTGCGACTGCCCTTTGTCGGGCGGGTGTCGATGGATTCGATCATACTCGACATCTCGGCCCTGCCGGCCGGCCGGCTGCGCGAGGGCGACCTTGTCGAACTCCTAGGCCCCTCGCAGAGCGTCGATGACGCCGCCGGTCATGCCGGCACGATCGGTTATGAAATCCTGACCAGTCTCGGCCCCCGCTTCCACCGCCGCTATATCAACGAATAGAGCCGCGACACGCCGCCCCTTGGCGGACGCCGCAGAATCCGGCAGACAGGAGGCGGCGGCCCTCTGACGGAAGTCGTCGTGGAGAGTGATGCGATGAAGATCTTCGTGTTGGGCGGCGGCGTTATCGGGGTCACCACTGCCTATTATCTCGCTGAGGCCGGCCACGAGGTGACGGTGTTCGACCGCCAGAAAGGGCCGGCGCTGGAAACCAGCTTCGCCAATGCCGGCGAGATCTCGCCGGGCTATGCCTCGCCCTGGGCCGGTCCCGGCATCCCGCTGAAGGCAATCAAGTGGCTGTTGATGAAGCACGGCCCGCTGGTGGTGCGGCCGGCCTTCGATCCGTATATGTGGACATGGCTCATCAAGATGCTGCGCAATTGCACCGCGGATCGCTACGCCATCAACAAGGCGCGCATGGTGCCGCTCGCCGAATACAGCCGCGACACGCTGAAGGCGCTGCGCGAGGCGACCGGCATCGCTTATGATGAGCGGACCAAGGGCACGCTGCAGCTGTTTCGCACGCAAAAGCAGCTCGACGGCACCGGCGGCGATGTCGAGGTGCTGAAGAAATATG
The DNA here is from genome assembly GCF_000503155.1 of Mesorhizobium sp. LSJC285A00. Classification (NCBI taxonomy): domain Bacteria; kingdom Pseudomonadati; phylum Pseudomonadota; class Alphaproteobacteria; order Hyphomicrobiales; family Phyllobacteriaceae; genus Mesorhizobium; species Mesorhizobium sp. LSJC285A00. The sequence continues at coordinate 139,906 of NZ_AYVK01000006.1, forward strand.
GCGTTCCCTACGAGTTGCTCGATCCCGAAGGCTGCATTGGGGCCGAGCCGGCGCTGGCCGGCGTGCGGGAAAAGTTTGTCGGCGGGCTGCGATTGCCCGGCGACGAAACTGGCGACTGCAAGATGTTCACCGATCGGCTGGCCGAGCTCTGCGTGGCGCGCGGCGTCACGTTCGAGTACGGTACGCAGATCCGGCGCTTCTCCAAGAACCGCAATCGCATCGTCAGCGTCGGCACCGACCAGCGCTCGCGCGCGGCCGACGCTTATGTGCTGGCGCTGGGCAGCTATTCGGCGCGCTTCATGCGCCTGCTCAGGCGCCCGATCCCGGTCTATCCGGTCAAGGGCTATTCGATCACCGTTCCGATCAAGGACGCGGTCGCCGCCCCGGTGTCGACGGTAATGGACGAAACCTACAAGGTGGCGATCACCAGGCTCGGCGACCGCATCCGCGTCGGCGGCACGGCGGAGATTTCCGGCTTCGATCTCAGGCTGCATGAATCGCGCCGGCGCACCCTCGAACATTCGGTCGGCGATCTGTTCCCGGATGGCGGCGACCTCAAGGCGGCGTCCTTCTGGTGCGGGCTGCGGCCGATGACGCCGGACGGGCCGCCGCTGGTCGGCCGCACCGAGTTCTCCAACCTCTATCTCAACACCGGGCACGGCACGCTTGGCTGGACCATGGCCTGCGGCTCGGCCAAGGTGCTGTCCGACATCATCTCCAGCAAGGTGCCTGATATCGATGTGCGGGAGCTGGGGCCGGAGCGGTATTTGAGGTAGGGGTGCTTTTTAAAGCTCGCGGGCCAGCACCCCCTCTGTCCTACCGGACAGAGGGGGTGTAAAGGATCGCTACAGAACGGCATTCCTTCAGCCTCGCCAGCCTCTCAAAACGCCTCCTTCACCCAGCCCTTCGAGAACAGCCACCGGTAGGCCCAGGGGATCATTACCTTGGTCGATACTGGATTCGAATGGGCGACATAGTCGTCGTAGACCGGCTGCATCCTGGCGTAGAAGGCAGGGTCGAGCACCGTCATGCCGTTCTCCAGATCGTGGAAGAAACTGCGGTTGTTGAGATTGACCGACGAGATCGTCACCAGCCTTTCGTCGATCATCATGATCTTGGAGTGCAGCACGACATCGGGCGCCTTGAATTCGCGGATGTTGATGCGGTCGCCATATTTCTCGACGAACAGCTTGTTGAGCGCGGTCAGCAGCTTGCCGCCAATATCGCCCTTGAGGTCGATGCGGCCGACAATGTCGATCCTGACGCCGCGCGCCAGCGCCCGCTCGATGGCCAGGCTGAGCTTCGGCGTCAGATTAAGGTAGGGATTGACGATCTCGATATGGTGCCGGGCAGTGTCGATCAGCTCGACGAAATAGGTCTCGAGCGCATGGTTGTCCTCGTAGGGCACGGAAATGAAATGGCGCACCGTGCCCGGCGGGCGCCGGCTGTCGGAGCGCACCGGAATGGAGAAGGGCCTTGCGATGTTGGTGTCGGCGTCGCGCAGCCACAATGTCGAGAGATGCGCGGCCAGCGTCTCGACCGTGGCCGGGTCGGCAAACTCGATGTCGAAATCGCTCCAGTTCGAATAGTAGTTGAGCGAGAGGCCGTCGGTCTTGCCGTATTGCTCGAGGTTCGGATAGCGCGACAGGTCGATCGGCTTGTGGAACAGGAAGCCGTCATGAATGTTGCGGCCGCCGATGATGACGCGCGAGCGGGCGGGATCCTCGGCAAGTGTCGCCAGCATCTTGACGTGATGGGTCTTGTGCAGCTGTGACAGTTGCTCGTCGACCGGCGCGCCGTGGTCGGCCCGCCAACGATATTCCTGCAACTCGACATTGGGATAATCGGCCGCCAGCCGGTGCAGCAGGGCATCGTCCTTGTCGCGCTCCAGCACGTCTGTGACCATGATGCGCACTTTGGTGCCGAGGGCTGCGTGATGGCGGATCAGCCGCTCGATGACGCGGCCGGAAAAATCGGCCTTGAACTCCAGCGACGACAGATAGACCAGCTTGAGTTTCGGCGCGCGCGAGAAATCGAGCGGCAGTTCGGGGTCGGCCTTGTCGAAGGCGCTGTCGGGTAAAGGCGCGCCGAGCAGCGCTTCGACCTTGGCGTTGAAGCCGTCGCGCGACTTGCGTAACAGGCGCGGTGACCCGAGCGGCAGCGAACAGCTCTGCGACAGCCAGCGGCCGGCGTAGAAGACGCGGGCGAGTTCATCCAGGCCGGATGGACCGGGCACTGGGCAACGCTCGTAGCGGCTGTCGAGCGCGGCTATCGCCGGATAGGCAACCTCTTCGCGCAGGATGGTGAGCGGGGCGCCTGCCGGCGCCAGACTGGAGCTGAGCTTGAGGCTGCAGCGGTTCAAACCATCGCTGGGGAACAGGCTGGCGGTTTGCCCGGCCGACAGGCGGAGGTGGAAGGCGGCACCGCTCGCCACGCTGCGCGAGCCACCGCCGGCGCGAATCGCCAGCGCCCCGTCGCAGGCGCCCGATATCTCAACCGGCTGCTTTCCCGCCTGGCGCATCACGATCTCGATCGAGCGCGCCTGCAGGCCGGAAAAGCTGAACGTGTTTGGCGCGGAGGGCCGCGCGGCGGCGTTGACATAGAGCGTCTGCCGCGACACGCGCCAACGGCCGTTGAAATGGCCTTCGCCGGTCCCCCTACCTGCCGGCATCTGTTCGGCGCTAACCGGCTTCGCCAGCTGTTCCAGCGTCCGGTAGGTGGCCTGGAAATCGCGGTTGGCGATGGCGTGGCGGTCATGGCCGAACGGACCGGTGCCGTTCGCCCTGTCGATGGCGCCGATCTGGTTGTGGGCGAGCAGCACCAGAAACTGCCTTTCATAGTCGCTGGCACCGGCATCGCCGAAAAACGCTGCTGCTGCAGTCTGCGGTCCGGGCGTGCCGGCCGATACCGACGGCCGGCCGCAATCCTTCGCATCGGGAAAGAAATCGCAGCTGTGCCGGATCGGGGCGGCGCAACCGGCAAGGGCCGCCAGCCCCAGCCCGGCCAAGGCCAGGCAGATGGCGCGGTTCATCCGGTCGCACCGTTCATCGTCTTCAGTTCAGCCGGATCGCGCGGCGGCAGGAAGCCTTGCGGAAACACCTTGCAGACGGGAAGCGCGAAAGTGGCGATCAAAAGCTCGGCCTCGCCGCGCATCTTTTTCGGCGCTGTCTTGTCATGACGGATCGCCTTTGCCGAGGCGACGAGCGCGCCGTCGCAGTCGCAATGATTATGGCGCGCGATGTAGCAGGCGTCATGGATTTGGCAGGCGCTGTCGAGGCGATTGACAGGGCGAGCCGAGAGGTCGCCGGTGCGGGTGCCGGGACCGCAATAATTGCCGAAGACGAAAGGCGACGGGCGGGCCATTGCGATACGGACCGGCTTGGGCAGTTCGGCTTCCGGAACTTCGGTCCATGGATTGGCGCAGGCGGAAAGCGCGACAAGCGGCAAGATGGCGAGCACCGCTCGCATTTTGATCCGCACCAGCTTTGCAAAAAAGTGTCCCACCCGGCGCAGCCAATCCTTAATAATAGGCGACATCGCGCTTGTTGCCACACTGGCCGATTTTGTGGCGAGGGCAAGGCGGCGCGGCCATCAGACAAACAGCCCGCGCTCTCTCTCGACTGCCTTGGTGATGAAGTTGGCGACGATCTGCACGCGGCGCAGTGGCCGGACCGATTCATGATAGACCAGCCAGTAGGCGCGGCGGATCGGCGTCACGATGTTAACGGGGATCAGCTCCGGCATCGAGCGGGCGACAAAGGTGTGCAAGATGCCGATGCCGGCGCCCGACCGCACCGCTTCGGCCTGGCCCAGCGCTGAGGAGATGGCGAAGCTGGTGCGCCAGTCCGGGCTGAACTCCGCCGCATAGTCGAGCGACGGGCTGACGATCAGGTCTGGGACATAGCCGATCAGCGTATGCTGGCCGAGTTCGGCAGCGGTCTCGGGTAAGCCGTGCGCCTGCGCATAGTCCCGCGAGGCAAACAGGCCGAGGGTGTAGTCGACCAGCTTTCCCGCCACCAGCCTGCCTTCGCTCGGCCGCTCGACGGTGATGGCGATGTCGGCCTCGCGCCGCGACAGCGAGAAGGAACGCGGCACCGGCACCAGCTGGATGGTGAGTTCGCGGTGCAGCGCGGTCAGCGCGCCAAGACGCGTGGCGAGGAATGCAACGCCAAACCCGTCGGGCGCGCCGATGCGCACCGTGCCTGAGATATCGTCGCCTTCGCCCGACACGGCGGAGCGCGCGGCGATCATGTCGGCTTCCATGCGCTCGGCAATGTCGAGAAAGCGCTGGCCGGCCGGCGTCAGCTCGCTGCCGGTGGTAAGCCGGCGAAACAGTTTTGTCCGTAACGCATCCTCAAGCGCTGCGATGCGGCGCGAGACGGTGGCGTGATTGAGTTCCAGCCGCTTGGCGGCGCCAAGGATCTGCCCGGCGCGGGCCACGGCGAGGAAGATGCGGACGTCATCCCAGTTCATTGGGGTGGTCCGGGCTAGCGGCGAACGCGGCGTTCCCGCCCACCCCCCTCTGGCCTGCCGGCCATCTCCCCCGCAAGGAGGGAGATTGGCAGCTCCGCCACCTGCGTCTCTTTTGGTGCGTTGAAGATTTGCGAAGGCGGCAGCCACATCTGATCTCCCCCCTTGCGGGGGAGATGTCCGGCAGGACAGAGGGGGGTGTGACGGAGCGCAACCTTCGGGCCTTTCAGCAATCTGTAATTTGCGGCAAATAATGCACACTCGTCCTTCGTTGTCTATTTCTTGCACAACGGTTGCGTTTCCCCTCGCGTTGCCTTCGCGCCTGCAAAGGGGTTGAATGCGCCATCACAAACTCAGGGAGAGAAACCATGATCGAATACGGTCATTTCATCGGCGGCAAGCATGTCGCCGGGACCAGCGGGCGCAAGCAGGACGTCATGCAGCCCATGGACGGCTCGGTGCGCGGCACGGTGGCGCTGGCTTCGCCGGCGGAACTGCGTGCGGCTGTCCTGAATGCCAAGGAGGCACAGATCAAATGGGCTGCGACCAACCCGCAGCGGCGTGTGCGCGTGCTGATGAAGTTTCTTGAACTGGTTGCCCGCGACTATGACGAACTGGCCGATCTCCTGGCGCGCGAGCACGGCAAGACCATCGCCGACGCCAAGGGCGACATCCAGCGCGGCCTCGAAGTGGTCGAAGTCTGCATCGGTGCGCCGCACATGATGAAGGGCGAGTTCACCGACGGCGCCGGCCCCGGCATCGATGTCTATTCGATGCGCCAGCCGCTTGGCGTCGTTGCCGGCATCACCCCGTTCAATTTCCCGGCGATGATCCCGCTGTGGAAGATTGCCCCGGCGCTGGCCTGCGGCAACGCCTTTATCCTGAAGCCTTCCGAGCGTGACCCTGGCGTGCCGATGCGCATCGCCGAACTGTTCCTCGAGGCTGGCCTGCCGGCTGGCGTTCTCAACGTCGTCAATGGCGACAAGGATGTCGTCGACGCCATCCTCGACGATCCTGATATCAAGGCTATCGGCTTTGTCGGCTCGACGCCGATCGCGCATTACATCTATTCGCGCGGCACGGCGGCGGGAAAACGCGTGCAGTGCTTTGGCGGCGCCAAGAACCACATGGTCATCATGCCCGACGCCGACATGGACCAGACGGTCGATGCGCTGATCGGCGCCGGCTACGGCTCGGCCGGCGAGCGCTGCATGGCGATCTCGGTTGCCGTTCCCGTCGGCAACGACACCGCTAACCGGCTGATGGAAAAGCTGATCCCGCGTGTCGAAAGCCTCAAGGTCGGCCCGTCGACGGATTCGTCCGCCGATTTCGGCCCGCTGGTGACGGCGCAGGCATTGGAACGCGTCAAGGGTTATGTCGACACCGGTGTCAAGGAAGGCGCCAAGCTGGTCGTCGATGGCCGCGGCTTCTCCATGCAGGGCTACGAGGATGGCTACTATATGGGCGGCTGCCTGTTCGACAATGTGACCGCTGACATGCGCATCTACAAGGAAGAGATTTTTGGCCCGGTGCTGTCGGTGGTGCGTGCGCCGACCTATGAGAGCGCCATCAAGCTCGCCAACGATCATGAGATGGGCAATGGCGTCGCCATCTTCACCCGTGATGGGGATGCTGCTCGTGATTTTGCTTCGCGCGTCCAGGTCGGCATGGTCGGCATCAACGTGCCGATCCCGGTTCCGATCGCTTACTACACGTTCGGCGGCTGGAAGGCGTCGTCCTTCGGCGACCTCAACCAGCACGGCCCGGACGCGTTCCGCTTCTACACCAAGACCAAGACGGTGACCTCGCGCTGGCCCTCCGGCGTCAAGGACGGTGCCGAGTTCGTCATCCCGACGATGAACTGACAGGACGATTTCGAAGATCGGCAAGAAGGCCTGGGTTCAACGTCCTGGGCCTTTCTTTGTACGAAACCGACATTGGCCATCACGTTAAAGCGATGGAACCAAGAGCCTGTCATCTGCCTTAAATTGCATTCCTGCCGTGGTGCAGGCCATCAAAATAGCGCCGGTAGCAGCCGGGGTTCTCGTCTGGCGCAAGGAGGTGTCAGATGACACGACGTCTTGTGGCGGCTATGTTCTTTGCGGTGTTCGCGATGTCCGGCATCGCCCAGGCCAAAGCCGATCAATGCGCGGCGCGGACCGACCTGGTCAAGGCGCTCGGCGAGAAGTTCCATGAAAACCAAGCCGCACGTGGCCTGGTGAACCCGAATGTGGTGCTTGAGATCTTCGTTTCCGACCAGGGCACCTGGACCATCCTGGCCACCGACACACGCGGCCAAAGCTGCATCATCACGGCTGGCGAAGGCTGGGACGGGGCGGCTATGGCAGCAGTCTTGCCGGGCACCTGATAAAAGAACCGGCCGGAAGTCTGGAGCAGAGACGGAGTTCAGCGTGTGGCGGCCACTTCGGCATGGCCGCGCAGCAGTGCCATAAGGCGTTTGGCGTCCTTGGCGGCAGCCTCTTCGTCACCAGCCAGGATCGAGCGGATTAGCGCGACGTGGTGCTCAGCCGATTCGGCCAGTCCTGTGTCGGCCTTGTAGCGAAACCAGAAGCGGCGGCTGTGGGTCTGCAGGGGCGCGGCCAGACGGGCCGCAAACGGGTTGTCGGCGGCCATCGCCAAGGCCTCGTCGAGCGCCTTGTCGGCCTGGATGAAGGCCAGCACATTGCCCGATATGACGGCCTTCTGCATGGCAAGGGCTGCCTCATGAAACAGGTCGGCGGCCTCACGGGTGACGAAGCGGGCGGCCGAGCGCGCCAGCACCACCTCGACGCCGCGCCTGGCATCCAGCACGCGCAGCCAGTCGCCGGGATGAAGCGGGGCAATGGCGATGCCGGCGCGTGGCCTGACATCCAGCAGTCCTTCCCAGGCGAGGCGCTGGATCGCTTCGCGCACCGGCGTGCGTCCTAGCGCCAGCTTCTCGATGAGGGCGCCTTCGGTGACAAAGCTCGCCGGCGCCAGTTCCAACGTCACGATCATATGCTCGAGTACATGGTAGGCCTTGGCGGCGGCCGGCTCGGGGTATGCTGTCTCACTGGATATCAAAGGCGGGCTCCTGATATATCTTACATATATCATAACGAATTCCGCGTTGACAGCCGGTTTTCAAATAGATATACGGCTGATATATCAGATGGAGAGGCGATCATGTGGACCGGAGTTTTCCCCGCCGTCACGACCAAGTTTACTGATGACGACCGCCTCGATCATGCCGAGATGGAGCGCTGCTTTGCTTTGCAGATGGAGGCAGGCTGCGACGGTATCATCGTCTGCGGTTCGCTCGGCGAAGGGCCGATGCTGTCGCATGACGAGAAGATCAAGGTGCTGAAGACTGCCCAGAAAGTTGCAGGCAACAAGCCGGTGCTGCTGACGGTCAACGAGGCGGGCACCCGCGAGGCGGCGAGCATCGCAAAGCGCGCGAGCCGGGAAGGCGCCAACGGGCTGATGGTGGTACCGAGCCCGATCTATCACACCAACCCGGAAGAGACGGTCGCCGCCTTGCGCGCCGTCGCTCAGGCCGGCGACCTGCCGGTGATGATCTACTCCAACCGCCTCGCCTACCGCGTCGACGTCACCGTCGACCAGATGGAGGAACTGGCCGCCGACAAGCGCTTCGTCGCCATCAAGGAGTCCTCCGACGACATCCGCCGCTCGACAGAGATCATCAACCGCTTCGGCGACCGCTACGATTTGTTCACCGGCGTCGACAATCTCGCCTTCGAGGCGCTGTCGGTGGGCGCCATCGGCTGGGTGGCGGGTCTGGTCGTCGCCTTCCCGCGCGAGACCGTCGCCATCTACCAGCTGATGAAGCAGGGCCGCCGCGAGGAGGCGCTTTCGATCTACCGCTGGTTCCGGCCGCTGCTCGATCTCGATGTCTCGACCTATCTGGTCCAAAACATCAAGCTTGCCGAAGTGCTCGCGATCGACACAAATGACCGCGTGCGCATGCCGCGCCAGCCGCTGTCGGGCGAGCGCCGCAAAGCGGTCGAGAAGATCGTCAAGGACGCGCTGGCGGTACGGCCGAAGCTGCCGCAGTTCTGAAGGCTTTCTTCTCCCCGTGCACGTGCACGGGGAGAAGATGGCGGCAGCCAGATGAGGGGCAGCGCCGACGTGCAAGGAAATTCCAGGGACACAGAGGAGGGCCGCCGCCCCTCATCCGCCCTTCGGGCCCCGCAGCCCTTCGCTGGCGCTCCGGGCGTTCGTCGTTCGGAAAGCCAAGCAGTCGGCTTTTCCACCGCTTCGCGGACCACTCCTCACCCCCGTGAACGGGGAGAAGGGGTAGATATCGCCATTGTCGGTGGCGGCATTGTCGGCATCTGCGCGGCGGCCATGCTGGCCGAGGCCGGGCGCAGCGTCACGGTCTTCGACCGCACCGGCATCTGCGAGGAGACGAGCTCCGGCAATGCCGCCGCCTTCGCCTTCTCCGACGTGCTGCCGCTGGCGCATAAGGGCATGATGCGGCACTTGCCGAAATGGCTTGCCGATCCGCTCGGGCCACTCAGCATCCCGCCGGCCTACTTGCCGAAGCTGTTGCCTTGGCTGTTGCGCTTCTGGCGCGCTGGCGCACCAGAAAAATATGAGGCGAGCCTTGCTGCTCAGGCAGGCATGATGAAGCTCGCCGAGGCTGAATGGATGGGCCTGCTCGACCGTTCCGGCACGCGGCTGATGCTGCGCGAGGACGGCTCGCTGGAGCTTTATGAAAGCGAGGCCGAATTTCAGGCCGGGCTGCCGGGCTGGGCGGCGCGCGAGCGCTTCGGCATCGGCTTTCGCCATGTCGAAGGCGACGAACTGGCGCGGCTGCAGCCGGGACTGTCGCCGCGCTTCATCAAGGGCACCTTCGTGCCGGGCTGGAAGACCGTCGCCGATCCGAAACTGCTCGGCAAGGGGGTGTGGGCCTATGCCGAAAGGCTGGGCGCGCGTTTCGAAAAGGCGCGCATAGAGCGCGTCGCCGCCAATCCTGATGGCGCGACGCTGACGCTGACGGACGGCACGACCAGGCAGGCAAGACATCTTGTCGTGGCCGCCGGGGCATGGTCGCATCTGCTGACGAAGGCGCTTGGCGACACCATCCCGCTCGAAACCGAGCGCGGCTACAACACGACACTGCCGAAGACCGCTTTCGACGTGCAGCGGATGCTGATCTTTTCCGGCCATGGCTTCGTCATCACGCCACTCGAGACGGGCTTGCGCGTCGGCGGCGCCGTCGAGTTGGGCGGTCTCGACCGGCCGCCGAATTTTGCGCGTTCGAAGGCCATGCTGGAAAAGGCCAGACAATTCCTTCCGGGGCTGGACGCGTCAGGTGGCCGCGAGTGGATGGGGTGTCGCCCGTCGCTGCCGGATTCGTTGCCCGTCATCGGCGCGGCGCGCACCGCGTCCAACGTCGTCTACGCCTTTGGCCATGGCCATCTCGGCCTGACCCAGGCGGCGGCCAGCGGCCGCTTGATCCGCGATCTTGTTCTCGGGCAAACTTCGCGGATCGATCTTGCTCCCTTCAGCCCGCAACGGTTTTGAGTTCGAGGAAATCATGGCCAAAAAATCCTTCTTTTGCATCGACGGCCATACCTGCGGCAATCCGGTGCGGCTGGTCGCCGGCGGCGGTCCCTTGCTCGAGGGGTCGACGATGATGGAGCGGCGGGCGCATTTCCTGGCGGAGTATGACTGGATCCGCACCGGGCTGATGTTCGAGCCGCGCGGCCACGACGTCATGTCGGGCTCGATCCTCTATCCGCCGACGAGCGAGGATTGCGACATAGCCATCCTGTTCATCGAGACGTCGGGCTGCCTGCCGATGTGCGGCCACGGCACGATCGGCACGGTGACGATGGCCATCGAACATGGGCTGATCAAGCCGAAGACACCCGGCGTGCTCCGGCTCGACACACCGGCCGGGCTGGTCATCGCCGAATACAAGCAAGTCGGCGACTATGTCGAGGAGGTGCGCATCACGAATGTACCGTCCTTCCTTTATGCCGAGGGACTGACGGTCGACTGCCCGCAGCTTGGCGAGATCACCGTCGATGTCGCCTATGGCGGCAATTTCTACGCAATAGTCGAGCCGCAGGCGAATTTTCGCGACATGGCTGATTATTCCGCCGGCGATTTCGTCGCCTGGAGCCCTGTGGTGCGGCAGCGGCTCAACGAGAAGTACTCGTTCGTGCATCCGGAAAACCCCGGCATCAACCGGCTGTCCCACATGCTGTGGACCGGCGAGCCGACGGTGGAGGGGGCCGACGCACGCAACGCCGTCTTCTATGGCGACAAGGCGATCGACCGCTCACCTTGCGGCACCGGCACCTCGGCGCGCATGGCGCAGCTCCATGCCAAGGGCAAGCTCAAGGCCGGCGACAGTTTTGTCCACGAATCGATCATCGGCTCGCTGTTCAAGGGCAAGGTCGAGAAGGACGTCACTGTTGCCGGCAAGCCGGCCATCATTCCCTCGATCGGCGGCTGGGCGCGGATGACCGGCCTGAACACCATCTTCATCGACGACCGCGATCCGTTCGCGCACGGTTTTGTGGTTAAGTGATACGGTAGGCTGCCGATCATCCACCGAGACCAAGACTTGGACCCAGAGCGGGACCTCTTGGCGAAACCAGTCAGCGAAAGGTTAGCGCGTTGGGCGAGGCATCCACCGCCATAAGTCGGGAAGGAACCCATGTTGCAGCTGGTCAGTACGGAATGTGGCTAAAAAACGAAGCCCGCCAACAACGCAAGGATTCGTCTCATCGCCGAATTTTGACCGGGATTTCTTCGAAATGAGGTCGCTGGCCCGGCTGAATCGTCAAAGACATTGCGTTATGCCAATGATAGGGTCCGCGATAGTCCAGGGGTCGGGAGCAAAAAAACGGGCAATCGGAAGGCGTGCCGGCAAAACACGCTCGACGTTTGAAAAATCACGTTGCAATCCGGGCTCGAAACTTTACGACTAGGGGAAATACGAAAAGGAATGCGTCTGCATGGGCGACATTCCAGGGGAGCCATGTACACATGCAGTACTTTGTCCAGCAGCTTATCAATGGGCTGACGCTGGGATCGATCTATGGGCTGATCGCAATCGGCTACACGATGGTCTACGGCATCATCGGCATGATCAACTTCGCCCACGGCGACATTTTCATGGTCGGGGCATTCGCCGCCCTCGTTGTCTTCCTCATCCTCGGCTCCTTGTTCTATTCGGTCCCGGTCGTCCTGGCGCTGCTGATCATGATGATCGTGGCGATGCTGCTCACCAGCCTCTACAACTGGACGATCGAGAAGGTGGCCTACCGGCCGCTGCGCGGTTCGTTCCGGCTGGCGCCGCTGATCACCGCCATCGGCATGTCGATCGCGCTGTCGAACTTCATCCAGGTGACGCAAGGTCCGCGCAACAAGCCGATCCCGCCGATGGTCAGCCAAGTCTACAACATCAACGGCATCAGCGTGTCGCTGAAGCAGATCATCATCGTCGTCGTCACCGCCCTGCTGCTGGCGCTGTTCTGGTACCTGGTCAACAGGACTTCCCTCGGCCGGGCGCAAAGGGCGTGCGAGCAGGACCGCAAGATGGCGGCGCTGCTCGGTGTCGATGTCGACCGTACGATCTCGATCACCTTTATCATGGGTGCAGCGCTTGCGGCCGTCGCGGGCACGTTGTTCCTGATGTATTACGGCGTCATCGCCTTTTCCGACGGCTTTGTGCCGGGGGTCAAGGCCTTCACCGCGGCCGTTCTCGGCGGCATCGGGTCTCTGCCGGGCGCGGTGCTTGGCGGGCTTTTGATCGGCTTCATCGAGAGCATGTGGTCGGCGTATTTCTCGATCGACTACAAGGACGTCGCGGCGTTCTCGATCCTGGCGATCGTGCTGATCTTCCTGCCTTCCGGCATTTTGGGCCGGCCAGAAGTCGAAAAGGTCTGAGACAATGGCGGTTTCCGTATCCTCGGAGCGCGACACCGTCGCCTCCCCCGTGCAGCGTGCATTGCGCGAAGCGTTCTATGCCGGCGCCATCTCGCTGGGGTTGTTCATTCTCTTCATCGGCCTGAAGACCGACCAGAACATAAGCAACCAGCTGATCCTGGTGCAGCGCTGGTTGCTGCTCATCACCGTGGTCGTGCTGACCATGCTTGGCCGCTTCTTCTACATTGCATATGGCCAGCCGTTCATGGCCAATCAGAAGATCACCAATGTCGCCACCGGCCTGTTGCCGGCGAGCGTCGCGTCGCGCTTCTTCCTGCTTCCGGCCTTCATCGTCGCCGTTGTGCTGGCGGTTGTCCTGGTTGCGTTCGGCAGCGCCCTGCCGGTGTTGGTGGGACCCGATCTGGCCGGCTACCTTCAGTTCCTGCGCGCATTGGCCGTCATTTACGCGCTCGCTTGCGTGATCTTCTATTTCCGCTCCTTCATCCACGCCAATTTCACCAAGCTCGGGATTGCGGCGCTGGTGCTATACCCGATCCTCGTCGTCGTGGTGCTGTCGATCTACGCGTGGTCGATAACCGGCGGCCTGCAGGGCTCGTTGAAGTGGGTCGACAATTTCGGCATCCAGATCCTGATCTATGTGATGCTGGCCTGGGGGCTGAACATCGTCGTCGGCCTCGCCGGCCTGCTCGATCTCGGCTACGTCGCCTTTTACGCGGTCGGTGCCTATGCCTATGCGTTGCTCGGTTCGCAATACGGCCTGTCGTTCTGGATCCTGCTGCCCGCCGCCGGCGCCATGGCCGCCTTCTGGGGCGTTATGCTCGGCTTTCCGGTGCTCAGGCTTCGTGGCGATTACCTGGCGATCGTGACGCTGGCCTTCGGCGAGATCATCCGCCTGGTGCTGATCAACTGGCGTGAAGTCACCAACGGCTCGGCCGGCATCTCCGGCATCCCGAAGGTCACCTTCTTCGGCCTGATGACGTTCAATTCGACCGACCCGAACTACATCGGCAAGGTGCTGCACATCGCCCAGTCGAGCGCCTACTACAAGATCTTCCTCTACTATCTCATTCTCGGGCTGGCGCTGCTGACCGCCTTCGTCACCATCAGGCTCAGGCGCATGCCTGTCGGCCGCGCCTGGGAAGCGCTGCGCGAGGACGAGATTGCCTGCCGCTCGCTTGGCATCAACACCACCACCACCAAGCTCACCGCCTTTGCCACCGGCGCCATGTTCGGCGGTTTTGCCGGCGCCTTCTTCGCCGCACGGCAAGGCTTCGTCAGCCCTGAATCCTTCGTCTTCCTGGAATCGGCGATCATCCTGGCCATCGTGGTGCTCGGCGGCATGGGCTCGCTGGTCGGCATCGCGGTCGCCGCGCTGGTGATGATCGGCGGCACCGAGGCACTGCGCGAACTCGATTTCCTGAAAAGTGTCTTCGGAAAAGATTTCACGCCGGAGCTTTACCGCATGCTTTTGTTCGGCATGGCGATGGTCATCGTAATGCTGTGGAAGCCGCGCGGCTTTGTCGGCAGCCGTGAACCGACGGCCTTCCTCAGTGAACGAAAAGCGGTCTCCTCCTCCTTCACCAAGGAAGGGCACGGCTGATGAGCGCGACCTCCATTCAGAAGACCAATCCGGGTATGAAAGACGCCATCCTCCAGGTCGAGCATCTTTCGATGAAGTTCGGCGGCCTGATCGCCATCGGCGATCTGTCGTTCCAGGCCAAGCGCGGCGAGATCACCGCTCTGATCGGACCCAATGGCGCCGGCAAGACCACCGTCTTCAATTGCATCACCGGCTTCTACAAGCCGTCGGAAGGCATGATTACGCTCAACCGGGCCGACGGCTCGAGCTTCCTGCTCGAACGGCTGCCCAATCATGAGATCCCGGCGCGCGCCAAGGTGGCGCGCACCTTCCAGAACATCCGCCTGTTCTCGGGCATGACGCTGCTGGAGAATCTGCTGGTTGCCCAGCACAACAAGCTGATGAAGGCATCCGGCTATACGATCCTGGGCCTGTTCGGGATCGGCGGCTACCGCAGAGCCTCGGCTGAATCGGTGGAGCTTGCCAAGCACTGGCTGGAGAAGGCCGATCTTGTCGATCGCGCCGACGATCCGGCCGGCGACCTGCCCTATGGCGCGCAGCGGCGCCTCGAGATTGCGCGCGCCATGTGCACAGGGCCCGAACTTCTGTGCCTCGACGAGCCTGCGGCCGGTCTCAATCCGAAGGAGTCGGCTGCGCTGAATTCGCTGCTGATGGACATCAAGAGCAGTACCTCGATCCTGCTGATCGAACATGACATGTCGGTGGTCATGCAGATTTCCGACCATGTCGTGGTGCTTGAATATGGCCGCAAGATTTCCGACGGCAGCCCGCAATCGGTGCGTACCGACCCGCGCGTCATCGCCGCCTATCTCGGCGTCGACGACGAGGAGGTCGAGACGGTGCTGACCGAGGTCGGCGATGAAGACGTCATCGAGCAGCTGGACATCGGGCCGGATTCGGCTCACGGACCAGGCACATCGTCTTCCTATCTCGCCGGCCCGGTAAGCGACACGATCGGCCACAGCCAGGGCGAGCGGGTCACAGTGTCGAAGGGAGCTTCAAAAGCCACCCAATACGATACAAGAGCCAACTCCGCGCCAAGAGCACCGTCCGAGCGTCTGACAGCCAAGTCCAAGCCGGCGGCCACCAAATCCCCGACAGGCAAGCCGCGCGGAGGGCGTAAGTGATGGCCGAGACAACGCTGCTCGACATCAAGGGCGTCGAGACCTACTACGGCAACATCAAGGCGCTGAACGGCGTCGATGTCCACGTCAACCAGGGCGAGATCGTCGCGCTGATCGGTGCGAACGGTGCCGGCAAGTCGACGCTGATGATGACCATCTTCGGTGCGCCGCGCGCTCGTGCCGGCTCAATCACTTTCGCCGGCACCGACATCACCCAGATGCCGACGCACGAGATCGCCCGCATGCGCATTGCGCAGTCGCCGGAAGGCAGGCGCATTTTCCCGCGCATGACGGTGATGGAAAACCTGCAGATGGGCGCCGGTCTCGACAATCTCAAGCACTATGACGAAGATGCCGAGAAGGTGTTCGCGCTGTTCCCGCGCCTCAAGGAGCGCATTGCCCAGCGCGGCGGCACGCTGTCGGGCGGCGAGCAGCAGATGCTGTCGATCGGACGTGCGCTGATGGCGCGGCCTAAGCTGCTGTTGCTCGACGAGCCGTCGCTGGGTCTGGCGCCGCTGATCGTCAAGCAGATCTTCGATGCCATCCGCGAGCTGAACCGCACGCAAGGGCTGACCGTGTTCCTGGTCGAGCAGAACGCCTTCGGCGCGCTCAAACTCGCCACGCGCGGCTATGTCATGGTCAACGGCAACGTGACCATGAGCGGCACAGGCAAGGAATTGCTCGCCAATCCGGAAGTGCGGGCGGCCTATCTCGAAGGCGGCCATCACTGATTTTGGAGCGGAATGTATGCATACGGTATTCCGCTCCAACTTGTTTGTTTGTCGCATGACCTTTGTCCGAAAAGTCTGCAACTTTTCGGGATCATGCTAGGGAGTCTTCATCATGCAAGGCATTCTTCACGAGGAACCTTCCATCTGGCAGTTCTTCTTCGTCACCTGTCTGCTCGGCGGCTGGGCGGCATGGATGACCGGCAAGGCCAGCGCCCAGACATGGCGCAGCCTGCCGGCGCTGTTCGCCTATCTGCTGGGTCTCGGCATAGGCATCAGGTTCATCCATCATGCCTTGTTCGGCGGCACGATGTTTTCGCTGCAATACTATGTCGTGGACACAATCGTGCTCATGATATTGGGATTTGTCGGCTATCAATACACGCGTACGAACCAGATGGTGACGCAGTATAATTGGCTTTACGAACGGGCTTCGATCTTAAGCTGGAAACCGAAAGGTTGACGTTCATCATTAACGCCGTTCCGGGGATGAATCGGCGTGACAAGGGCCTGAAAATCGGCAAAGTACGCTTTCTGCGATAAGGGTGGGCATCGCATGAAAGTTTCATCCACGCCCACCTCGTAAATGGGAGCGTTTAAATGAAGAAATCACTTTTGTCCGCCGTTGCCCTGACCGCGCTTGTCGCGTTCGGTGGCAATGCATGGGCTGACGTTATCGTCGGCGTCGCAGGTCCGATCACCGGTCCGAATGCGGCCTTCGGTGCGCAGCTGCAGAAGGGTGCGGAAGCGGCCGTTGCCGACATCAACGCAGCAGGCGGCATGAACGGCGAGCAGATCAAGCTCGAAGTCGGCGACGACGTCTCGGATCCGAAGCAGGGCATTTCGGTCGGCAACAAGTTCGTCGGCGACGGCGTGAAATTCGTGATCGGCCACTTCAACTCGGGCGTCTCGATCCCGGTTTCGCAGGAAGTCTACGTCGACAACAACATCGTCGAAGTGACGCCTGCGGCGACCAACCCGAAATTCACCGAGCGCGGCCTGTGGAACGTGTTCCGCACCTGCGGACGCGATGACCAGCAGGGCGGCATCGCCGGCGGCTATATCGCGACCAACTTCAAGGACGCCAAGGTTGCCGTCATCCACGACAAGACCCCCTATGGTCAGGGCCTTGCCGACGAGACCAAGAAGGCGATGAACGCAGCCGGCCTGACCGAAGTCATGTACGAAGGCGTCAATGTCGGCGACAAGGACTTCTCGGCGCTGATTGCCAAGATGAAGGATGCCGGTGTTACCCTGATCTATTGGGGCGGCCTGCATACCGAAGCCGGCCTGATCATCCGCCAGTCGGCGGACCAGGGCCTCAAGGCTACCCTGATGTCGGGCGACGGCATCGTCACCGACGAGCTGGCTGCGATCGCCGGCGATGCGGTTATCGGCACGCTCAACACCTTCGGTCCCGATCCGCGCCTGATCCCCGAGAACAAGGCACTGGTCGAGAAGTTCCGCGCTCAGGGCTTCGAGCCGGAAGCCTACACTCTTTACTCCTACGCCGCCATGCAGGTGATCGCCGAGGCTGCTGCCGTGGCCAAGTCGAACGACCCCGTGGAAGTGGCCAAGGCGCTGCACGAGAAGGGCCCGTTCAAGACCGTTCTGGGCGATCTCGCCTATGACGCGAAGGGCGATCCGAAGCTCCCGGGCTACATCATGTACGAATGGAAGAAGGGTCCGGACGGCAAGATCTCCTGGTTCCCGAAGTCGTAATTCGAAACGCAGCTCTATGGAATGCCCGGCGCTCGCGCCGGGCATTTTTGTTGGTGACAGGGCGGCAGCGAGGGTGGCTGGACAAGCCGTTAGCCGGGGTCGAATTTGTGCGGGCACGACAATTAGCGTCACCTCGCGGCGCCAATCGCACGCAGCTTTTCGAGCCGTGGTGCTAGAATCGCATTTAAATCGGTTTAATCTCTCCTCGATTTTGGTTGCACTGCAGCATTTTCGCGTTAATCATGCCTCCGCCCCATCCCTCCCTGTCCGGAGCCTCCTTCCTTGGCCATCATGAAGATCCTCGTCGCCAACAGGTCCGAAATTGCCATCCGCGTCTTTCGCGCGGCAAACGAGCTCGGCCTCAAAACCGTGGCGATCTGGGCCGAGGAGGACAAATATTCACTTCATCGGTTCAAGGCCGATGAAAGCTACCAAGTCGGGCGCGGGCCGCATCTGGCCAGGGACATGGGGCCGATCGAAAGCTATCTGTCGATCGAGGAAGTGATCCGGGTCGCCAGGCTGTCCGGCGCCGACGCCATCCACCCGGGCTATGGCCTCCTGTCGGAAAGCCCTGAATTCGCAGATGCCTGCGCCGAGGCCGGCATCACCTTCATCGGACCGAAGCCCGACACGATGCGCCGGCTCGGCAACAAGGTCGCCGCGCGCAATCTGGCCATCGAGGTTGGCGTGCCGGTGGTGCCGGCAACCGAACCGCTGCCGGACGACATGGAAGCAGTCAAGCAGCTCGCCAAGACAGTCGGCTATCCGGTGATGCTCAAGGCATCATGGGGCGGCGGCGGGCGCGGCATGCGCGCCATCCGCGCGGAAGCCGACCTCGCCCGCGAGGTGATGGAAGGCAAGCGCGAGGCCAAGGCCGCCTTCGGCAAGGACGAGGTCTATCTCGAAAAGCTGATCGAGCGCGCTCGCCATGTCGAGGTCCAGGTGCTCGGCGACACGCATGGCAACGCTGTACATCTGTTCGAGCGCGACTGCTCGATCCAGCGCCGCAACCAGAAGGTCGTCGAACGGGCGCCGGCGCCCTATCTCAGCGAGGCATTGCGCCAGGAGCTTTGCGGCTATGCGCTCAAGATCGCGCGCGAGACCAGCTATATCGGCGCCGGTACGGTGGAATTCCTGCAGGACGCCGACACCGGCAAATTCTACTTCATCGAGGTCAATCCGCGCATCCAGGTCGAGCACACCGTCACCGAGCAGGTGACCGGCATCGACATCGTCAAGGCGCAGATCCACATACTGGACGGCTTTGCCATCGGCACGAAAGAGTCGGGCGTGCCGGCGCAGGCCGATATCAGGTTGAACGGTCACGCGCTGCAGTGCCGCATAACGACCGAGGATCCGGAGCATAGTTTCATTCCGGACTACGGCCGCATCACCGCTTATCGCGAAGCCGCCGGTTTCGGCATCCGCCTCGACGGCGGCACCGCCTATTCGGGCGCGGTCATCACCCGCTTTTACGATCCGCTGCTGGAGAAGGTGACTGCCTGGGCCCCGACACCGGCCGAGGCGATCGCCCGCATGAACCGGGCCTTGCGCGAGTTCCGCATCCGCGGCGTGGCGACCAACCTCACCTTCCTCGAGGCAATCATCAACCACCCGCGCTTCGCCGACAATTCCTACACGACCAGGTTCATCGACACGACGCCGGAGCTGTTCGCGCAGGTGAAGCGGCAGGATCGAGCCACCAAGCTGCTCAACTATCTGGCCGACGTCAGCGTCAACGGCCATCCCGAAACCCGCGGCCGTCCGATGCCCAAGGCCGATGCGGCAGCGCCCGTCGTGCCCTATCTCAACGGCAATGTGCCTGATGGCAGCAAGCAGAAGCTCGACACGCTGGGGCCGGAGAAATTCGCTGCCTGGATGCGTGAGCAAAAAGAGGTGCTGGTCACCGACACGACGATGCGCGACGGCCACCAGTCGCTGCTCGCCACCCGCATGCGTACGCATGACATTGCCGGCGTTGCCGGCACCTATGCGCGGGCGCTGCCGCGGCTGCTGTCGCTGGAATGCTGGGGCGGCGCCACTTTCGACGTCGCCATGCGCTTCCTGACCGAGGATCCGTGGGAGCGGCTGAGCAAAGTGCGCGAAGCGGCCCCCAACCTTTTGCTGCAGATGCTTCTGCGCGGCGCCAACGGCGTCGGCTACACCAACTATCCCGACAATGTGGTGCAACATTTCGTCAGCCAGGCGGCGGCCGGCGGCGTCGACCTGTTCCGCGTCTTCGACTGCCTGAACTGGGTCGAGAACATGCGTGTCGCCATGGACGCGGTGGGCGCCGAGGGCAAGCTGGTCGAAGCGGCGATCTGCTACACCGGCGACATCCTCGATCCGGCGCGCGCCAAATACGACCTTAAGTACTATGTCGGGCTGGCGAAGGAATTGCAGGCCGCCGGCGCCCATATCATCGCCGTCAAGGACATGGCCGGGCTTTTGAAGCCGGCTGCCGCCGGCGTGCTGTTCAAGGCGCTGCGCGAGGCGACCGACCTGCCGATCCATTTCCACACCCACGACACGTCAGGCCTGTCGGCGGCGACGGTGCTGGCCGGCGTGGAAAGTGGCGTCGACGCCATCGACGCGGCGATGGATTCCTTCTCCGGCAACACCTCGCAGCCTTGCCTGGGCTCGATCGTCGAGGCGCTGAAGGGAACCGAGCGCGATCCCGGCCTCGATCCGCAATGGATCCGCAACATCTCCTTCTACTGGGAAGCGGTGCGCAACCAGTATGCGGCCTTCGAAAGCGATCTCAAGGGGCCAGCCTCGGAAGTCTATCTGCACGAAATGCCGGGCGGCCAGTTCACCAACCTCAAGGAGCAGGCGCGTTCGCTCGGGCTGGAAACGCGTTGGCACGAGGTGGCACAAGCCTATCACGACGTCAATTTGATGTTCGGTGACATCGTCAAGGTGACGCCGTCGTCCAAGGTGGTCGGCGACATGGCGCTGATGATGGTGAGCCAGGATCTGACCGTTGCCGACGTCGAAAACCCGGCCAAGGACATCGCCTTCCCGGACTCGGTCGTCTCGATGCTGCGCGGCGATCTCGGCCAGTCGCCGGGCGGCTGGCCTGCGAAGCTGCAGAAGAAGGCACTGAAGGAAAGCAAGCCGATCACCGTGCGGCCGGGCTCGCTGCTCAAGCCAGCCGACCTGAAGGCCAGCCGCAAGGAGATCGAGCAGAAGCTGGAGCGCAAGCTCTCGGAGTACGAATTCGCCTCCTGGCTGATGTATCCGAAAGTGTTTACCGACTTCGCCGCCGCGCAGGAAACCTACGGGCCGGTCAGTGTGCTGCCGACGCCGACCTATTTCTACGGCATGAAGTCCGAAGACGAGATCTTCCTGGACATCGAAAAAGGCAAGACGCTTGTGGTGCGCTGCCTTGCGATCGGCGACGTCGATGAGAAGGGCATGGTCACCGTGTTCTTCGAGCTCAACGGCCAGCCGCGCCGTGTCCGGGTGCCGGACAGGGCGCATGGCGCCTCGGCGGCCAAGGCTCGGCGCAAGGCCGAGCCTGGCAACGAGGCGCATGTCGGCGCGCCGATGCCGGGCGTGGTCTCCGCCCTTTCGGTTGCCGCCGGCCAAGCGGTCAAGGCCGGCGACGTGCTGTTGTCGATCGAAGCCATGAAGATGGAGACGGCCCTGCATGCCGAGCGCGACGGCACAGTGGCCGAAGTGCTGGTCAAGGCCGGCGATCAGATCGATGCGAAGGATCTGTTGATCGCGTTTGGCTGACGCGCGGATCCATCACACTGGGGACGGCTGGCAGCAGCCGTTCACGAAGCGCCGATAATGGCTTGACCCGCCGCGCCTGCTCGGGCATCGAACCCGCTCCCAATTTACCGCGCCAGAATCGCGGTGCTTAAAAAGTAGCGGAGAAAAAACATGGCCGACGACATCACAGATACCAGCCAGACTGTTGCCGCCGGCCAGTTGCGCGCCTTCATCGAGCGCATCGAGCGGCTCGAGGAAGAAAAGAAGACCATCGCCGACGACATCAAGGAAGTGTTCGCCGAGGCCAAGGGCACCGGCTTCGACACCAAGGCGATGCGGTCGATCATCCGGCTGCGCAAGAAGGACCAGGCCGAGCGCCAGGAAGAGGAAACCATCCTCGATCTCTACAAGGCCGCGCTCGGCATGGTGTAAGGCTGTCTGGAAATTCTACTCCGGCTGATATCGCCGGAGCGAATTTCGAAACAGTCTCGGGCCAAGGAATGATGCTGGACGGGCATCGAACCATGAGCGAATTCGACTTCGGCGCCCGCCGCGCCTCTGAATTCCGCCAACGCAGCTTCTGGGCGCTGTTCGCCGAACGGCATCCGGAGGAACGCGCTTCCATGGCGCGGCGCGGACCCTGGTTCTGGCAGCGCGGGCTGCCTGACTTCGCTCTGGTCCTGTCCATGTATGTCGCGCCGGCGCAAAGCCAAGTTGGCGTCTTTTTCGGCCGTAACGAGAAGTTCGGCGCGACCGGGGTCTGGTCGCGGCTGAAGCCGTTCCAACCGGCAATCGAAGACTGGCTGAAGCTCAGGCCGGAGCAGAGCTGCGAGGGCCTCGGCATCAATTCGATGTGGCGGGTGAACTGCTATGCCGAGGACAACTGGCCGGCCATGGCCGACTGGCTGGTGACGGAATGCTCGCGCTTCGAGCGCGCCGTCACCGACGTGCTGGGAGAGGGATAGCTATCAGGTGTTGGTGCAAAGCATCGGATCCTTCTTCGACTCGCGCTGGCAAGGCGCGGTGCCGGTCGAGCGGTTGTTCTGGCGCGATCTAGTGCTTGTCGGCACGGCGATCAACATCGCCTCGTCGGTGGCCGCGCTCATTCTGCTCGGCTTGAAGCTGCCGCTCGCCGTCGTCCTGGCGGTGCATTTCGCGCCCGTGCCCTACAACATCTTTCTGACCTTTGCCGTCTGGCGAACCACGGAAAAATCCAGTGGCGCCAAGGCTTCGTTGATGACGCTCGGGGCTACGCTTTGGCTGATCCTGGTGGTGGTTGTCTGAGAAGATTGACACGAAAAAGGGCGGCCGAAGCCGCCCTTTGAAGATGGTGGTCAAGCTGCGGCTTAAGGCGCCGGCTCGAATTTCAGCGCCACGCCGTTGATGCAATAGCGCAGGCCGGTCGGCGGCGGGCCGTCCTCGAAGACATGGCCGAGATGGCTGCCGCAGCGGGCGCAGTGGCATTCGGTGCGGACCATGCCGTAGCTGCGGTCGACGGTGTTTTCGACCGAACCGGGCACCGGATCATTGAAGCTCGGCCAGCCGGTGCCGCTCTCGAACTTGAGCTTGGATTCGAACAGCGGCTGGTCGCAGCCGACACAGGAAAAGGTGCCGGCGCGCTTTTCGTAGAGCAGGGCGCAGCTTCCGGGCCGTTCGGTGCCATGGCCGCGCATGACCGCATATTGCTCGGGCGTCAGGCGGGCGCGCCATTCGGCGTCGGTGCGGGTGACAGGGTAGGTGTGGGTG
Organism: Mesorhizobium sp. LSJC285A00; assembly: GCF_000503155.1. NCBI lineage: Bacteria > Pseudomonadati > Pseudomonadota > Alphaproteobacteria > Hyphomicrobiales > Phyllobacteriaceae > Mesorhizobium > Mesorhizobium sp. LSJC285A00. Next base: position 162,924 of record NZ_AYVK01000006.1, read on the forward strand.
TCCATTTGATCTCCTCAGCCTTGGCGGCTTGTTGTTGGTTGCAAGCTATCTTCGCTTAGAGATAGGCGTTTGTTACGTGTTTTGCTCGCATTTTCAGCCGAGCTCCTACCCAATCGCCTGGAGATAGCGGGCGATCGACGCATGAAATGCCGTTCTTGCGCCGCCGATGATGTTCTGCTGCCACCACGCGCCGTAGATGTCGTCGAATTCGAAAGGCTCAAGTGCCGCCGCGATGCGTCGCACGGCCGGCGCATTGAGCGGAATGTAGTTCGGATAGCTGTACATGAAGCTGACATGGCGACGCGTCGGCGTCACCTGCAATATGTCGCCGGACAGCAGGGCGTTACCGCCATCGCGTTTCCAATGCAGCACCTGGCCGCCGGCAAAATGGCCACCGCAACGCACGAGTGTCAGCGACGGGTTTATGGCCAGCGTCTCGCCCGCCCAGCTGACGATGGCGTTGTGCGGCCGCATGATCCACTGGCGGTCGTCGGCATGGAGATAGATCGGCACGCCGCCAAACGCCTCGCTCCACTCGACCATCACCGAATAATAGTGGCAGTGCGAAATAGCGATCGCGGCCAGGCCGCCGCGACGGTTGATTTCGGCTACCGCCTCGTCGCTCACCATCGAGATGCAATCCCACAGCACATTGCCGTGCGGCGTCTGCGCCAGCAGCGCCCGCTGGCCGATAGCAAAGCGCGGCTCGATGCCGAAAGCGAGAACGCCGGCATCGTCCTTCATCACAAGCCTATGCCCGGCAGAGAGTTCTTCCCCAGTGATCCAGGCCTGGCCTTCCCAGCGCACATATTGTCGCTCGTCCTCGCAGATCGGGCAATTTTCTGGAGGGGTCTGCGTTGCCGCGAACTGGACGCCGCATTGCGGGCAAAGAAAGCAGGTCATCGGTTTTCCTCTCATATCAATGCTTGCGTGAGAGCTGCTTCGTCGCGGCTTCCAACCCGGCCAGCGTCAGTGGGAACATGCGGCCGCCGAAGAGATCGCGGATCATCGCGATCGAATGGGTGAAGCCCCAGTTTTTCTGGTTTTCGGGGTTCAGCCAGACCGCATTCGGCCATTGCTGGATGAGGCGGCCAAGCCAGACACTGCCGGCTTCCGGATTCCAATGCTCGACCGAACCGCCGGGATGCGCGATCTCGTAAGGGCTCATCGAGGCATCGCCGACGACGATCACCTTGTAGTCGGGGCCGTATTTGTGAAGCAGATCGAAGGTCGGGATGGTCTCGGCATGCCTGCGCCGATTGTCCTTCCAGACGCCCTCGTAAAGGCAGTTGTGGAAGTAAAAATATTCGAGCTGGCGGAATTCGGCGCGGGCGGCCGAAAACAGCTCCTCGACGCTTTTGATGTGGTCGTCCATCGAGCCGCCGACATCGAAGAACATCAAGAGCTTCACGGCGTTGCGCCGTTCGGGGCGCGTCTGCACATCGAGATAGCCGTGCTCGGCGGTGGCATGGATGGTGCCGCGCAGGTCGAACTCTTCCTCCGCACCCTCGCGCACCCAGCGGCGCAGGCGCTTCAGCGCCACCTTGATGTTGCGGGTGCCGAGCTCGACGGCGTCGTCGAAATTTTTGAACTCGCGCTTGTCCCAGACTTTCACCGCACGGCGATTTCGGCTTTCATGCTGGCCGATGCGCACGCCTTCGGGATTGTAGCCATAGGCGCCGAAAGGCGAAGTGCCGCCGGTGCCGATCCATTTCGAGCCGCCCTGGTGGCGGCCTTTCTGCTCCTCCAGCCGCTGCTTCAGTGTCTCCATCAGCTTGTCGAAACCGCCGAGCGCCTCGATCAGCTTCTTCTCTTCCTCGGTCAGGTGCTTTTCGGCGAGCCGGCGCAGCCATTCCTCAGGGATGTTGGCGACACCGACGGCATCGGGGCCGGTGAGCGCCTCGATCCCCTTGAAGACATGCGCAAACACCTGGTCGAAGCGGTCGATATGGCGTTCGTCCTTCACAAGCGCGGCGCGGGCGAGGTAGTAAAAACCCTGGACGTCATAGTCGACCAGCCCGGCCTCCAGCCCTTCCAGCAGCGACAGATATTCCCTGAGCGAAACGGGAACCCGCGCGGCCTTCAGTTCGAGAAAGAAGGGGAGGAACATGGTTGGCCGTTATCTATGCCGAACGGTCACGGCGGAGTCGCCACGGGCACTGTCGATTTCGCCGGATTGCAGAAGATTTGCCACAGTACGTGGGTTGGGCATGGGCAAGTGCTTTGCGATGCGGGCTTCCGCCCCATTCGCGCATAGCCGACGCGGCATCGGCTATCGCTTCAGCCGGGTTTGCGCCGGCCCCGTGGCAGCCGGCGAGATAGGGCATCCGCACTCCCCAAACGCCGTCACTGCCATCCAGGATTCCGACATAGCGGATCATTCGGCTCCTTCCGCGTTAATTCGACCGCGCTCGCATCATAGCAGATCATACTCGATAAAACCTGTCCGCCGCGCGACATGGTCGTAGAGCTTGCGCGCTGTGGCGTTGGTTTCGTGGGTCATCCAATAGACGTTCTTGACGCCGATCTTGCCGGCTTCCTGCTTGACCGCTTCAATGAGGGCCGCACCGATGCCCTTGCCGCGCACATCAGGGTCGGCGAACAGGTCCTGCAGGTAGCAGTTGTTTTTCTCCGACCAGCCGGAGCGGTGATAGAGATAATGGGTCAGGCCGACCGCCTTGCCGTCGAGCGTGGCGATAAACCCCTTCGGTTCGAATTCACCTTCCGTGAACAGTCGTTTCCAGGTGATGTCGTAGACCTCGTCCGGCAGCTTGGTCTCGTAGAAGGTGAGGTAGGCAGTCCACAGCCGCCGCCAGTCGGCATGGTCGGCCAGCGCCAGCGGGCGGACGGTGATCTCGGTCATTTCGGTTCCTCCAAGGCCTTATCGGATTCCGGCGGAATCAGATCGGAAACACCATCGCCTAATCCACCGGCGAATTGTACTCGCGAAATGCGGTCGCCAGCATTTGCAGCGCGTCACGCGCCCGCGGCGCCAGATTGTGCGAATGCAGGACCACTTCGGAGGGGTCAAGCGACGGCAGGCCGAGCTTGCGGCCAACCTCGATCAGGCCGGGCGGAGCGACGCAGTGAGCCAGCGCCGAAACGGCAAAGCCCGCCGATATCGCAATGTTGACGGCCGCGCCGCCGCCGCCGACGAAGGCCTCCTCCCAGGCGATGCCTGCTTTGTCCAGCGCCTCGACCGCCCGCACACGATCCGGACAGTTGCACACGGTGCTTAAGAGCCCGAGGCGCAACGGCGTTCCGCGCTGCCACTCGAAGGAAGGTGCGGCGAACCAGCCATAGTGGTTGCGCGACAAGGTCCGGCCAGGACGGCTGTCGCCTTCGCGGTGCACGATAACCGCGTCGAGCTCGCCGTGATCGAAAGCTTCCTTGAGCACCGTGCTGGTATCGATCCTCAAACTGAGCGTCAGCGATGGATCGTGCGCATGGAGCTGGGCAATCAGAATGGACAGCGCCGGACCGGCGGCATGATCGACAAAGCCGAGCGCAAGCCGGCACGGTGCTGACGCAAACTCCGCCATGGCGCGCTCGTGCGCGGCAAGGAAGTCGCGCGCGGCGGGGAGGAAGACGGCGCCTCGTGCCGACAGGCTGACGCGGCGCGGCGTTCTTTCGATCAATCGCGCGCCGAGCTTCTCCTCAAGGCGGCGCAGCTTGACGCTGATCGTCGCCTGCGTGCTGCCCAGCGCCGATGCCGCCTGGGTGAAGCTCTGCAGATCGGCCACCATCACAAAGGTTCGTACGGCGTCCACATCAAGACTGGTCATCGCAGCACTCCATTGGGCCAATCATTCCGTTTTGTCATTTCTGATATAGCCGAGCATAGCCTTTTTTCATGGTCGAGTCTCCTCTATCTCAAACCGGTCGCGGTTTGAAGAGCGCCTCATGCTCGGATGGAAAGAGATCGATATGCCAATTCAACGAAACACCATAGCGCTCACCGGCGTGTGCCTGGCGTCGCTGCTGTTCGGGCTCGAAATCTCCAGCGTGCCGGTGATCCTGCCGAAACTGGAAAGCGTGCTCGCCGCCGATTTCAAAGACCTGCAATGGATCATGAACGCCTACACCATTGCCTGCACCACGGTGCTGATGGCGACAGGGACATTGGCCGACCGTTTCGGCCGCAAGAGCGTGATGGTGATCACCACCGTCGCCTTCGGCCTCGCCTCGCTGCTGTGCGGCCTGGCGCCGAGTGCGGCGCTGCTGATCGCCGCCCGCTTCCTGCAAGGTCTCGCCGGCGGCGCGATGCTGACCTGCAGCGTCGCCGTGCTGTCGCATCAGTTCCAGGACGGCCGCGAACGCGGCAAGGCTTTCGTCGCCTGGAGCGTCGTCTCAGGCATCGGGCTCGGTTTCGGGCCCGCCATCGGTGGCTTGATCGTGGCGCTGTCGAACTGGCAATGGGTGTTCCTCATCCACGTGCCGCTGGCGATCCTGGCGCTCGCCTTTATCGGCGCCGGTGTCACGCAATCGCGCGATCACAACGCCCAGAAGCTTGACTGGGCCGGCATGCTGACGCTGTCGGCTTCTGTGTTCGGCTTCTCCTATCTGATTACGCAGGGTGCGGATCTCGGGAACAGCGCCCGCATCGGCGTGATATCAGCCTCCGTGGCTGCGTTCATCGCTTTCCTTGTCGCCGAGAGGGTCAATCCCTATCCGATGTTCGATTTCTCCGTGTTCCGCATCCGCCAGTTTTCCGGCGCGATCATGGGCGCCATCGGCATGAATTTCAGCTACTGGCCGTTCATCATCTATCTGCCGATCTATTATTCCGGCGTTCTCGGCTACGACAGCACGACGACCGGCCTGCTATTGCTCGTCTACACGCTGCCCTTCATGGTGATGCCGCCGATCGCCGAGCGCATTCGCGCGCGCTATCAGGCACGAATTGCCATCCCGCTCGGTCTGCTGACGCTAGGGATCGGTTTCATCGCCATGTGGATCGGCTCCAGGCTCGAGGGCGCCACCTGGCTGACCATGCTGCCCGGCACGCTGATTGCCGGCATCGGCATCGGTCTCACCAATTCGCCGACCACCAATACCACGACCGGCGCGGTATCGCCGGATCGTGCCGGCATGGCGTCCGGCATCGACATCAGCGCACGCCTGATCACGCTCGCTATCAACATCGCGGTGCTCGGCCTGCTGCTGACGCAAGGTATCGTTTCCCACCTGCGGGCCACACTCGGCGCGGCTTTGGAGCCGGATGAGTTGCGGGCACTGGCGGAAAGGGTCGCCACCGGCAATCTGGAGGGCCTTGCGCAGGGGACGCCGAAGCTCGCAGCCCTCGACCCGTCCGGCGCCATCGTGCATGCCGCGCTGGTCAACGGTTTCGGCTGGGTCATGCTCTATTGCGGGATCGGCGTTCTCGCCCTGTCGGTCATCGGCTTCGTCATCTTCGGGCCGAAGCGCGTCGCGCCGCAGGAGACAGGGCTTGCGGCGGCCGAGTGATCGGCCGAAGCCCGCTCATAGCGCTCAGCCCGCCCGCCGATCCTTATCCCTGCCGCCTGGCCATGAAAGCAAGGCGCTCAAACAGATGCACGTCCTGCTCGTTCTTCAGCAGCGCGCCGTGCAGTTTCGGCAGCGCGTTCCTGGGGTCGGCGCGCAGATCCTCGTGTGCGATGTCGTCGGCGACCAGCAGGCGGATCCAGTCGAGCACCTCGGAGGTCGACGGCTTCTTCTTCAACCCCTGCATATCGCGGATCTCGTAGAACTGGGTCAGGGCAGCACGCACCAAATTCTGCTTTATGCCGGGATAGTGCACGTCGACGATTTTGTGCAGCGTGTCGACATCGGGAAAGCGGATGTAGTGGAAGAAGCACCGGCGCAGGAAGGCGTCGGGCAGTTCCTTCTCATTGTTGGAAGTGATGATGACGATGGGGCGCACAGCGGCGCGGATCGTTTCGCCGGTTTCGTAGACGAAGAACTCCATCCGATCGAGTTCCTGCAAAAGGTCGTTGGGGAATTCGATATCGGCCTTGTCGATCTCGTCGATCAACAGCACGACCTTCTTACCGGCCGCGAAGGCGTGCCAGAGCTTGCCGCGCTTGATGTAGTTTTTGATGTCGTTGAACCTGGCATCGCCGAGCTGGCTGTCGCGCAGCCGCGAGACAGCATCATATTCATACAGTCCCTGCTGCGCACGGGTGGTCGACTTGACGTGCCATTCGATCAGGTCGAGGCCGAGCGCCGATGCCACCTGGCGGGCAAGCTCGGTCTTGCCGGTGCCCGGCTCGCCCTTGACCAGCAATGGCCGCTCCAGCGCGATCGCGGCGTTCACCGCCACCATCAGATCCTTGTCGGCGACATAGGCCGCCGTGCCTTCGAAACGCATACTTGCTCCTCGGTTGGTGAGCGCGATCGTAAGGACGCTGCTTGACCTGTGCAAGGGCGAGCCGGCTGCGACGCAAGCGTGTGAGATCGAAATGGAAACATCGGCTCATGTCACTAGCGCTTGACCGACCAGCCGCCTATATTGGGCTTGGCGGTCTGCGCTTCCCGGCAGGAGAACATTTTCCCCGGGGCCTTAACGATCCTTAGGGAGCTGTCCCTGGGAAGACCCGTGGGTTTTCTCATACGGCGCCCACCTACTTTGTAGGTTCCCGGGATCGCTCTCTCCACCGGTTGTGTGGATCGTCACTTACCTGTATCCGCCCAGTTTGGCGGATGATGTGGTAGAAAACGTCGCTCATGAAACGTCACCCAGATCCGACCTTTTCTATCGTCCGCGCATGACATCTCCCAAAGACCTGAAAAAGCAGTTGCGCCTCGAGGCACTCGGCCGTCGCGATGCGCTCGATCCGCTGTGGCGGGTGGAGATCGCGCTTGAGATGGCCGAGACGGCGCGCGACCACCTCGCCATCGAGCCGGGTCAGATCGTTTCAGCTTTCTGGCCGATGCGATCGGAAGTCGACGTCAGGCCGCTGATGTTTGCCTTGCGCGAGAAGGGGGCCAGGCTTTGCCTGCCGGCCATCCTCGACAAGACCACCATCGTCTTTCGCGAACTGGTGCGCGGCGCGCCGATGGTCGAGATGGGTTTTGGCACGGTCGGTCCGCATGCGGAGGCCGAGGTTCTCGATCCCGCGGTGATGCTGGTGCCGCTCGCGGCCTTCGACAGCCGCGGTCATCGCATCGGGTATGGCGCCGGCTATTACGACCGCGCCATCGCCAGGCTGATCGACAAGGGCCAGCCGCCACGACTGATCGGCATCGCCTTCGATTGCCAGGAGGTGGGTCTGGTGCCGGATGAGGCGCACGACGTCATCATCCCGGAAATACTCACCGAGAGCGGTTTGCGCCGCTTCGACATCGCTTAAAAGACCGCGATCCCGCTTAACGCGTTTCCAAGACGTGCCGGATAGAATTCCGGCAACACAGTCCGAGCCGATGGCGGCCATCATGTTTGTCTTCGCACGCTTCCTGCTGATGCCGTTCGTCCTCATCGCGGTAACGCTGTTCGCGATGGCATTGCACATTTCCGGAACGGCCCTGCACCACCAGTTCGCCTGGCATCAGACGGTTGCCACAGTGACGGATGTCAGTTCCTACAGCGAAGCCCAGGGTAATGGCCTCACCGCGAAAGGCATCAACGTCGCTGTCACCTATGTCGCGAACGATGCACCGATGACGTGGTCCGGCAAGGGAAAGGACATCGGCCTCTACACGGCGTCCAAAGGCGACGCGGTGAAGTTGTATTACAACCCTGCCAATCCATCGATCCTCGATACCGCGGCGATGAAGGGCTGGCGCGGCGGGCTGTTGCTCCTGGCCGCTACTGGTGGGTTCACTGTTTTTTACGTGTGGTTCTTCTGGCTGCGCGGACGCACCGCACCGCCGGCGTCACCGATGATGCCTTCGGCAGTTCGCGTTGCGGGCGCGAGCGCCAAGCCGCCTCAACAGCAGCGTGGTACTTTCGGCCGGCGTTAGCGCCAATCGCCCGGGTAGCGCTTGCCTAGCGTCCGTGCCTCTGGATAGAAGTGGGCATGAGACTTCTCTTCCTCGGCGACATGGTGGGCAAATCGGGACGTACGGCGGTGTGGGAACAACTGCCCGGCCTGATCTCGGATTTCAAACTCGACTTCGTCATCGTCAATGGCGAGAACGCCGCCGGCGGCTTCGGCATCACCGAAGACATTTTTCGCGACACCATCGCCGCCGGTGCGGATGTCGTCACCACCGGCAACCATGTCTGGGACCAGCGCGACGCACTGGTCTTCGCGCCGCGCGAGGAGCGCTTCTTGCGCCCGTCCAACTTCCCCAAGGGCACGCCGGGGCGCGGTTCCGGCGTCTATATCGCCAAAAACGGCGCGCGCGTGCTGGTCGCCAACATCATGGGCCGGGTGTTCATGCATCCCGAGCTCGACGATCCGTTCCAGGCCGGCGAGCGCGAGCTGGCCGCCTGTCCGCTGGGCGAGCAGGCCGATGCCGTGGTCATCGACTTCCATGCCGAAGCGACCTCGGAGAAAATGTGCTTCGCGCATTTCGTCGACGGCCGCGCCAGCCTCGTCATCGGCACCCATACGCACCAGCCGACGGCCGACCACCAGATCCTCAACGGCGGCACCGGCTACATGTCCGATGCCGGCATGTGCGGCGACTATGATTCCTCGCTCGGCATGGACAAGGAAGAGCCGCTCAACCGCTTCCTGTCGAAAGTGCCGAAAGGCCGCTTCGAGGCGGCGACCGGACCGGCGACATTGTGCGGCGTCGGCGTCACTATTTCCGACCGCACCGGCCTGACCGAGAAGATCGCGCCTTTTCGTCGCGGGCCGCGGCTCGAAGAAACCGCGCCATCCTTCTGGTCTTGACATTGATATAGTCGAGTAAAGTACCTAACTGGCGACGAAACTGCTCTAGATCGTTAAAGAGGGGACGACCTCCATGCAGCTGATCGAGTTCTTTGCGCCGCATTTTCAATTTGTTTCCGATCCAACCGCGTGGGTCGCGTTGCTGACGCTGATCGTCCTCGAGGTCGTGCTCGGCATCGACAATCTGATCTTCATCTCGATCCTGACCAACAAATTGCCTGAGGCGCAGCGCGCCCGCGCCCGCCGTCTCGGCATCTCGGCGGCGCTGATCATGCGGCTGGTGCTGCTCGCAACCATCTCCATCATCGTGCAGCTGACGACGCCGGTGTTCACAGCGTTCGGCCATGGCTTTTCCTGGCGCGACCTGATCCTGATTGCCGGCGGCCTGTTCCTGGTCTGGAAGGCGACCAAGGAAATCCACCACACCGTCGATCCCGACGACCACAAGGATACGATGATGGGCGAGACGCTGCAGATCTCGCTTGCCGGCGCCATCTTCCAGATCCTGCTGCTCGATCTCGTCTTTTCGATCGATTCGATCATCACCGCCGTCGGCATGACCGACGAGATTGCCATCATGTACATCGCCGTGATCGTGGCGGTGAGCGTGATGATGCTGGCGGCCGGGCCGCTGGCCAATTTCATCGCCAAGAACCCGAGCATCGTCATGCTGGCGCTGGGCTTCCTGCTGATGATCGGCATGACGCTGATCGCCGACGGCATGGGCTATCATGTGCCGAAGGGCTACATCTACGCCGCGATGGGCTTTTCCGCCCTGGTCGAGGGCCTCAACATGCTGGCGCGGCGAAGGAAGAAATCCAGCGGTGGGCATTGAGGCTGGGCGATCGGGGCGATCCTAGCGCCCCGGCACGCCCTTCGGATAACGGTCGCCGATCAGGCCAAGCGACAGGCCCTGTTCCAGCCATGCCTTTGCGCCGGCAAGAACGAGTGCGAAGCCGTCGGTCGAGCCGACCGCCTGCTTGACCTGCTCGTCGGCGGTGCCGGCGGAGCCGAAATTGCTGACCTCAAGAAAGGTCGCACCGTCAGGCGTTTCGGCGCCGGGCATCTCCGTGAATGTCCAGACCACAGTGGTCGGCGGATCGCTCCATTGCATGACGATCTTCTTGTTCTCGACGATCTCGCTGACATTGACCATCGCCGAGGCCCCGTACATGCGCCACTCCCAGCGAACCTCTTTGCGGCTATCCAGCCGGCCGCTACTGTGGGTAAACCAGAATTTCGTGGTGATGGCCGGGTCGACGATCGCCTCGAAGACCTCGGCGACCGGCCGCCTGATCAGCATGCCGGCTTCGGCAGTCGGCGTTTTGTGAATTTCCATCGATGCTCCTTTCCTTGTCCGGTTTGCGCTCACCAGGCGTAAGGCTCGCGCACCATGTGAACGATGCTGGCCGGGTTGGCGATCCAGAAGCCGCGAAAGCTTTCGCCCAGGGGCTCGACCGCGTCGCAACGGACGACGCCGGCCTTGGCGAGATGATCCGCAATGGCTGCAGAATTGTCGGTGAAAAGCTCAAGCCAGACTTCGGCCTGGCTCAGCATCGGCGCCTCGTCGATCCACAGACGGTTTGGGCCAAGCTCGAAGCCGATGGCCGGCGTCTTGGCGGTGAATGGATTCAAGCCGACGACGTCGCGATAGAAGGCGATCGTCGCCTCGTACTGATGTGACGGGACTTTCATGGCGATGTTGATTCCACCTGTCATTTTCGCGGTTATTGCGGGCTCCGTTGCGCTGTTCATCTGTTTGTCTCGTTGGCCGGCTCGCCCCTCATCTCGCCGCGGTAGTAGCCGTCGCGCAGATTGATGCCGTATTCGACATAGGCCTTCATGCAGGCCAGCATCTGCGACCAGCCCTCGCAATTGAGGTAGGATTTCTGCAGGCCGACCACGCCTTCCGGCCAGCCGGATTCAGCAATGGTCACAAGGGTGCCGCCATCGTCCAGCGGCTCGAAGTTCATCTCGATGCGTGTCTTGTAGGCGGGCTTGCCTTCGGCATCGGTGGCATCCCAGCGCAGCACGATATGGCGGTCCTTGATCACCTCATCGACTTCGACGGGCACCTTGCCCCACCAGACCACCCCGGTGCCGGCCTTCAGCGGCGCGCTGGCGCCGCCGATGGTGGTGAAATAGCCACTCAGCTTTTTGGGATTGACGACGGCGTCGAAGACTTCGGCGACCGGTTTGCCGATGCGCCCGGAAACTCTGAATCCAAGAGACATATCCACAGCTCCTCCTTGATTGGCTCGACGATATGTTATAGAAACATAACATGTCAAGCCAAACCGCAGACGATCACGTTTTCAAGGCGTTGGCGCATCCGCGCCGTCGCGAATTGCTGGATCGGCTGAAGGATGCGCCGCAGACGACCGGCATGTTGTGCGAGGCGTTTCCCGACATCGATCGCTGCACCGTCATGCTGCATCTCAAGGTGCTGGAAGAAGCCGAACTGGTGGTGGCAAAGCGCCAAGGGCGAGAGCGCTGGAACCATCTCAACGCGCTGCCGATCAAGCACATCCACGACCGCTGGATCAGCCAGTATGCCGGCCATGCGCTCAGCATTATCGACCGGCTGAAGTCCGATCTGGAGGGCTGAACCGGCGCGGCTGGACGAATTGAGCCGATTTATCTATAAGCCGGCCATTCCGACAGAGAACGCCGTGCATCCATCGCGTTGCACCTTGGACGGCTCTGAAAATTTGAATTCGAGTACCCGGGAGGACGAGGTGAGACCACCTCGCTTCGGGATGCTCTAGCCGAAGACGACAGGGGTGCCATGGCCGGCCATTCACAGTTCAAGAACATCATGCACCGCAAGGGCCGGCAGGACGCGGTGCGGTCGAAAATGTTTTCCAAGCTGGCGCGCGAAATCACCGTCGCCGCCAAGAGCGGAACACCGGATCCGTCGATGAACCCGCGTTTGCGCCTGGCCATTCAGAACGCCAAGGCGGTGTCGATGCCGAAGGACAACATCCAGCGCGCCATCAACAAGGCATCGATGGGCGATGCCGAGAATTACGAAGCGGTGCGCTATGAAGGCTATGGGCCAGGCGGCGTGGCGCTGATCGTCGAGGCGCTGACCGACAACCGCAACCGCTCGGCCTCGAACGTGCGCGCCGCCTTCACCAAAGCCGGGGGTGCGCTTGGTGAAACCGGCTCGGTGTCGTTCATGTGGAACCGCGCCGGCGAGATTTACTATCCGGCCTCCGCCGGCAGCGCCGACAAGGTGATGGACGCGGCGATCGAGGCCGGCGCCGATGACGTCGAGTCCGACGAGGAAGGCCACACCATCTACTGTGCGTTCGAGAGTATGGGCGAAGTGTCTAAGGCGCTGGAAGCCTCGCTTGGCGAGGCCGAATCGGTGAAGCCGATCTGGCAGCCGCAGAACAATGTCCCGGTCGACGAAGAGCGGGCGCAATCGCTGATGAAACTGGTGGCAACGCTCGAGGACGATGACGACGTGCAGAGCGTCTACGCCAATTTCGAGGTCGACGACGAGACCATGGCCAAGCTCAGCGCGGCGTAGGTCCGTGCAATACAGTCGGATGCGAATATTGCTGTATGACGGCGGCCTGCCTATAGATTAGTCAGTTATCAGGGGGGGCCGATGACCGAGTATAAAGAGGCAAGTTTTGCCGATGCGGTGGCCTGGCCTCGCCGGCCCGGCATATGGCGACGGTTTCTCGCTGCACTCATCGACTACCTTGTAATCCTGATCGCCCTCTATTTGCTCGTAGGGGCTCTATTTCTGCTGACCAACGGTGGCGTAAAAGGCAGCTTTTGGCTGAACTGGAAACTATGCCAGGAGGGTACGGTTCACGGTGCCCCGACACTTGCCCGTTATGATTGGCAGGTGTGTAGAACATCAGTACTCGGTTTGCCGGTCGCCATATGGAGCGTGGGTACGGCGCCGGGCTCAAAGCCTGGAGAAACCTCCTCCATCTCGATCGATCTGGATTCGCAAGGGAATTTCAGGCCTGCAGCATTGGACCTGGGTTTCCTCGAGCTGATCGCTCTGGCGTCTTATCTCCTCATTATGGAGTTGAAGTCCGGCCAATCAATCGGCAAGCGGCCCACGGAGCTCACTGTACATGATGAGGACGACAGACATAGGGTCGGCCTGCCGGCGAGAAAGGCTGTTCGGCGGCAACTTATCAAGTTTCTCGGCGCATTACCGATCGTCCTGACGGGAAGCTGGTATGCTTTTCAGGCTTGGGGCACCGCTCCCGGTGGCGTGCAGGATTACTCCAGCCTGGAAATAGTGGTTGCATCCGCTGCCCTCGTTTTGGTGCTGATCTGGCCGGTCTGGATTGCGATATCCATAGCTCTGGGCGACGACCCGATACACGATCGATTCGCAAATACCACGGTGCGCATACAGGAGGCCCAGACATGAGTGTGCCGGAGAGGCCCCGCGTGGTCATCACCTATTGCACGCAGTGCCAGTGGCTGTTGCGGGCCGGCTGGATGGCGCAGGAACTGCTCTCCACCTTCGGCACGGATCTTGGTGAAGTGACGCTGGTGCCGGGCACAGGCGGCATCTTCACCGTTTCCTGCAACGATGTGCTGGTCTGGGACCGCAAGCGCGACGGCGGCTTTCCCGATGCCGCCAAGCTCAAGCAGCTGGTGCGCGACGTCATCGATCCGGGCCGCGATCTCGGTCATTCCGACCGCAAGGGTCACACGCAAAAGGACCCCGCTTGAGGCGAGGTCCTTGCGTTTGCGAAGTGTCATTTTTCAGAGCAATGCGAACATGAAGCAGGCCATCGACACGATGGCGGTGATGGTGCGGACGTGGTTCCACATCACCCATTGATTCAGATGGTTCGCCCACACGGCTGCGCCATTGGCGCTGGCCGGGTCGACGGCGGCGAGCGCATCGTTGAGCGGCACATTGAAGACCATGGTCACGATCGGATTGCCGATCAAATAGATCACGGCGCCGGCAAGCAGCCAGTATGAGCCGGACTGGCTCCACCCCATGAGAACGGCGGCGATAAGCACCAGACAGAGCAGGCCGGTGCCGAACAGCGCCGTCATGAAGGTGGGCGTGATCACCGTGATGTTGATCGAATTCATCGCTGCGATGCCTTGGGGGACCGGCAGCCGGGCAAGCGCCGCCATGATAAAGTTGGAAAAGGCGAAGAACACGCCGCCGACGACGCCCGAGCCGATGGCGGCGATGATGGTGAGGGTGGGAAGAAGCTTGATCATCTCAGTTGCTCCAGATGCCGGTTGCAGCGGTTTCATTTGCGTAGGCGGAAAAGTCTTTCGGCGCGCGGCCGAGCACACGCTGGACGCCGTCGGTCAGCGTCTCGTTGCGGCCGTCAAGCACTTCGGTGAACAGCTCGTTGAGCAGCCAGGCGATTTCGGGCGGCAGTTCGTATGCCGCCGTCGCGGCGGTGAATTCGTCATGCGAGATCTTGATATAGCGGATGTCGCGGCCGGTCGCCTTGGCGATCTCGGCAACCGCGTCGGCGAAGCTTAGCAGCCGCGGCCCGGTCAACTCATAGAGCTGGCCGACATGACCCGGTTCGGTCAGCGCAACGAAGGCAGCATCGGCGATGTCGTCGACATCGACGAAGGGCTCGCCAACAGGGCCGACAGGCAAAGCCACTTCGCCTTGCCGCAAGGACTCGACGAGAAAACCTTCACTGAAATTCTGCGAAAACCAAGCGCAACGCAGGATCGTCCAGTCAGCGCCCGAGGCTTTGACCATCTCTTCGGCGCGCTGGGCTTCGGTCTCGCCGCGGCCGGAGAGCAGCACCATGCGGGTGACGCCATTTGCCACCGCAAGCCTGGCGAAGGCGCCGACGGTCTCGGCGGCGCCCGGCACGGCGATGTCGGGATAGTAACTGATGTAGACGGCGCCCACGCCCTGCATGGCAGGCTCCCAGGTCGCCGGAACCTCCCAGTCGAAGCGGGGGCTGCCGGAACGCGAGCCGATGCGCACGGGAATGCCCTGTGAGGTCAGCCGCCCGGCGAGGCGACGGCCGGTCTTGCCAGTGCCACCGAGAATCAGGACTGGTTTGGTGTCGGTCATGGTGGTTTTCCTTTGTTACAAATATGAGTAATCCTCACATTTGCAAAATGTGATAAACCCTCGTATTTTGGGAGTCAAGCCGTTTGTTGGCAGATTTTGTCGAGACCGGAGGCCGTCATGGAAGACACAGCAACGCCCGCATCTGCCCAGGAGCAGGTCGCATCGCCGCGACGGGCGCCCACCCAGCAGCGCAGCCGCGAGCGGGTCGAGCGCATGCTGGCCGCAGCCTCGGCGCTGATTGCCGAGCAAGGCAGCGACGCCATGCGCATGGGCGAGGTGGCGGAGCGGGCCGCGGTGTCGATCGGCTCGCTCTACCAGTTCTTTCCCGACAAGCGGGCGATCGTCTGGGCGCTGGCCGAGCGCTACACCGCCGAAAGCCAGGCCTGCATCTCCTCGGCGCTCAAGGATGTCGTCGACGCCGAGGGCCTGCGGCAGGCGTTTTCGGAGCTGGTGGATATCTACTATCAGCTGTTCCTGGCCGAGCCGGTGATGCGCGACATCTGGTCGGGCACGCAGGCCGACAAGGCGCTGCGCCAGCTCGAACTCGCCGACAGCCGGGCGAATGCCGAATTCCTGACCATGGTGCTGAAGCGGCTGCATCCCGGCGCCGATCCGGTGGCGCTGGAGACCACAGCGTTTCTGGTCTGGCAGATGGGCGAGGCTGCCGTGCGGCTGGCGATCTCGGTCGACCGGCAGGAGGGCGACAGGCTGGTCGCCGCCTACAAGCGCATGGCGTTGCGGGAATTAGTCGGCGCCTGACCGGTGTCGCCCGCCTTCATTTTGTCTCGCCTGGCAACGGCATGGCCGCGAGATTTCGCTTCGACGGCCGATGCTCCAGCCGCCAAGCCTTCGGGCTCAAGCCTGTCACGCGCAGGAACTCGCGGTTGAAGTTCGATTTGCTGAGAAACCCGGCGTCGAACATGATGCGGGTGATGGGTTCGTCGCTGGCCGCCAGCAGGCGGCAGGCTTCGCCGATGCGCTGGTTGTTGACATATTGCGACACGCTCGATCCGTGGATGCGGTTGACCGCCGACGACACTTGCCGCGCCGACAGGCCGAGGCGCCTGGCGATACGGCCGAGGTTGAGGTCAACGTCCCTGTAGAGTTCTTTTGACTGCATCAGCGCGTCGACGGCCGCTGCGACCGCGGAATCCTCGCTCGTCGCCCGTGGCGTGGCTTGCGGCCCATCGTCTTCATCGTCATCCAGAGGCGCGGTTTCGCTGGCCACCGCGGCTGCACCGCCAAGCAGCAGCAGCGCCAGCACATTGCCGGCGGCAATCACCGCGCCGGAATGGGCACCGCCGGTCCATTCGAGGTCGAGGCTGATGATGATGTCGGTGACCGGCGAGGCCAGGATCGCCAGCGTCGTCACCAGCAGCGCCCGGTAGGAGCGCAAGACACCGTCCAGACGCGACTCGGCAAGGCCGTCCGGCCCGACCCGCGCAAGCCAAAGAAGGGTGACGCCATAACACAGGAAGACCAGCATGATCACGGGGCCTACCGGCTCGCGCCAGAAGATCAGCAGCAGGGCCACAAGACAGGCCGGCAACAGATGCGGCCACAGCGAAGCCAGGCGATGCCGCGAGCGTTCCCTCGCCAGACCGCTAAAAGCTATCCAGGCAAGCGGCGCGATCAATGTCGCCAACACCGCCTGGAAAGGCATGATTGCCCTGACTTCGTAGCCCCAGCGGATACCGATCAGCACCGACTGCAAGGCGTAGGCAGCCATCAGCAGCATGAAAAATATGTTTTCGCGCAGATCGGCCTCGTTTCGGCGGATCATCTGCACGAGCAGGATGACGAGCAGCAGGGCAACGACGAATGGCAAGGGAATGAAGATCATGATCGCAAGCGTGGTTCCAAAGCGGCCGACGATGGACCGGGCGGCCGACAATGACCTGGATTGCGTTCACGGTCGTCCCGGATCGTGATCGAGGTCGCGAAAATCGACGTCTCGGATCATCTGGGCAACGCCGCGGTCCTTTCGCGACCGCCCACCCATGATCGGAGACAATGATGAATCCGCAATTCTCGTCTTGCTGCCCTTTGCCGCAGTTGCCCTGGCACCGCCGGTGGCCGGTGATGCCGCAAAGACGCTCGATCTCGTCGGTGTTACCGCCATCATCATCACCGGCGAGGCAAGCTCGGTCAAGCTGACCACTTCAGGTGCAGAACCCTACCAGGCGACGATCGGCAGCCGCCGCGAGGGCTGGTTTGCCAGCTGGTATTCGTCCTGGTTCGCTAATGACTGCCGCACCGCCAGCGACATGAAGCGAGAGGCCTCGACGTTGCGCATCAATGTCGCTCCGTCGTCCTGGCTGGACCCTTCGGATTGCAGGGTCGAGATCAACGCCAACATTGCGCCCGAGAGTTCGGTGTCGATCGACCAGGCGGCCTTGCTGGCCAGTATGACGGGGAATTTCTCCAGCATCGCCATTACCGGCAAGGCGGCCGATGTTTCGCTCGAAGGGCATGCTTCACGCATCGATCTCAAGGGCGAGGCGCTGAGGGCCAATCTCGCCTATGGCAGCATCCGGAAGGACGAGACTTTCGCCATTGCCGGCAAGGCGCTGGATGCCACGCTGACCTTCGGCAGGCAGGTTCAAATCAGCTACTCGGTGACCGCGTCGGCGTCCTTCGTCGACAGTTCGCTTGCCAACACTTCCGGTGCCAAACCCTCGATCGTCATCAAAGGCGATTTCGTCCGCGCCACGATCCGCTGAACAAAAAACCCGCCACAAGGGCGGGTTCCTGATCTGCGAAAGCCGATAGGCTTAAAGGCCGAACCCTTCGAAGCGCTTCTTGAACTTCGACAGGCGGCCGCCGCGGTCGAGCAGGGTCTGCTGGCCGCCGGTCCAGGCCGGGTGCGTGGTCGGGTCGATATCGAGGTTCATCGTATCGCCTTCCTTGCCCCAGGTCGAACGGGTCGAGTATTCGGTGCCATCGGTCATGACGACCTTGATGGTGTGGTAGTCGGGATGGATATCGGCCTTCATTGTCGTGCTTCCTGGCTTGCGCGCTACAGACGGGCCCGCGGCCTGCGTCGATGCGCCCCTTTTTAAAACTCGAAGCCGCAGCTATTGAAAAGCCACGGCTTCTAAAACGGTCGGCGAGCCTATACATCAGCCGGAATTGAATCACAAGGCCACGGCAGGCGCATATTGAACGCGCCCACCTGGAGCGGCCAGAGGAAACGGTCATGGCGGACATCAGCGGCGAGCAAGACGGGCGCAGGCGCTCGCTCGGGCCGCTCAGGCGCCTATATCCCTACATATTCCGCTACCGCAAACTGGTCATAGGCGCCCTCATTTCGCTCGCCATCGCCGCAGCGACGACGCTGGCGCTGCCGCTGGCCGTGCGGCGCATGATCGACCACGGTTTCAGCGCTTCCGGCACCGTCTTCATCGCCGAATATTTCGCTGCTTTGGTGGCGATGGCAGCCATTCTGGCGGCGGCATCGGCCGGACGCTACTACTTCGTCATCACGCTCGGCGAGCGGGTCGTTGCCGACATCCGCAGCGACGTGTTTTCGCATGTCACGACGCTTTCGCCGTCCTTCTTCGACACCGCCCAGTCGGGCGAGATCGTCTCGCGGCTTGCCGCCGACACCACGCAGGTGAAATCCGCCGTCGGCGCCACCGCCTCCGTGGCGTTGCGCAACGTCATCCTCGGCCTTGGCGCGGTGGCGATGATGGTCGTCACCAGCCCGAAACTGTCGGGCCTGGTGATCGCGGCCATTCCGCTCATCGTGCTGCCGCTGGTCGCGTTCGGCCGTTCGGTGAGGCGCCGGTCACGGCAGGCGCAGGACACGCTGGCGCAAGCGACCGCCTATGCCAGCGAGCAGATCGGCGCGGTGCGCACGCTGCAGGCGTTCACCAACGAGACGCTGGTCACCGGGCGGTTCTCGGCCGCGGTGGAAGCCGCCTTCCAGGCGGCGCGCTCGTCGATCTTCTCCCGCTCGCTGCTCACCTTCTTTGCCATCTTCATGATCTTTTCCTCGGTCGTGGCGGTGTTGTGGTTCGGCTCGCGTGACGTGCTTGCCGGCACGATGTCGCCCGGCACGCTCGGCCAGTTCCTGCTTTACTCCGTGTTTGCCGCAGGCGCGCTGGGCGCACTGTCGGAAGTCTGGGGCGAGCTTGCCCAGGCGGCGGGTGCGGCCGAAAGGCTGACCGAGATACTCGACGAGACGCCGGCGATTCAACCGCCGGCCAATCCGCTGCCGCTGCCCGCCAAGGCGACAGGCGCGATCAGTTTCGACGACGTCTCCTTCTCCTACCCGGCAAGGCCGGACCGTGCCGCCGTCCACGGCTTGAGTTTTCAGGTCAAGCCCGGCGAGACGGTGGCGATCGTCGGCCCGTCGGGCGCCGGAAAGAGCACCGTCTTTTCGCTGATCCTGCGCTTCTACGATCCCGAAACTGGCCGCATCGCCATTGACGGCGTCGACGTGCGCGAAGCCGATCCGGCTGAAGTGCGGGAGCGCATTGCGATCGTGCCGCAGGATGTCACCATCTTTGCGGCAAGCGCGCGCGACAATATCGGCTTTGGCCGGCCGGGCGCGACGAATGCCGAGATCGAGGCCGCCGCCAGGGACGCGCTGGCCGACGAGTTCATCCTCAGGCTCGACAAGGGCTACGACAGCCAGGTCGGCGAGCGCGGTGTGACCTTGTCCGGCGGCCAGCGCCAGCGCGTGGCGATCGCCCGCGCCATCCTGCGCGACGCGCCGATCCTGCTGCTCGACGAGGCCACGTCGGCGCTCGACGCCGAAAGCGAAACGCTGGTGCAGACGGCGCTGGAACGGCTGATGCAGGGCCGCACCACCATCGTCATCGCCCACCGGCTGGCGACCGTGCTGAAGGCCGACCGCATCCTGGTCATGGATGGCGGCCGCATCGTCGAGGAAGGCACGCACCAGAGCCTGGTCGCCAAGGGCGGAATCTATGCAAGGCTGGCCAAGCTGCAGTTCGAAACCGGAGCAAGCGCCTTCAGGGGTGCCGCGGAGTAGCAACCCGCAATCAGGCGGGACCATACCGCTTGCGGAGATGCTCGGTGAAATACGCGGCGTTGAGCTTTTCCCCGGTGGCGCGCTCAAGCAGTTCGGGCGTCGACCAGCGGGATCCCTGCGACCAGATCTTGTCGCGGCGCCAGTCATTGATGGCGGCGAAATTGCCCTTGGCGAGGTCGCTGTCGGCTGAAGGATGGTCGCGCGTCAGCGCAGCCCATTGCTGCGCCGCCATCATAGCGCCCAGCGTATAGGACGGGAAATAGCCGAAGGCGGCGCCTGGCCAATGCACGTCCTGCATCGGTCCGTCGGCTGGGTTGTCGATGGTCGAAAGGCCAAGATACTCCCGCATCTTGGCGTCCCAGGCTTCGGGCAGGTCGGCCGCCTGCAGCCGCCCCGAGACCACCTCCTGCTCCAACTCGTAGCGCAGGATGACATGCAGCGGGTAGGTGACCTCGTCGGCGTCGACGCGGATCAGGCCGCGCTCGACCCGGTGCACATGCGGCAGGATGTCGTCGAGCGACCAGGCTTCGCCGAGATGCTTTTCGACCACGGGCAGCGCCCAGCGCCAGAATTCGGGGTTGCGGCCGACCTGTTTCTCGACGAACAGACTCTGGCTTTCATGCACCGCCATGCCGCGCGCCTTGCCGAGCGGCCAGTGCGCCCAGGCCTTCGGCAGGTTCTGCTCGTAGAGCGCGTGGCCGGTCTCGTGCAGCACGCCCATCAAAGCCGACAGGAAATCGGACGTTTTGTAGCGGGTGGTGATGCGAACGTCGCTCGGCACCCCGCCGCAGAAGGGATGGTGCGATACCGACAGAGAACCATGGGTGAGGTCGAAGCCGACCGAAGCCATCATGGCGAGACCAAGCTCGCGCTGTTTGTCGATCGCATAGCTGCCGGAGAGCGGCTTCAGCGGGCGCTTGGCCAGTCGCGCTTCCTGTACGGCCAGCGCTTCCGGCACGAAGCCCTTCAGGAATGTCTTCAGCTCGGTGAAGACCGGCGTGATGTCGGCGGCGCGGTTGCCAGGATCGTATTGCTCCATCAGTGCGTCGTAGGGATCGAGGCCGAGCGCGTCGGCGCGCAGGGCGGCTTCCTCGCGCACCAGCGCGATGACACCTTCGAGCGCCGGCAGGAATCCGGCCCAGTCATTCTTGCCGCGCAGGTCGCGCCAGAGCTGCTCGGAGCGCATACGCGCCACCGTCTGGCGCTCGACGAATTCGACCGGCAGGCAGGTCAGGTTGGTGTATTGGCGACGCAGTTCGCGGACCGCCGCCTGCTGCTCCTCGTTCAGCGCCTCCTGTTCGGCGGCGGCGAGCCAGTCGGCGATCTCCGGCGCCGTTGCCCTGATATGCAGCATCCCGGCCAGGGACGACATGGCTTCGGCGCGCTTCTCGCCGCCGCCGACGGCCATGTGGGTCGCCTCGTCGGCGCCGAGGATAGCGAGCGCATGTTCCAGCGCTTCGAGCTTGTGGCCGAGATCATCGAGCTTCTGAAAAGACATGACAGGTTCCGCGTTTTGGACCGCGGGAAAAGATACCAACGCGCCAGGATTGGCAACCCTCAAAGCTGGCTATGCAGCTTGCGCCGGTGAGCTGGTGCGTGGAATGCTGGCTGACGGTGGAACACCGCCATGGAGGGGAGACTAAGATGATCGGCAATATCCTGGTCGGGCTGGTGGCCCTGATCCACCTCTTTATCGTCTATCTGGAGATGGTGGCGTGGGACACACCGCGCGGGCACAGGGCGTTCAACCTCAAGCCGGACTTCGCCAGCGCATCGAAGGTGCTCGCCGCCAATCAGGGGCTCTACAACGGCTTCCTTGCCGCCGGGCTGATCTGGGGCCTCTATCTCGGCGCGGCGGGATTCCAGATCAAGGTGTTCTTCCTGCTTTGCATCGCCGTCGCCGGCCTCTATGGCGCGGCGACTGCCAGCCGGAAGATCCTCTATATTCAGACCGTGCCGGCGGTGCTGGCCCTCGCTGCGCTGTGGCTGGGCTGGTGACAAAAAAGACGCCCTCGGAGCCAGATCCGGGGGCGTCAGACAGTCCCTTCCTCATTCCTGGAGATATCAGAGCGGATCTCAGCCGTTCGGATAATTCCCGCCGTCGGAGCCATCACCGATCATGAAGCCGCTGCCGGTGTCGGACATCAGCCTCTGATCGACATTGTCGAGGCGGCGCAGCAGATCGTGATATTGCGCGGCCGGGATCCGGCCATGGTCCGAAGCGGCGACCCGTTCGGCGGCCTGGCCGATATGCGCCGCACGCAGATGCAGCCACTGCGCTTCCGAGGTCGAGATGCCCTTGGTTTCGCGCGCATCCGCGATGCCCTGTTCGACGCCCCGCACCTGCTCGATCAGGCCGGTCACACGCGGACCGGTCATGTCGGTCGGGTCGCTGGCGTCGAGGGCGCCCTTGTGATGTCCGGCGGCATAGGCGCCGGCGAGTGGAACAGTGATCAGAAGTGTCGTGAGGGTTGCGGTCCTGAGAGTCTTCAAAGAGCTCATGATGTGCGTCTCCTCCTGCTATGGAAGGGGCAAGCGCTTTCGCTCCGCCTTCCGGAAGCGGGCCGTCCGGTTCCGTCGCGTCGCGATGGGAGGCATCGCCGGCGGTTCTCGGCCCTGCGCGTCAAAGTAGGAGCCCGGAAACGCGAAGTGTAATTAAAGAAAGATAATGTTCAGGCCTTGCCGGCCTGGCGTTTCGCCCTAGAGTTGAGCTGGCAAACAATTTCGCGTGACTGAAAATCACCGTTCGGTGAGTTTCAGTTCAATGCGTCGGTTCTTGTTGCGGGCGTCTTCGGTGTCGGCGGGGTCGAGCGGCTGGAATTCGCCGAAGCCGGCCGCAACCAGCCGGTTGGCGGGCACGCCGTTCTCGATCAGGAACTTGACCACCGAGGTCGAACGCGCCGTCGACAATTCCCAATTGTCGCGATAGCGGCCGGCGCCGGACAGCGGCTTGTTGTCGGTGTGGCCGTCGACGCGCAGCACCCAGTTGATCTCGGGCGGGATTTCCTTTTGCAACTCGATGATGGCGTCGGCGAGCTTCTTCATCTCGACCTTGCCGGCATCGTTGATCACTTCGGAGCCGGTCGGGAACAGAACTTCCGACTGGAAGACGAAGCGGTCGCCGACGATGCGGATGTTCTCGCGATCGGCGAGGATTTCGCGCAGGCGGCCGAAGAAGTCGGAGCGGTACCGGTTCAGTTCCTGCACGCGCTGCGCCAGCGCGACGTTGAGCCGACGGCCGAGATCGGCGATCTTGGTGTTGGAATCGCGGTCGCGCGTTTCGGACACGTTGAGGGCGTCCTCGAGCGCGCCGATCTGCTTGCGCAGTGCCGCGATCTGCTGGTTCAGGATCTCGACCTGGCTCAGCGCCTGCTGGCTGATCTGGCGCTGGCTGTCGAGTTCGCCGCCGAGCTCCGCGGCGCGCTGGTTGGCGGCGTCGCCGGCGCCGGCGCCTTGCGCCAGCAACTGCTCGAGCCGGCTCTTCTCAGCTTCCGCCGCCGACAGCGACGCCTGCAGATTGGCCAGCGAATCGTCCTTGTCCTGCGCGGTCGAACGCTCCAGCGCCAGCAGCTGCGTCAGTTCGTTGATCTGCGAGTTGAGGCGCGTGAGCGCCGTATCCTTGCCGGAGAGTTCGCGGCCGAGCAGGAACTGCGCCAGCACGAAAACGGTAAGCAGGAACATGATGGCCAGCAGCAGCGTCGACAGCGCGTCGACGAAGCCCGGCCAATAGTCGATCCGGCGATCGGTGCGCCGGCCCCTGGCGAGAGCCATGCTAGTGGACCCCGGGTTTCTTCAGCGCGTCGGCGATCTTTTCCAGCGTGTTGCGCATCGCCTTCTGCTCGTCCGACTGGGCCTCGACCCAGTCGCGCATGATCTGCTGCTCGGAGCGCATGTTCTTGACCAGGCCGGAAATGCCGTCGGCGAGATTGGCCATGGCGGTGGCGACGCGCGGATTGGAGCCGCCGCCGCTTTCCTGCATGCTGCGCAGCCGTTCCGACAGGACCCGGATCTCGTCGGAGGATTCAGTCTTGGCCGGGTCGGCGACGGCGATGTCGGAGGAGAGATCGGTGACCGAGGACAGCCAGTTTTCAAGCTCGGTATAGAAGCGGGTCTGCGCGCGGCCGGCCTGCAGGTCGAGGAAGCCTAGCACCAGCGACCCGGAAAGGCCGAACAGCGAGGACGAAAAGGCCGTACCCATGCCGGCCAGCGGCGCCGACAGCCCCTGCTTCAGCGAATCGAGCACGGCCGCGGCGTCGCCGGTGCCGGGATCGAGCGATTCGATGGTTTCGCGGATCGAGCCGATGGTGTTGAGCAGGCCCCAGAAGGTGCCGAGCAGACCGAGGAACACCAGCAACCCGACGAGATAGCGCGAGGTGTCGCGGCTTTCGTCGAGGCGGGTGGCGATCGAATCCAGCATGGTGCGCATCGAAGACGTCGAGAAGGCGACCGTCGAGGAGCGGCCGATCATCGCCTTCATCGGCGCCAGCAGCACCGGCTCGGTGGTTTCGGAACCGGCGCGGAAGGAATTGACCCAGCGCACTTCGCGAAACAGTCGTCCGACCTGGGCGAAGGCAAGCAGGATGCCGACCACAAGGACGCCGACGATCAGGCCGTTGAGGCCGGGATTGCTCCCGAAAGCGGTCGAGATCTGGCGGGTGAGGATGGCGGCGATGAAGGCGACGATGACCAGGAAGATGACCATGGTCAGGAGGAAGACCTGCGGGCTCGACAGTTTGTGCGGATCGTACATCAGGACATCAGAACGCCTGCCCACGCCGAAGGATCTGAGAAAAGCCATCCGTGCCCCGTTTCCGATGCTCTATTTGCCTTGACGCAATTCCGAACGGGAAGCCGCTCATACTTCCCTGGAACCGCTCCATTGCCGCCGATCACGTAATTCGCGACTCTAAACGGAATTGTGACCAAATTGAATGGCGCTTGGCAATATTGCCCGACTGTCGGGCCGCACCACGCCGCTCAGAGGCGGTTGACGACCAGGCAGTCGACCATGGCGGCAAGATGCAGCCCGGCGCCGGTGACGACAAAGCCGTGCCAGAGGGCATTGTGAAAGCGCAGGCGTTTCCAGGCGAAGAAGATGACGCCGCAGGAGTACACGATGCCGCCGGCGACAATCAGCGCGATCGAAGTCGTCGGCAACGTCGCCACCAGCGGCTTGACCAGGACGACGCCGCTCCAGCCGATGGCGAGATAGAAGACAATGGCCAGACGATCGAAGCGGCCGGGCAGGAACACTTTCATGGCAATGCCGGTCAAAGCAGCGGTCCAGACAAGGATAATCATCGGCAGCGCCAGCGGCGAGCCGTCGAGCTGGGCCAGAAAGGGCGTGTAGGTCGCGGCGATCAGGAGATAGATCGCCGCATGATCGAAGCGCCGCAAGATCCACTTCGCCGGCGACGTCACCGGCCACAGATTGTAGGTCAGCGAAATCGACAGCACAGTCAGCAGCGACACCACGAAGAAGGCGGCGGCGATGTATTCGCCGGGACCGGCATGGAAGGCGGCCAGCGCCAGCAACGCCGAGCCGGCGGCTATCGCCAGCACGATGCCGACCGCGTGGACGATGCCATCGGCGATCATCTCCGCACGCGAATAGTGCCAACGCCCGACAAAAGGGATTTCAATTGGCTGGTCTGGCTGCGCTTCTCGCGAGGATAGTGAAGGTATGCTCGTCATAAAAGATCCTGCGTCACCCTTATCTGGGCGGCCGCCGGGCAGTATTTCAAGCTTTGATTGCGGTTTTGCGACTGCGGCGCTTCAGCGCGCCGCGCCGGCATGCCAAGTGATCAGCGCGCCGAAAGCGGCTTCTTCACGGCCTTGAGCAGCGCGCGCTGGATGACCTCGTTGCCAGCGACGAGCGAACCCGCCTCGAGCATATCCTGGCCGCCATCCATGTCGGAGACGAAGCCACCGGCCTCGCGGATCAGCAGCAGGCCGGCGGCAATGTCCCAGGCCGACAGGCCGGTTTCCCAAAAGCCGTCCATGCGGCCTGCGGCGACATAAGCGAGATCGAGCGCGGCGGAACCCAGGCGGCGCACGCCCGAGACCTCGGCCATCACATTGCGCAACTCGACGAGGAAATTGCCGTGCTGGCCGCGGCCGAGATGCGGCACGCCGCAGCCGATGACGCAGTCGGTGAGCTTGCTGCGGCCGGCAACGCGCAGCCGGCGATCGTTCATGAAGGCGCCGCCGCCGCGCTCGGTGGTGTAGAGCTCATCCATTGCCGGATTGTAGATGACGGCGGCGACCAACTGGCCCTGTCGCTCCAGCGCGATCGAGATGGAAAAGATCGGAATGCCGTGCAGGAAATTGGTGGTGCCGTCGAGCGGGTCGACGATCCAACGGTGCTGGTCGTCGTCCCCTGCGATCATGCCGCGCTCTTCCATCAGGAAGGCATAGCCC
This sequence comes from Mesorhizobium sp. LSJC285A00, assembly GCF_000503155.1. Lineage (NCBI taxonomy): Bacteria > Pseudomonadati > Pseudomonadota > Alphaproteobacteria > Hyphomicrobiales > Phyllobacteriaceae > Mesorhizobium > Mesorhizobium sp. LSJC285A00. Next base: position 189,223 of record NZ_AYVK01000006.1, read on the forward strand.
GGCCGTGCCTTCGACAGTTCGGCAAACAGGATGTCCTCGGCCTTGCGGTCGGCTTGGCTGACATAGTCGCCCGGTCCCTTCATCGACACCTGCAGGTTCTGCACCTCGCCGAAGTCGCGCGACAGCGAGCGGCCGGCCTTCATGGCGGCCTGGACCATGACATTGAGAAGTGCGGAGCGTGCCATCGTATCTGTTCCTGCCTACGTGTCAGTCTGCGCGGCGCATGTAGGTGAGTTCGTTGGTGTCGACGACGATGCGTTCGCCGGCGCCGATGAATGGCGGCACCAGCACGCGGATGCCGTTTTCCAGGACCGCCGGCTTGTACGAGGACGCGGCCGTCTGGCCCTTCACCACCGGGTCGGCCTCGGTGATGGTCAGCGTCACCTGGTCGGGCAGCGAAATGCCGATCGGCCTGTCCTCATAGAGCTGAACCGTCACCATCATGCCGTCCTGCAGGAAGGCGGCGCGGTCGCCGACGAAATCCTTCGCCAGCTCGAGCTGCTCGTAGCTCTGCGTGTCCATGAACACCAGTGCGTCGTCCTGGGCGTAGAGGAAGGAAAAATCCTTCAGGTCGAGCCGGATCTGCTCGACGGTCTCGGCCGAGCGGAAGCGCTCGTTGAGCTTGGTGCCGTTGATCAGGTTCTTCAGTTCGACCTGGTTGTAGGCGCCGCCTTTGCCGGGCTTGACGGTGTTGGTCCTGACCGCCACCCAAAGGCCGCCATCGTGCTCGATGACATAGCCGGGACGGATTTCGTTGCCATTGATCTTGGCCATTATGAGATTGATCCGGGATGCTACCAACGGCTTGGCCGTTGGTATGGGGATGGTCGCTGGACAAGCGATTTCGGGCCCCCAAGACCACAAATCGGCAGGAGAGGCAAGGGATGCCAGATCGCCCGACAAGGGCTGGTAGCCTCAAACCTGGGCTGCAATGACTTTGCCGACGGCCTCGACTATGGCATCCGCAGCCTCAGTCAGCCGGTTGAGATGAGGCGAACGAAGTGCGGCGACCTGCAAGGAAAGGTCGACATCTTCCGTGTTGACCAGCATGAGGCCGTCGGGAAGTCCGCGCCTTGCACGACGCAACGGCACTAGCCCAAGGCCGTGCCCCCGACGGACCCATTCCATCTGCAAGGCCGGATCCTGTATCTCCGCCGCGATCTCGAAATAACGCCTTCCGCCGACCAGAACGGACATGAGTTTCTGGCGCGCGTCGCAAGGGGCCGGACTAAGCACCCACGGCATGGGTGTCCGGCCACCGTCTTCCGGATCGGCGACGGTGGACGCAGCTATGACGCCAAGACGTTCAGTGCCAAGCGCTTCCGGACCTGGCTTGTCCGACGATCGCAGAACAATCGTCACATCGAGCTCGCCGCGTTCGAATTGATCGATCAGTTCGGCGCTCCAGCCGGTCTTGAGCCGTAGCGACACTTTCGGGAACGCCGCCGCGGCGTTGGCGATGGCCCCGGCGATGTCGCGGTCCGAGAGGCCATGGGCGAGACCCAGGCGGAACAGTCCTTCCGGCTCGGTCTTTCCGGCGAAGGATTTCAGCGCTTCTACGGAAGCGATGATATCGCGGCCGCGCGCCAGCACTTCCAGCCCCGTCGGCGTCAGTCGCGGCGGCTTTTGCCGGCGGTCGAGCAGCGTCGTGCCAAGCATGTCCTCCAGCCGCTGGATTTGCCGGGTCACAGCCGGCTGCGTCAGCGGCAGGCGCCGGGCGACCTTCTGGATCGAGCCCTCCTCGGCAAACAGGGCGAGCGTGCGCAATTCCTCAAGCATAGCTAGAACCATGTCTCGTAAGCATAATCATTGTAAACATTATGAATTTGAAATCCATCGCCTGGCAAGCAATTTTCCTTTCAAACGAAAGGACGACGACAATGAAGGCAATCGAACTGCAGAAGCCGGGCGGCATCGACAACCTCAAGATGGTCGAACGACCAATGCCGGAGCCCGGCCGTCAGGAGATGATCGTCAGGGTAAAGGCGACGGCGCTCAACTACCGCGATGTCGAGATCGCGCGCGGCAGCTATCACACGACATTCCCCTTGCCGCTGGTGCCGCTTTCCGACGGCGTCGGCGAGGTCGTCGCGCTTGGCCCCGAGGTCAGCCGCTTCAAGGTTGGCGACCGGGTCTGCGGCACGTTCTGGCAGCGATGGGTCGGCGGCAGCTTCGCCATGGCCGAACCCTCATACCAGCGCGGTGGCCCCATCGACGGTTTGCTGAGCGAATTCGCCCGGCTGGACGAACAGGCGGCTGTCATCGCGCCGGCGCATCTCAGCGACGTAGAGGCGGCGACGTTACCCTGCGCCGCCGTCACCGCTTGGCATGCCTTGTTTACGGAAGGCAACCTCAAGCCGGGCGAGACCGTGCTCAGCCTCGGCACGGGCGGCGTATCGCTGTTTGCCATGCAGTTCGCGAAGGCGGCCGGCGCGCGGGTCGTCGTTACGTCGAGTAGCGATGAGAAACTTGTCCGGGCCAAAGAGCTCGGCGCGCATCACGGCATCAACTACCGCGACAATCCGGACTGGTCGTCGGCCGTGCTGGCGCTGACCGATGGCCGTGGCGCGGACCACATCATCGAAGTCGGTGGTCCCCAGAGTTTCGCGCATTCGCTCAAGGCGTCGGCGCGTGGCGCCCAGATCAATGTCATCGGCTATCTCGGCGGCAGCGAAGGGGTGATTAATCCGCTCGACATCTTCCGACGCCAGGTGAAAGCACGCGGCACACCGGTCGGCTCGCGCGAGTCCTTCGAAGCGATGAACCAGGCGCTCGCCGTCAATCGGCTGCGGCCGGTGATCGACCGGGTCTTCCCATGGGCAGAGGCAGCGCAGGCCTTTCGCCATCTCGAACACGGCTCTCCCTTCGGCAAGGTCGTGCTGGATCATACACAGTGACGTTGCGTGTCAGGGCAGGCGGTTGGCCTTCTGCAAGGCTTGCTTTGTCTGGTCGTCGGTCAGCCCTTGCAGGAAATCGTCCATCTCCGGATCGATAAGGCCGGCGCGGCGAGCGACCACATACCAGGCCCCAGCCAGGATCAGGTCGGGGTCGGTGCCGATGCCGCCCATATAGAGCTTTGCCAACCGGTTCTGGGCAGCGACATTGCCGCCTTCAGCTGCCTGCTTCATCCAGTTGAAGCCGGATTTCAGGTCGCGAACACCGCCGCGGCCCTCGATCATCCAGGCGGCAAGATCGATCTGCGCGGTGTCGTAGTTCTGCCTGGCAGCCTGTGCCAGCAAGCTGCGCGCCTTTGCATCGTCTCGCGTCTTGCCGCCGACGCCATTGGCATAGACCTGCGCCATCGCATACTGGGCGTCGGCAAGCCCTGTCGCCGCGGCACGCTCATAATAGGGCACAGCCCTGGCGATGCCGGCATCGCCAGGATCCTGCTGCACGAGCAATTGCGCGAAGTTGAACTGCGCCAGCCGGTTGCCGGCCTCGGCGGCGGCCTGCATCAGCGCATAGGCTCCCTTTTCGTCCTTCTTGACGTAGCGGCCGTCGAGCAGCATCAGCGCATACTGGAACTGCGATTCAGGAATCCCCTGCTCGGCGGCCTGCGCATACCATTTGGCGGCTCCCGCTGGGTCGAGCGGCACGCCCAACCCGCGCGACAGGATCTCGGCCACCAGCGTTTGCGCCGCCGGGTCGCCATTCTGAGCCCGCACCAACGCCAGATTGTAGGCCGTCTTGTAAAGGCCGCGCTGGAAAGCGCCATAGGCGGGGTCCGCCGGCTTGGCGCCGAAACGCTCCGGGTTGATCGCGTCGGCCGACGGCAGCGGCGCGGTTGTCGCCGGCTGCGGCAGCGGGGTGTCGATCGGCTTGTCGATATGGACGCCGGAATCCGTGGCACCGGCTTTTGGGGCACCCGCATCGGGGGCGACCGCATCCGGCACGCTGAGGGCGGGCGCGCTGGTGTCCGGCCTCGGCTGCGGCAGCGGAACGGTTTCCGCCGCGATCGCTGCCCCGCTCATCAAGGCCGCAACGAGAACCGCGAGAGGAAGTCCAGGTCGGCGCACGTCAGCCCTCGAAGCGCGGCGCGGTTTGGTCGAGCAGCGCATTGGCGGCGGCAATCGCCGCCTTCGGATCGGCGCCTTCGGCAAAGACGGCGCTGGACAGCGCCACGAACTCGGCGCCAGTGGCGGCCACCGCTTCTACCGAAGCGATGGCGGAACCGGCCATGACAATGCAAGGGATCTCAATCACGTCCGCCCACCATTGCCCGAGCGACAGGTTGCGCGGATGCGGTTCCGGCTTGTTGTCGTAGCCGAAGCGGCCGAAGAAGATGTAATCGGGCCTGGTTTCGCCGAGTTCCAGCGCGTCGTCGCGCGTCTTGGCGCCACCGGCGCCGACCATCATCTTGCCCTGGAAGTGTTCGATGGTCTCGGCGAGCGCGTCCTTGGAAACCTCGACATGAATGCCGTCGGCCTGGACACGGCCGGCAATGCGGGTATCGCCGGCGATGATGACGGCGATGCCGGCCGCTTGCGCGGCCGGTACGATCTGTTCTGCGAAGGCCTGGAAGGCAGCCTCGTCCATGCCGTTTTCAGGCAGGATCAGGGAAGCGATATCACCGCCGTCGAAGGCAGCCGCAATGCGCTGCGCCGGAGCGTCCTTGGGCGCGATCAGCACGATGCGGCAGCGGTTGGGGGGTGTTGCGTCGTTCATTGGCTTTCGATCCCGGGTTTCGCCTATGCCGGGCGAAGATGGTTGCATTGCGGCATAGAACAAAGCGCCCGCCTTGAACAGGCGGGCGGGGAACGATGCGCTGGCTTTGGTTTACGATCGCCGGCGAGCAGACGCTCTGCGGCTCATTTGACGGCTTGCGGGCTTTCGGCCGGCGATTTGGCCCTCCACAAAGTCCAGCCGAGATTCATGCCGGCGGCGGCGATCAGGATGGCGGCTGCGCCAACGAGCTGGGCCGGATGCAGCCGGTGGCCGAAGGCCATCACATCGACCAGGATCGCAACGACAGGATAGATGAAGGACAGCGACCCCTGCAGATGCGTCGGCAGTTTCTGGATGGCGGCGTACATCAATATGTACACCAGGCCGGTGTGAACGACGCCAAGCGTGGCCAGCATGGCCCAGCTCCAGGCATCGGCGGGCAAATGCGAGAGGTTGGCGAAGGGCGCCAGCATGACGACGCCGACGCAGACCTGGATCAGCGCGATCAGATGCGGCGGGGTGCCCTTGAGCTTCTTGGCGACGATTGCCGCGACAGCCCAGAAGAAGGCCGCTCCGAGCGCCATGACGATGCCGATGACATAATCTGTGCCGGTTATGCCGGAACCGACACCCGCATCGGGCCCTGTCTGCACGATCAGCAGCATACCGGCGAAGGCGATGCCGAGCCAGGTCAGCTTGGCCAGGGTCAGCCGCTCGCCGAAGAACAGCGCACCGAAGCCGACCAGCATGAAGGGCTGCGTGTTGTAGACCGCCGTGGCAATCGAGATCGAGGCGCGGGAGAAGGCGCTGAACAGCAACAGCCAGTTGATGACGATAGCCGCGCCGCCAAGAGCGGCGATGGCAACAATGCGCAGCGTCAGCCTGCCGCGCAGCAGCCCGAGTGCCGCGCAGGTGATCAGCAGCGCCACCGCTCCGAAGGCGCAGCGCCAGAACACCACGTCCATGACGGGCTGGCCCGACATGACGACAAACCAGCCGATCGTGCCGACGATCGTCATCGCCGCCGTCATCTCGATCGTGCCGCGTACCGTGCTTTCCATGACAATACCTCTATCCGTTGAGGCCATAATCTCATGCCGTCTTGAGGGTTTATATGCCCTATGAAAGGTGATAAGGGGACAACACCTTATTTAATAAGGCGCGCGCTGCCCTTTTGCGAGGAGATGAAAATGCTGGACGAGTTGGACAGAAAGCTTCTCCACATCCTGATCCTGGATTCGCGGACTTCGTTGAAGGAGCTGGCGCAGCAGGTCGGGCTGTCGTCGCCGAGCGTCTCGGAACGGCTGCGGCGGCTCGAGGAACGCGGCGTCATCCGCGCCTTCACCATCGAGATTGACCCGGAGGCGCTGGGGTTTCCGTTGCAGGCGATCGTGCGGGTGCGGCCACTGCCGGGCAAGCTGCATATCGTGCAGAAGCTGATCGAGGAGATCCCGGAATTCGGCGAATGCGACAAGGTCACCGGCGACGACTGTTTCGTGGCCCGGCTCTACGTGCGCTCCATCGGCGAGCTCGACAAGCTTCTCGACCGCATCGCCGACAAGGCGGAAACCAGCACCGCCATCATCAAGGCGCAGCCGATCCGGCGCCGTCCTCCACCGCTGAACTAAAGCTCCAATTTGTAACCGATGTGGCTGGCCTTGAAGCCGAGCCGGTCATAGAAGCGATGCGCGTCCTGGCGGCTCTTGTTGGTGGTCAGCTGGATAATCTTGCAGCCGCGTTCACGGCACTGTTCGATCGCCCATTCCAGCAGACGCTGTCCCAGCCGTTCGCCGCGGCGGTCTGCGACGACGCGCACAGCCTCGATCTGGCCGCGCAAGGCGCCCTGCAGCGACAGCCCGGCGAGATAGCTGATCTGCAACGTGCCGATGACGCGGCCGCTATCCGTCATCACGGCAAGAAACTGGTTGGGGTCGGCGTCGATGGCGGCAAAGGCGTCGCGATAGGCCTTGGCGAGTGGCTCGGTCGCATCCTCGCGGCTGCGGCCAAGCGGATCGTCGGCGAGCATGGCTACGATGGCAGGCAGGTCGGCCGCTTCGGCGCGGCGGATGTGGGGTTCGCTCATTGTCAAAAACCTGGGGTCAAAAACCTGGGGTCAAAAACCTGGGGCCAAAAACCTGGGGTCAAAACCTGGGGCCAAAACCTGGGGTCAAAACCTGATGCATCGGACGGCGCCCTTATGCATCGGCGGCGATCTTGCCGTAAATCCGGAACCGTCGCTTTACGCACAGTTGATCGACACGGCCGGCATTTTCCCGGTCGCGGCGCAAGGGTTTCTAGGCTATTGCAGGGCAACCGTCTTCCCTCCAGCATTTCCAGTTCATGTCAGGTCTGCTCGCCGATCCGTGGTTTTATGCCGCCGCCATTCCGGCGGTGATACTTGTCGGGCTGTCGAAAGGCGGCTTCGGCGGCGCTGTCGGCTTCGTTGGCGTGCCTTTGATGGCGCTGGCCATGCCGCCGGTGCAGGCGGCGGCCATCCTGCTGCCGATCCTGTGCCTGATGGACATCGTTTCGGTGTGGACGTGGTGGGGCGTCTACGACAGAAAGATGCTGGTCGACATGATGCCGGGCGCGGTGATCGGCATTGGGCTCGGCTGGCTGACGGCAGCGCTCGTAACCGAAGAGATGGTGCGGCTGATCGTCGGCGCTGTCGCGCTGATCTTCGTGCTGCGCTGGCTCTATCTCCAGTTCCGCCACGGTTCCGACCATGCGGCGGCGCCCAACCGCATCGCCGCCGCCTTCTGGGGCACCGTCGCCGGCTTCACCAGCTTCGTTGCCCATGTCGGCGGGCCCCCCTTCCAGGTCTATGCGCTGCCGATCCGGCTCGATCCGAAGGTGCTGTCGGGGACATCGGCGATCTTCTTTGCCGCCACCAACGCGCTGAAGCTGATCCCCTACTTCGCGCTTGGCCAGTTCGACACCGCCAACCTGACGGCGTCGGCCGTGCTGATGCCGCTGGCGCCGCTGGCCACCATCGCCGGCGCCTGGCTGGTGCGGCGCATGCGGCCGGAGATTTTTTATCCCTTCACCTACGCGACCGTGGCCGTGGTCGCGGTCAAGCTGCTTTGGGACGGGATCGCCGGCCTGCTCTAAATCCCGCTCAGGCGGCTGCCGGTTTGGTTCGCGGGGCGCTCGCAAAGGTCAGCGATGCACCACCAACGACCACGACCGCCATGGCGCCGAGAGTGGCGATGTCGTGCGCGGTCGGCTTCAGCACCATGTCGGCGACGACGACGATCATGATGACGAAATCGAACTTGACGATCCGTATCATGCGGCGCCCAAACGCTATGGCAGCCGGGGTCATGCCGTCCGCGGCAAGCATTGCGGCAAGCTTTTCGAACGAAGGCTTCAGCACGAGGATACCGGTCAGAAACGCGGCGGCGTAGCCGCAAAGGCCGATGACGACCCAAAGGTCGGAGAAGCCGGTCCATAGCGAAGTCAGCACCAGACCAGAAGCCAGGGTCGCGATAGACGCCGGCACGAACAGACGCAAGCCGAGTTTGTCCGTCGTTCTCAGCATGACCATCAGCGTCTCGTCGTCGCCGTCGCGATCGGCGAGTATCGAAACCAGCAGCATGGCGAAACCGCCGCCGAGCCAGAGGATCGCTGCCATGACATGCAGGAATTTGAAGAGAGAATACCAGTCCATTGCCGCTCCTTGTGCATCGTTCCGGGGGTAAACGCTGCTATCGCGCGTCTGCTTCCGAAGGAGGGCGGATTATCTCCGTACATGTATCCAGAAGATGCCGCGTGGGTGCCGGCTTGTTGCGGTGGCGCCGTCGCCGGATTTTACCGCCAGCCCGCACAATACCCGGCATTTGCCGGATAGACGCCGTGTCGGCATTGGCTGGTTTCGCGGCATGATCCTGAAACCTGCGGGGACTAAGCCGCTCGCGACCGACGCTCCATTTTGGCCGCGCGCGGTCGGACCAAGTCTGCAACAACCAACGAGGGTATCCCATGCAAGGCGTAGCACGAAATTTCTTCACCCTGGCCGTCATCTATTCCCTGTGCGGCATGGCGCTCGGCCTGCATATGGCGATCTCCAATGACCATGGGCAGATGCCGACCCACGCGCACACCATGGTGGCGGGCTGGCTGATGTCGGCGGTGTTTGCCTTCTTCTACCACCTGTTTCCAGCGGTCGGGCAAAAGACGATTGCCGTCGTGCATTTCTGGCTGACGGCAATCTGCGGCATCGCACTGATGATTGGGCTTTACTTTGAACTTGCCGGCCATCCGGAGATCGAGCCGGTGCTGGCTTCCTCCTCGATGGGGTTTTATGCGGCAATGCTGCTGTTCGCCTTCATTTCCTTGCCGGCTGTGTGGAAGAAGGCATGAACAAGCCGACGATCAGGCTTAGGGCACCGTTGTGCTGATACGGCACAGAAGGGCAGCGGTCGATCAAGAAATATCCGCGCCGTTAAGGGTTCATTAAGCTTTACAGGTGTTTACTATGTCCATCCAGTGATCTGGATTCTTACCGAGTGGTTGGAGCCACTTCGTTTGACGCCTCCCTGTTAAACTCCTGAGAGCCGCCTTATCCGCGGCTCTTTTTTTGTCTGCTTTTGGTCCGCTTGGCGCCCCTGCGCAGGCGTTAACCGTTTGTTAAACATGTGCTTGCCTTCGCCGGCGGCGAAGCGCATTTTCAAGCTTCAGTCATCTAGGGTGCCGGCGTGACGGCGAGAAGCCGAATCAGCCGACGGGGCAGTGCAGGGGCGTATCGATGAACGAGCCTTCGAAGGGCATCGCGAAAACCATCAAGCTGGCGGAACGCCGGGTTTTCTCCCAATCCTTCAAACCGCTCTACCAGGAAGGCATGGGCCTGGTCGAACAGGCAGCCGAGTATCTTGACGGCAAGGGCCGGGCCGAGGCCAAGAAGCTGTCCAGGCTGGCGGCGACGCTCTATGCGGCCGAATCGATGCGGCTGACCACAAGGTTGATGCAAGTCGCCTCCTGGCTGCTTTTGCAGCGGGCGGCAAATTCCGGCGAGATGACCCGCGACCAGGTCGCTTCGGAAAAATCCAAGGTGCGTCTCGACACCGCCTCGGCGCATGACGAAGCGGTCGGCTGGGGCGAACTGCCGAAGGATTTCCTCGACCTCGTCACCCGCTCGCTGCGCCTGCAGGCGCTGGTGCGCCGCATGGACGAAGAGATCTATGGCGGCGCGTTTGCCGAGACGCCTGCCGCCGCCCGCCGCGCCAATCCGGTTTCCGACCAGATCACGCTGCTGAACACGGCTTTCGCTCGAGGTTAAACGCCTCCGTTTCCGGTTTGTTCACATTTCGCTGACATCGCTGTGCGCCGGAGGTAGACTTCGCGCATGAGGGAAGCGATTCGCATTATCGGTATCGATCCGGGGCTGAGGCGCACCGGCTGGGGCATCGTCGAGAGCCTCGGCAACTCGCTGCGCTTTATCAGCTCCGGCACTGTACGCTCCGACGACAAGGCGGCGCTGGCGACACGGCTCTGCCAATTGCATGACGGGCTGGCCGAGATCCTGCATGCGGCCATGCCCCAGGAAGCGGCCGTCGAGCAAACCTTCGTCAACAAGGATGCGGTGGCGACACTGAAGCTCGGCCAGGCGCGCGGCATAGCCATGCTGGTGCCGGCGCGCGCCGGCCTTGTTGTGGCCGAATATGCCCCCAATGCCGTCAAAAAGGCGGTGATCGGCGTTGGCCATGGCGACAAGAAGCAGATCCACATGATGGTAAAGGTGCTGTTGCCGAAAGCCGTTTTCGACACCGAACATGCCGCAGACGCGTTGGCTATCGCCATCTGCCACGCGCATCACCGGCAAAGCGTCGCCTACAGGATGGCGCTGGCATGAGGGATCACGCATGATCGGCAAATTGAAAGGCACGCTGGACGAGATCGAGGAGGATTTCTGCCTCGTCGATGTGCACGGCGTCGGCTATGTCGCCTATTGCTCGGCGCGCACGCTGGCCGCGCTGCCTTCGCCCGGCGAGGCGGTGGTGCTGTTCATCGAGACCTATGTGCGCGAGGACATGATCCGGCTCTACGGTTTCCAGTCGGTGCTTGAGCGCGAATGGTTCCGGCTGTTGATGAGCAATGTGCAAGGCGTCGGCGCCAAGGTGGCGCTGGCCATCCTGTCGACGCTGGCGCCGGCAGACCTCGCCAATGCGATCGCGCTGCGCGACATCGCCATGGTCAGCCGCGCGCCCGGCGTCGGCAAGAAGGTGGCCGAGCGCATCGTCACCGAGTTGAAGAACAAGGCGCCGGCCTATGCCGGAACCGCCTCCGGCACCATCGGCCTTAAGCAGGAGCTCGGCGAAGGCGTGGCGCCGGCGCCGATTACCGACGCCGTCTCGGCGCTGGTCAATCTCGGCTATTCGCGCGACACAGCAGCCAATGCTGTCGCGGCGGCGCTGAAGACGGCCGGCGAGGACGCCGATGCCTCGAAGCTCATTCGTTTCGGGCTGAAGGAACTGGCGCGGTGAGTGATTGCTTGTCCGGTCCTTTGCCCTGTGCGAGGAAGGCCGCATGAGCCTTTCACCCCGCCTCATTGCCCCGGAAAAGCGCGGCGAGGATGCTGAGCAGACCTTGCGGCCGCAGACGCTCGCCGATTTCGTCGGCCAGGCCGCAGTGCGGGCCAATCTCAAAGTCTTCATCGAGGCCGCCAAGGGCCGCAGCGAGGCGCTTGACCATGTGCTGTTCGTCGGGCCGCCGGGGCTTGGCAAGACAACGCTGGCGCAGATCATGGCGCGCGAGCTCGGCGTCAATTTCCGCTCGACCTCCGGTCCGGTGATCGCCAAGGCCGGCGATCTCGCCGCACTTCTCACCAATCTCGAAGACCGCGATGTGCTGTTCATCGATGAGATCCACCGGCTCAATCCGGCAGTCGAGGAGATCCTTTACCCGGCGATGGAGGATTTCCAGCTCGACCTGATCATCGGCGAAGGTCCGGCGGCACGCTCGGTCAAGATCGATCTTGCCCGCTTCACGCTCGTCGCCGCCACCACCAGGCTCGGCCTTTTGACCAACCCGCTGCGCGACCGTTTCGGCATTCCGGTGCGGCTCAATTTCTATTCTGTCGAGGAACTGGAGCAGATCGTGCGGCGCGGCGCCCGCATCCTGCAAATGCCGCTTGGCGACGATGGCGCGCTGGAGATCGCACGTCGCGCCCGCGGCACGCCGCGCATCGCCG
>NZ_AYVK01000007.1:0-142658 GCF_000503155.1 Mesorhizobium sp. LSJC285A00
ATCGAGCAGCGCCAGCGGCACCAGCGTCGTCTTGCCGGCGCCGGGCGGCGCCACCAGGACGGCGCTGTTGCCGGAGCCGAGCGCCTGGCTCAGGGCCGGCAGCACGGCGGATACCGGAAGCTCCGGCAAGGATCTCGTCGTCATTGCGTCCGCATATCAGCGGTCACCACAACCGTGCAACGGCTCAAAGCCTTGTGCGTGAAAACGGGTTCCAGCGCACCGTGCCCAGCCGCACCTCCTCGCGCACCATGGTGAGCAGGCCGGACGCGCCGACGACGGCGAGGCCGACCAGCGATATCCAGTCCGGATACTCCTGGAAGAACAGCGCGCCGAGGATGACCGCCCAGACGATCTGCGAATAATGCGTCGGCGCGATGCGGTTGGCCGGTGCGTATTTGGCGGCCAGCAGCTGCAGCAATTGGCCGCCGGCGGTAAAGGCGCCGCCCAGCACCAGCCACAGCAGCTGCATGGCGTTGGGGAGGGTGAACGATGTGGCGATGGTGCCGGCCCCGTTGAACAGCAGCCCGTAACCGATGAGCACGCCGAGCATGGTGGTGCGCTTTTCCTGCTGGGCGAGCGACCGCACCAAGATGACGCTGGCCGCGGCAAGGAAGGCCACCGTGAAGGCGGCAAGGTGTCCGAGATGCAACTCGCGAAAACCTGGCCGCACCACCAGCATGACACCGGCAAAGCCGGCAACCACCGCCAGCCAGCGCCATGGACCGACCTTTTCCTTCAGGATGACGGTCGAGAGAATGGTAACGCAAAGCGGCGCCAGGAAGATCAGTGCATAGGTCTCGGCCAGCGGAATGGTGGTGAAGGCGTAGACGCTGAGCACGCCCGAGGCGATGCCGGCCCAGGCGCGGGCCTGCACCGCCCATGGCCGCCCGGTGCGCCAGAAGTCGCGCCAGCGCTCATCGACTGGGCGGCTGAAAAACAGGAAGCAGCCGGCAAACAGCGTGATGAAGAAGCCGATCTCGAAGACGGTGAACTGTCCGCCAAGGCTCTTGATAACGGCATCGCTGCACGAATAGCTTGCATAGGCGATGAGGGCGAGCAGGATTCCGTTCGTCACGTTTTTCCATTTCCGGGGAGAGTGCAGTGAAGGTATTGGCGCTCGGCGCGCATCCCGACGACATCGAGATATTCATGTTCGGTACGCTGGCTGCCTATGCCACGCAAGGCGCAGAACTGACTTTTGCCGTGGCCACGGATGGCGCCAGGGGCGGCATGGGCGACCCGAGCGTTTTGGCTCGTGTCCGCCGCGACGAGGCGGCGGCCGCTGCGGCGCTGCTCGGCGCAACCCTTCGCTTTCTCGACTTTCCCGACGGCGAACTGGTGGCTGATGCGGCACTGATCGCTTCGCTGAAAGCGCTGATACGCGAGACCGCGGCGGATCTGGTGATCACGCATGCCCCCAACGACTATCACGCCGACCATCGTGCTTTGTCGGACAGCGTGCGCATCGCGGCCTCGTTCGGCGTCCCCGTGCTGCATGCCGATACGATGGGCGGCACCGGCTTTGCGCCGACGCATTACGTCGACATTTCCGCCTATGGCGATATCAAGACGCAGGCGATCCGCGCGCACCAGTCGCAGTGGCCGGAGCAATATGTCGACAGAGCGCGCGTCCAGAATGAGTTTCGCGCCGGGCAATGCAACAGCGTTCCAGGCGCCCTGGCCGAGGCCTTCCGATTCGAGCCGACATTTCCCTTCGCCGATATCCGCGCGCTGCTGCCGCCCGCGCCCCCTGTTCGGCCGATGACGCCGCAGACGAAAAATATAGGCGACCCCGGCTAAGCAACTTCCGGGCGAGCCGTCCGGCAATCATTTCCCAACGATTTCAATTCGCGGTTTCGCCATGTTGCGGCGCAGCGACGAATTCGCTTGCCTTGTTTAGTAAAAATTGCATCACTAAACAAATTACTAAACATCTGCGGTGCACCGCGCCGCCCTGGCGACGCATAGCGCGCCGTGTTTAGGCCCTCGGAGGAGCGAGGGTTGAGGGGTTCTTGAAACGGCCATCCGGGCGCGTTTCGCAAATGGGAGGAAGGCATGAAATCGAGCTTGAAACTGGCGTTGGGGCTGGCCTCGGCGATTACCGCGTCGACAGCCGTCTCGAACGCCGCGCACGCTGAAGACCTGACGCTTTGCTGGGCCGCCTGGGATCCGGCAAACGCGCTGGTCGAACTGTCCAAGGATTTTACCAAGGAAACCGGCATCGGCATGAAATTCGAATTCGTGCCGTGGACCAACTATGCCGACCGCTTCCTCAACGAGCTCAACTCGCACGGCAAACTGTGCGACCTGATCATCGGCGACAGCCAGTGGATCGGCGGCTCGGCCGAGAACGGCCACTACGTCAAGCTGAACGACTTCTTCGACAAGGAGAAGATCAGCATGGACGACTTCGTGCCGGCAACAGTCGTCGGCTATTCCGAATGGCCGAAGAACACGCCGAATTACTGGGCGCTGCCGGCCATGGGCGACGTCGTCGGCTGGACCTACCGCAAGGATTGGTTCTCCAAGCCGGAGCTGCAAAATGAATTCAAGGAAAAATATGGCTGGGATCTCGGCCCGCCGACCACCTTCGACCAACTGAAGCAGGTCGCCGAGTTCTTCCAGAAGCGCGAGATCGACGGCAAGACCGTCTATGGCGCTTCGATCTACACCGAGCGTGGCTCGGAAGGCATCACCATGGGCGCCATGGACGTGCTCTACAGCTACGGCTTCCAGTATGAAAACCCCAAGAAGCCCTACGAGATGGAAGGCTTCGTCAATTCGCCAGACGCGGTCAAAGGCCTGGAGTTCTACAAGTCGCTCTACGATTGCTGCACGCCTCCGGGTGCCTCGAACAGCTATATGGGCGAAGGTGTCGACGCCTTCAAATCCGGTCAGGTGGCCATGCACATGAACTTCGCCTTCACCTGGCCCGGCCTGCAGAAGGACGAGAATGTCGGCGGCGACAAGATCGGCTACTTCGTCAATCCGAAGGGTCCCGGTGGCGCCCAGTTTGCGCAGCTTGGCGGCCAGGGCATTTCGGTGGTNCGGCGACAAGATCGGCTACTTCGTCAATCCGAAGGGTCCCGGTGGCGCCCAGTTTGCGCAGCTTGGCGGCCAGGGCATTTCGGTGGTGTCCTATTCAGACAAGCAGGAATCGGCGCTGAAATACATCAAGTGGTTCGCCAACAAGGATGTGCAGGCCAAATGGTGGTCGCTCGGCGGCTATTCCTGCCTGAACGCGGTGGTCAAGGACCCGGCCTTCCCGTCCAGCCAGCCCTATGCACAGACCTTCCTCGACTCGATGGCGATCGTGAAGGACTTCTGGGCCGAGCCGAGCTACGCACCGCTGCTGCAGGCGTCGCAGAAGCGCTTCCACGACTATGTCGTTGCCGGCCAGGGTTCGGCCAAGGACGCGCTTGACGGCCTGGTCAAGGACTGGACGCAAGTGTTCCAGGACGACGGCAAGATGTAACCGGACCAACGGCTCCTCCCGAGCCTGACCCCAGAGGCGGATGATTTTCAGGCCGAATCGATCAGAAATCATCCGCCTCAGGGCTAAAAAGAGAGAGAGCATGATGTCGTCCGAAAACCGCTTCACACTTTTCGGCATCATGCTCTTGGTCCCGTGCTGCCCTTGGCACGGGACGCAGTTCAGATAAATTCCAGTGTCGAGACTTGACGTGACCGAAGCAGGACTCACCATGCTCAATCGGACTGCGGAGAACGTTGCCCGGGCGACCCCGGAGCCGTTGGCCCGCAAGGTCCGGGGGATCAGCGACAAGGGCCTCGCCTGGCTGTTCATCTCGCCGACGATCCTGTTGCTCTTGGCCATCAACATCTTCCCGCTGTTCTGGGCGATCTACCTGTCCTTCACCAACTTCCGCGCGAACCGCCCGAACGAGGTGGTGAAAAACCTCGGCTTCGCCAATTACCAGCGCATCCTCGGCGACCAGGACATCTGGATCGCCATGCAGACGACGGCGCATTTCGTGTTCTGGACGATCCTGCTGCAGACGCTGATCGGTTTCACGCTGGCATGGCTGATCGACAGGAAGTTTCGCGGCCACGCCTTCTGGACGACCATCATCCTGGTGCCGATGATGCTGTCGCCGGCGGTGGTCGGCAATTTCTGGCGTTTCCTCTACGAGCCGCAGATCGGCCTGTTCGCCTACGCCATCTCGTTCGTCACCCGGATACCACCGACCGACATCCAGATGCTGTCCAACGTGTCGCTGGCGCCGTGGTCGATCATCATCGTCGACACCTGGATGTGGACGCCCTATGTTATGCTGATCTGTCTCGCCGGCCTGCGCTCCATCCCCGAATACATCTATGAAGCCGCCGAGGTCGACCGCGCGTCCAACTGGCGGCAGTTCTGGTCGATCACGCTGCCGATGGCGCTGCCCTTCATCATGCTGGCGGTGCTGTTTCGCGGCATCGAGAACTTCAAGATGTTCGACATGGTCAACCTGCTGACCGGTGGCGGGCCGGGCTCGACCACCGAGGTCGCCTCGATCACGCTGAAGCGGCAGGCCTTCGAGAGCTGGCGCACCGGATATTCCTCGGCCTTCGCCATCATCCTGTTCGTCGCGGTGTTTGGGCTGGCCAACATCTACGTCAAGGCGCTGAACAAGGTGAAGCAGAGATGAGCCTGACCACCGCCCACTCCGTCGTCGCCCCCTCGGCCAATTCGAAGCGGATCGCCGGCACGATCATCGTGCTCTACGCGCTGATCTCGATCGTGCCGTTGCTGTGGATCTTCGCCACCAGCTTCAAGACGCCGCCGGATTCGATCGCCTATCCGCCCAAGATTCTGTTCCAGCCGAGCATCGAGGGCTATTGCAACCTGTTCACGACGCGCACCAGGCAAACGGCCGAGTATATCAACTCGCTCGGACCCGCGACCGGTTTCTGCGACGAGACCTCGCGCAAGCGCAACATGGTGATTGCCGGCCCGTCCAACTTCCTGCCGCGCTTCGTCAACTCACTGATCATCGCCTTCGGTTCCACCTTCTGCGCCGTATTCCTCGGCACGCTTTCGGCCTACGGTTTCTCGCGCTTCAAGGTGCCGCTGGCCGATGACCTTCTGTTCTTCATCCTGTCGACGCGCTTCATGCCACCGATCGCGGTCGCGATTCCCATCTACCTGATGTACCGCGAGCTCGGCCTGTCCGACACCGCGCTCGGCATGATCCTGCTCTACACCGCGGTCAACGTGTCGCTCGCGGTGTGGCTGCTGAAAGGCTTCATCGACGAGATCCCGCGCGAGTATGAAGAAGCGGCGATGATCGACGGCTATACCAGGCTGCAGGCCTTCTGGCGCACCGTGCTGCCGCAAGCGACTACCGGCATCGCCGCGACCGCCATCTTCTGCCTGATCTTCGCCTGGAACGAATATGCGTTCGCCGCACTCCTGACCTCCGGCACCGCGCAGACCGCGCCGCCCTTCATCCCGACCATCATCGGCGAAGGCGGCCAGGACTGGCCGGCGGTGGCGGCCGGCACGACCATCTTCCTGGTGCCGATCCTGGTCTTCACCATCCTGCTTCGCAAACAATTGCTGCGCGGCATCACTTTTGGGGCGGTGCGCAAATGATTGGTGTGCCAGGTCGACCCCCACTCCGTCGAGCTTCGCTCGACACCTCTCCCCCGATCGACGGGGTAGAGGAAGGACGCGAACTTCATTCAGCCAGGCTCCCTTCCTCTCCCTCCGGAGGGGGGAGAGGTGGCGCTGCGAAGCAGCGACGGAGTGGGGGAACCACCTGGCAACCGTCTCGCCCCGTTGCCGGGCAGAAGGAAGGAAGCTGCGCATGACGCGCCCAGCCATCTCCAAAAAGTCATCCTGGCCTCGCTGGGCCCGGCGCGGCCTGATGGAAAACATCGCCACGACGCTGATCGCCATTGGATTCCTGATGCTGTTCCAGCCCTTCGCGCTGGCGCTCTACACCTACTCCTTCATCACCATGCTCGCCGGCACGGTGATGTTCATCATCGTCTCGAAGTTCCCGGAATAATCATGGCCGAAATCCGCGTCCAACATTTGAGAAAGGCCTTCGGCGATTTCGTCGCGGTGCAGGATTCCAGCTTCGTCGTCGAAGATGGTGAGTTCTTCGTCATGCTTGGTCCCTCGGGCTGCGGCAAGACGACGACGCTGCGCATGGTCGCCGGCCTCGAATTGCCGACCGGCGGCCAGATCCTGCTCGG
Organism: Mesorhizobium sp. LSJC285A00; assembly: GCF_000503155.1. Classification (NCBI taxonomy): domain Bacteria; kingdom Pseudomonadati; phylum Pseudomonadota; class Alphaproteobacteria; order Hyphomicrobiales; family Phyllobacteriaceae; genus Mesorhizobium; species Mesorhizobium sp. LSJC285A00. Next base: position 6,208 of record NZ_AYVK01000007.1, read on the forward strand.
CGGCGAGGACGTCACCATGCGCCGGGCGCGCGAACGCGACATCGCCTTCGTCTTCCAGCTGTTCGCGCTCTATCCGCATATGAACGTGCGCAAGAACATCGGCTTCCCGCTTCTCGCGCAAGGCATGCCCTCGGCCGAGATTCGAAGCCGTGTCGAGGAAACGGCGAAGCTGCTGCGCATCGACCATCTGCTCAACAAATCGGTCTCGGGCCTTGCCGGCGGTGACCGCCAGCGCGTGGCGCTCGGTCGCGCCATCGTGCGACGGCCAAAATGCTTCCTGATGGACGAGCCGCTCGGCACGCTCGACACCGAATTCCGCGATCTGATGGTGCATGAGCTGCGCGAGCTGCACAACCGCATCCACGCCACCACCGTCTATGTCACGCACGACCAGATGGAAGCGATGTCGATGGCCGACAAGATCGCCGTGATGAACCATGGCGTTATCGAACAGTTCGGCAGCCCGCGCGAAATCTACGACCGCCCGGCAACCATGTTCGTCGCCGACTTCATCGGCTCGCCGCCGATGAATTTCCTGGGCTTCGGTGGCGGGCTGGCGAAGGGGGCGAAGGAAATCGTCGTCCAGGGCGCCAAGGTGGCGGTGCCGGAAGTGCGCGAGGAAATTGCGCCCGCCGACATGGCGCTCGGCATCCGTCCCGAGCACATCCGTTTCGACGATGCGTCGAAACTGCGCGGCACCATCTACGGCACCGAATATCTCGGCACGACGCAGATCGTGGCGGTGGAGACGGCGGACGGCATCATCAAGGCGCGGGTGCCGGCCGAAATCCGGCTCGCTGGCGGCGATCATGTCGGGCTGACGTTGAACAGCGCGCGGCTGTCGCTGTTCGACAAGGGCTCGGGTCGGGCGGTGCGCACCGCGATCCACGATACCGCCTCTCAAGGGAGAGCGCAGCATGGCTGACGTGCACATCAAGGGCGTGACCAAAAGCTTCGGCGACCATGTCGCCGTCGATGGCCTCGACCTTAACATCGCCGATGGCGAATTCGTCGTGCTGCTCGGCCCGACCGGCGCCGGCAAGACGACGACGCTGAGATTGATCGCCGGACTGGAGCGGCCGGATGGCGGCACGATCCATATTGGCGGCCACGATGCGACGACGCTGTCGCCGGCCGAGCGCGACACCGCTTTCGTCTTCCAGCAATATTCGCTCTACCCGCATCTGTCAGTCTACGACAACCTCGCCTTCCCGCTGCGCTCGCCGGCGCGGAAAGTACCGGAGGACCAGATTCGCCGCCGCGTCGAAGAGGTGGCAAAGATGGTGCGCATCCACCACAAGCTCGCCAACCGCTCGACCAAGCTGTCGGGCGGCGAGATGCAGCGCGTCGCCATCGGCCGAGCGTTGGTGCGCAAACCGTCGATCTATCTGATGGACGAACCGCTGTCGTCGCTGGATGCCAAATTGCGCGCCGATCTCAGGCTCGAACTCAAGCGCATCCAAGCCGAGCTCGGCGCCACCATGCTCTATGTCACGCACGACCAGATCGAGGCGATGACCATGGCGGACCGCATCGGCATCCTCAACAATGGCGTGCTGGTGCAGATCGGCACGCCGCGCACCATCTATTCCGAGCCGGCAAACCTTCATGTCGCCGCACGGCTCGGCCAGCCGGCGATCAATCTGCTGCCAGCGGGACTGCTGCCTGATGGTGGGGCGCCGACCGGAACCAAGACCATCGGCGCGCGCACCGAGCATCTGTCGATCGAGAAGACCGCAAACGGCCATGCCGACGGCGTCGTCGACTGGGTCGAACATCTCGGGGACCAGAACCATCTGCATGTTACGGTCGGCCCGAAGAAACTGGTGACGCTCACCGACCCCGATACGGATCTGGCCGAGGGCGACAAAGTGGTGATCCGCTACCGCTCGCCACTTTATTTCGGCGCCGACGGACAAAGACTGATGTGAGGTTTTCGGTGTCTCGCCAAGGGCACGGCACCGGCTTCTGATTGACGAATACAGGACGAATTCGATGAAGCACTTTTTCAACCGCAGGGAAACGATCGTCACCGAGGCGCTGGACGGGCTGTTGCGGACTATCGGTTCCGGCGATCTCGCGCGCCTCGACGGTTACCCCGAGATCAAGGTCGTGCTGCGCGCCGACTGGGACAAGGCGAAAGTTGCCGTCGTCTCCGGTGGCGGCGCCGGACACGAACCGTCTCATGCCGGCTTTGTCGGCAAGGGCATGCTGACGGCGGCGGTTTCGGGCGAGATCTTTGCCTCGCCCAGCGTCGAGGCGGTGCTGGCGGCCATCCGCGCGGTGACCGGCCCCGCCGGCTGCCTGCTGATCGTCAAGAACTACACCGGCGACCGGCTCAATTTCGGCCTGGCGGCCGAGAAGGCGCGCGCCGAGGGGTTTCGCGTCGAGATGGCGATCGTTGCCGACGACATCGCCCTGCCGGGTATCAACCAGCCGCGCGGCGTCGCCGGCACCTTGTTCGTGCACAAGATCGCCGGCCATTTGGCGGAGACCGGTCAGGACTTGGCAGCCGTTGCTACAGCCGCTCGCGCGGCGGCGAAGGACATCGTCTCGCTCGGCATGTCGCTGTCGTCCTGCTCGATCCCCGGCCAGCCACATGAAGAGCGGTTCGGCGAAAATGACGGCGAACTCGGCCTCGGCATCCATGGCGAGCCGGGCGTCGAGCGCATCGCGGTGCAAAGCGCCGACAAGCTGGTGGCGATCATGGCGGAGCGGCTGGCCGCGCGGCTCGACCCGAACGCCAGCCACGCGTTGCTCATCAACAATCTCGGCTCGGTGCCGCCGCTTGAGATGTCGCTGGTCGCCAATGCCGTGCTGGCCTCGCCGCTGGCCAAGACCGTGAAGCTTGCGATCGGCCCCGGACCGCTGATGACGGCGCTCAACATGAACGGTTTTTCGCTGTCGCTGATCAAGCTCGATGCGGCGCGCGAGGCAGCCTTGCTGGCGCCTGTCGGCCCACATGCCTGGATGCCGGCCAAAACCGTCGTCGCGCCGGCTATCGTGCCTATGGCGAAAGCGGCTGGAAACAGCGCAGCCCAAAGGGCCAGCCAGGATTCCGGCACCAGGCGTTTGATCATCACGGTCTGCGAACGGCTGATCGCGCTCGAAGAGACACTGAACGGGCTCGACGCCAAGGCGGGCGATGGCGATACCGGTTCGACGGTTGCGACCGGCGCGCGCAGCGTGCTGGAACGGCTCGATGCGCTGCCGCTGGCCGACCCTGCCGCCACGCTTGCGGCTATAGGCGATAGTCTGGGCGTCGCAATGGGCGGCTCCTCAGGCGTCTTGCTGTCGATCTTCTTCACGGCGGCGGCTCAGGCTTCGAACGGCGGAGCAACCCTGTCCAAGGCGCTGCTTGCCGGGCTTGACCGGATGACCTTCTATGGCGGCGCCAGGGTCGGCGACCGCACCATGGTCGATGCCTTGGAGCCGGGGCTGAAGGCGCTCGATGCCAAGGGGCTGGATGCCGCGGCTACAGCGGCACGGCACGGCGCCGAGGCGACCGCGGCCATGGAGAAGGCGAAGGCCGGGCGCTCCGCCTATGTCGGCACCAAATTGCAGGGCGTAGTCGACCCTGGCGCCCATGCCGTGGCCGAAGTGTTCGCGGCCGCCGCGCTGCATGCAACGGCCTGACGGCATGCTTAGATTGTCGAATGAAAACTCTTGCGATACTGCCGGCAGGATCGAAACCGGGAATCTGGACATGGCAGCGTTCGACCTTGCCAGGCTGATCACCGCCGCCGCGGACACGATCGCCGCTCACTCGGAAGAGTTGACCGCGCTCGACCAGGCGATCGGCGACGGTGACCATGGGCTGAACATGAAGCGCGGGTTTGAGGCCTTGCGTGCCGATGCCGAGGCGTTTTCGGCCAAGCCGCTGCCCGAGGCGCTGAAGGCGATCGGCACCAAGCTGGTGATGACGGTTGGCGGTGCATCCGGGCCGCTCTTCGGTACATTGTTCCTGGCGCTGGGCAAGGAGATTTCGGGAGAGCCGGATCGTGCCAATCTGGCGGCTGCTTTCGGCAAGGCAATCGAAGCTGTGGCCGCCAGAGGCAAATCCCAGGTCGGTCAAAAGACCATGCTCGATGTGCTGCAACCTGTGCAGGACGCGTTGGTCGAAGGAAAGACGGCCATGGAAATTGCAGATATCGCCGACATGGCTGCCGAGGCGACCGTGCCGATGAAGGCAACACGCGGTCGCGCCTCATTCCTCGGCGACCGCTCAATCGGTCATATGGATGCCGGCGGACGCTCTGTGGCGCTGCTGGTGCGGACCGTCGCCGAAACCGTCGAGGGCCAAGCATGAGCAATGTCGGCATCGTCATCGTCTCGCATTCCCCGCTGGTTGCCGAAGGCACGGCCGACATGGTGCGGCAGATGGTGGGCGACGAAGTGCCGCTTGCATGGTGCGGCGGAAACGGCCATGGCGGGCTCGGCACCAGCGTCGAAGCGATCATAGGCGCCATCGACAAGGCGTGGTCGGAGGCGGGCGTCGCCATACTGGTCGATCTCGGCGGCGCCGAGACCAATTCGGAAATGGCGGTGGAAATGATCGGCGAGCCGCGGGCGCAGAAGATCATCGTCTGCAACGCGCCGATCGTCGAAGGCGCGGTGATGGCGGCGACCGAGTCCTCCGGCGGCGCCTCGCTGAAGGAAGTGGTGGCGACGGCGCATGAATTGTCGCCGTCGTGAGTGAACGGGAATTTTGACCTGATGTCCGCCTTTGCCGAAGCGACCGTCCTGATCACCCACGAGGTGGGTCTGCATGCGCGCCCTTCGGTGAAGTTCACCAAGCTTGCCAAGAGCTTTGCGGCCGAGGTGGAGATTGCGCTTTCTGCCAACGGCCCATGGTTCGACGCCAAGAGCATCGTCAAGGTGATGGCGGCCAGGGCGCCGAAAGGCACCATGCTGCACATCCGGGCCACAGGCGACGGCGCCGATGATGCCGTGAGAGCGCTGGCCGAGCTGGTGCGACGCGGTTTCGACGAGGATGCGGGCCATGCCCGAACCGCTTAGGCTGCAAGGCATTTCGGCCTCGGCCGGCTATGCCGAGGGGCCGTTGTTCAACCTCGACAACGGCACCGCGCACTACACGGGCAAGGCGAGCGCCGCGGACGAGAAGGCCGCATTGGAAGCAGCTATCGCCAGCGCGACGGACCGGCTCGCGACCCTGATCGAAACCGCCGATGACGAGGCCGCCGGCATTCTCGAATTCCAGCTCGCCATGCTTGGGGACGAGGCACTGACCGGCCCGGCTTTTGCCGCGATCGCGTCCGGCATGCCGGCTGACATGGCCTGGCGACAGGCGCTGGACGCCGAAATCTCCGGCTACGAAACGTCAGACCAGGACTATTTCCGGGCTCGCGCCGCCGATATCAGCGATATCCGCGACCGCGTGCTGCGCGCCCTTACCGAGGAGCAGGAGAGCGCTCCACCAGCCGGCGCCATTCTCTATGGCGAGGACATCGCGCCGACGCGCTTTCTCGAGACCGACTGGAGCACCGGCGGCGGCATCGCGCTGAGGGCCGGCAGCGCCGCCAGCCACGTCGCCATGCTGGCGCGCTCGCGCGGCGTGCCGATGGTGGTGGGGCTTGGCGCTTCGCCGGCTAATCCCGTCGGTCTGGCTCTGCTCGATGCGGAGCATGGCGGTATCGTGCTTTCGCCGACCACGACCGAGATCGAAGCGTTCCACCGGTCCTCGTCCTCGTTTGTGGCACATCGAGACAAGGCCGGAGTCTATCTCGCGAAACCGGCGGTAACCCGGGCCGGGACGACAGTGCGCGTGCAGGTCAACATCGCCGATCCGTCCGAGGTCGACGGCATCGACATTTCGACCTGCGACGGGGTCGGGCTGATGCGCACCGAATTCCTGTTCGGCAAGGCGCCGCCGGACGAGGAGACGCAATACCAGGCCTATCGCAAGGTGCTGGAATGGGCAGGCGACAAGCCGGTAACCATCCGTACCGTCGACGCCGGCGGCGACAAGCCGGTGCCGGGCTTCACCGTCGAGGAGAGCAACCCGTTCCTCGGGCTGCGTGGCATCAGGCTGTCGCTGGCAAGGCCGGAGGTGTTTCGCGTACAGATCCGGGCGCTGCTGCGCGCGGCGGTGCACGGCAATCTGAAGGTGATGTTTCCGATGATCGCCGTCGCGGAGGAATACCAACGCGCCGCCGCTCTGTTCATGGAGGAGCAGGCCGGGCTTGCCGCGCGCGGCATCGCGCAAAAAATGCCGCCGCTCGGCATCATGGTCGAGGTGCCTTCGGTGGCGATCGCGCCGGAGGCGTTCGCCGATGTCGCCTTCTTCTCGATCGGTTCGAACGATCTGACCCAATATGTAATGGCGGCTGCCCGCGATAACGCAGCCGTGGCGCATCTTAATTCTGTCCGCCATCCCGCCGTGTTGCGGCTGATCGGCTCGGTTGCCGCTTTTGGCCTGCGCGCGAAAATCCCAGTCAGCCTGTGCGGCGATGCCGGCGGCGATCCGGCATCGATCCCGGCACTGCTCGAGGCCGGCCTGCGGGATCTCTCGGTGGCTCCCGCCCAACTCGCCATGGCCAAGGCGGCCATCTCGGATGCATCGGTCTAGGATGACTGAGATGGCCGACAAGACACCAGAAGCCGGCTCCGAAGAGGCGATCCGCGCCTACAAGACGATCCTGTCGCAGGTCATCGACCAGCGACCGTCGGGTATGCGACAACGCCTTGCCGACGCGCTTGGCAAGCACCGCAGCTTCGTCACCCAGATTTCCAGCGCGGCCTATTCGACCCCGATCCCGTCAAAACATCTGCCGGCTATTTTTTCGGTCTGCCATTTCAGTCCGGCCGAGCGCGATCAGTTTCTGGCTGCCTATCATCTGGCGCATCCCGGCAAGATGTCGGTTGCGGCAGGCATGCGCAAGACCCGGCATGTCTCGCTGATCGTGCCCGATTTCGGCGACGACAAGCAGAATGCAGCGCTCGACAAGGCGATCAACGAATTCATCCAGAAGATCACCAGCATCACCGGCAGGAGTGGCGGCTGATCGTGTTGTGTCGGGAGGACACATGAAGAAGTTTATGAATTCCGTCGACACGGTGCTGACCGAAAGCCTCAACGGCTTCGTTGCAGCTCATGCCGACATCCTGGTGCTGGGCGAGGAGCACAAATTCATTCGCCGCAAGGTGATGAAGCCGGGGAAGGTGGCGCTGATCTCGGGCGGCGGTTCCGGCCACGAGCCGTTGCATGCCGGCTTTGTCGGTCACGGCATGCTGGACGCCGCCTGCCCCGGCCAGGTCTTCACCTCGCCAACGCCGGACCAGATACTGGCGGCGGCCGCCGCCGTCGATACCGGCGCCGGCTGCCTGTTCATCGTCAAGAACTATGAAGGCGACGTGATGAATTTCGACATGGCCGGCGAAATGGCCGACGGCGTCCTGCAGGTGGTGATCAATGATGACGTCGCCGTCGAGAATTCGTCCTTTACGACCGGCCGGCGCGGCGTCGCCGGCACGCTGGTGGTGGAGAAGATCGTCGGCGCCGCCGCCGAGCAAGGCATGGCGCTGGCGGATCTCAAGGCGCTCGGCGGTCGCATCAACAGCGCGACGCGTTCGATGGGCGTGGCGCTGACCAGTTGCACGGTGCCGGCGGCCGGCAGGCCGACCTTCGAGATTGGTGATGGCGAGATGGAATTCGGCGTCGGCATTCATGGCGAGCCCGGCCGGCGTCGCGACACGTTGAAAAGCGCCGATGCGATCGCCGAAGAGATTTGCGCCGCGATCCTGGGCGATCTCGGCGACAGGGCGAAAGGCCCGGCACTGTTGTTCATCAACGGCTTTGGCGGCACGCCGCTGATGGAGCTCTATCTGATGTACAACAGCGCCCGAAACATCTTCGAAAAACAGGGCGTGACGGTGACCCGCTCGCTGGTCGGGTCCTACGTGACATCGCTCGACATGGCCGGCTGCTCGATCACGCTGACCATGCTGGATGACGAGGCAACGTCAATGTGGGACGCGCCGGTGCACACAGCCGCGCTGCGCTGGGGACTGTAACGGAGGGGCCTTGCCCATATCCCGAACAGGCGGCTTATGAACTTGCCTTAGCCTGCGGGACCGGACGGACCGTTACCCGCAGTCACGCCGACAGATTGCCCGCCTGCAGCGCGGCTTGCCTTGCGGCCGACCGCTCCGGCTTCATCCAAACCGAAGCCGTAGAAGTCTTATCGCGGTATCGGCAGCGACGGCCCGGCCACCACGCTGGACAACTTTCCTGCCTTGCGCAGCACGGGCGCTTCATACTTTTTCTTGGCCATTCCAAACACCCTTTTCAGTCAAGTGCAAAAGAATGGACCGAAACCGTGGAAAGTCAATTCATGAGCTGGTTCTGCCACCACACGCTGGCTTCATGCATGCTTTTCTGCAACATACGCTCCTCTGAGTTGGTTGTTTGACTCAATTCCGGACGGGAATTGCTGATGTGGGCGAACGCAATCCGGGTTTGATGCTGCCATCTCTTGCGCCTGCCGATGAAAAACTGCTGCTGACCTTCGCCGACCCGGAGGCGACGGTTGCCATTGGCCGTGACGTTGCTGCCGAAAGCTTGCTGGCACTGCTCGCCAATGCCGAGTTCCACGGCGTGCTGCCGATCATGCTGCGCAAGCTCAGCGAGATCGGCGACGCCCAACTGCCTGCGGACGCAGCCTTGCGGCAAAAGCTGTCGGAACTGCGTGATCGCTCGACGCTGGCGACCGGCCAATCGATGCTGCTGCAATATCATGGCGACCGCATCATGAAGGCATTGGCGGCGAAAAATGTTCCGGCCCGCATCGTCAAGGGTCCGGTCTTCGCACGCAAACTTTACCGCCACGCCGCTGACCGGCCGTTCACCGACATCGACATTCTGGTCGAGCCGGCCAGCATCATTGAAGCCAACACGGTGATTGCCGGGTGCGGCTTCGAGCTCTGGAGCGGCGAGGCGCAGTCGCAGGATCTGCAGGAGTTCAAGTGGCTGGAGAAGGAGAATACCAGCCTGCTGATCGAACTGCACGGCAACCTGGTGCATGATTCCGGCATGCGGCGGCGGCTGTCGCTGGGCTTTCGCGAATTGCAGATCATCGACGGCAGCGAGGCCGACACGCCGGCCGCGCTGCTGACCATCGCCATTGTCCACGCCGCCGGCGGGCACAAGTTCCACCGGCTGCAGCTTTGCGTCGATGTGCTGCAGGGCGTGCGCGCGCTGCGGTCGCCCGCGGATGAAGACCGGCTTTTCGAGGCGGCGCGCATCAGCGGCATCGAGCTCGAACTGGCGACGGTTCTCAATGTGACGGGGCGGCTGTTTGATGCACCGCGCGCGATCGAACTGGCCGACCGCATCAAGCCCGACCTCTCGATATTTTTGGCCAAATGGCTGATCACCGGCGATACGCTGCTCGGCGTCAATTCCAGGGACAAGATGCATTCGCGCCTGCGCCGCGACGCCTTCCGCTGGATCCAGCGCCTCGCCAGGCCAAAGCCGCATTCTGCCTGAAGTGTGCTTTAGTCCCGCGCCGCCAGCGCCGAGCGGATCAGCGGGGCCGCCTCGGCCGGGTTCGCGCCGACTTCCAGGGTAAATGTCGGGACGGCTTTGACCAGCGTTGCGATGGTTGCCATGCGGCGCTTCTGCGCCGGCAAAAGGCCGGTCATGCCGGTCCTGACATTGTCGGTGGCAAGCGCCACCATGGCGTCTGTCCTGGTCATGGGCACGAGCCGGGTTTGCGCGTCCGCCGAGCGGGCGAGATGAAACAGTGCCGCAACCGGTCTGCCGACAGTTTCCTCGATGCGGATGATCTCGGCGAGACGTTCCAGCGAGACGGCCTGCTCGCCATTGGCGTCCCATTTGTCGCCAATGCAAGGCGCCACGAAGGGCAGCATTGCCGCGGTGTGGCGGTGGACCTTCACCTTGCGCGGCAAGCCCCAGGCCGTGATGCCGCCACCGGCCAAAACCTTGAGGATCATGGCGTCATCCGAGCACAGGCCGAAACCTTGCGACGCCAGCGCCAGCGACGTCGTCGACTTGCCGGTGCCGCTCGGCGCATGGATCAGCACGAGCGCCTCGCGGCCGGGCAATGTCAGGCCGGCGGTGTGCAGCATGTGCTGGTCGCCGGCATCAAGTGCTGCATCCAGCACCATCATCAGCACCGTCCATTTGACCTTGGCATCGGGATGGACTCGTATCTCGGCCCAGCCTCCATCGGCATTGATCGAGACGGTCTGCAGGCCGGGAAAGACCAGATGAACGGTGCCGCCACCGTCGATCAGCCGGCAATGGCCGTCCTCCGGCACCTCGCCGTCGAAAGCGAGTTTTCCGGCAGGCGATTCCGGTAACTCCCGCATCTCGACGATGTCGACGCGGAAATCGGGCTCGACCGGCCCGCTCACGCGCAACGTGCCGAGCAAGAGGTCGAAGCTCGGCCAGAGATCGGCCCGCGAGGCCGATATGCTGATGACCTGGCCCTGGAGATCATAGCAGAAGGTGGTCGCCGGACCGGTCAAGCAGCGTGCGCCTTTCCGGCATCGGCGTGATGGCGATAGATCTGCACCATGCCGGGGAGGCTGTCCGAGACCACCGGGCGGCCATCGAGACAGACCCAGCAATGGGCAGACATACGCGGCGCCTGCATCGACTTCGGATCGACGCCGAAGCGCAGATCCGGATCGAAGCCGGCAAAGCGCAGGAAGCGGTGGGCGAGCAGGCCCTCGCGCAGGCATCTGCGGTCGCGCATCAGCCAGGGGTGCCGGACGGTCCGGTTGACGGCAGCGACGATGTAGGCTGACGACAGGCCGCGATAAGGGGTGGGTGCGCTGAGCGGCGCCCATTTCAGCACCGATTCGAAGCTGCGGCGGCCGATCAGGGTCGGCATCAGCCGCGCGCTTGCCCATAAATGGACACGAAACAAAGCGCGCAGGAGAACGCCGTCCACCATCAGGGAGCCGGGTCGGCGAGAATGCCTTCGCTCACCAGTTCGGCGGCCAGCGCCGCGATGTCCTGGTCGAGCGTGCCCTTGTCGACCTCGAACTCGTCAGACAACAGGACGACGATCTGGTCAAGGCTGCGGGCGCCGTCAACCTTGTCGAGAAAGGCTTCGGTGGTGCCGTTGCAGGTGTAAAGCTGGCCGCTGCGCGCCAAGAGCACGACGGCGCCATCGCCGACATGCTGGACCGAGGCGTCGTCCGCCAGCCGCAGAACCATTTCAGAACCGATTTGGGCCATGGAGCCCCTCCACCATTTTCCTGGAGAGCAGATAGCGCGGCGATGCGGGTCTGTCCATTGCGCGGACGAGAGGGAGAACAGGCCGGCCTGACCGTTCTGTGGCAATCCGGCAACGCCACCATCCTCACGACACAGGCAACCGAAGCCTAATAGAGACATCCAATTTCAGATTGTGGTAACTTCCACATCATTCAGAGCCTGAGAACAGGGAAGCACCCCAGAAATAGTCGGTGATTGCAGCTGGGAATCACCGCCGCAAACGGTCAAGCCAGCTATCTCGCAGGGTCAAGGTCTTGCTTTTCTTACCTAAAGTAAGCTATGGAGTCGCGGGGTTTTGGGAGAGCATTGGGTATGCGTTACAACTGGGAGCGGGCTCCGACCGCGTTCGAACGTCATCGAAAAGCATTGGCAGCCGCCATATTGATCGCGGGTGGCGTCGGGCTGATGCTGGCGGCCTTGCCGCTTTAAGACCTGATATCCGACACGAACGCCCTGCTTTCTCCGGGCGCATGAGCTTTTTCTGCCTGCCACAAGACGGGCCGCGGCTTAGCGTGCATGGCCGGTTACGGCGATGAAGCGGCGGTCGCGTCCTTCGAAGCCCTGGCTGAAGCGCTGCACCAGCACCGCCACTACCGCCGGCCTGCCGGGCGGGGTGTATTCGTAGGATTCCGACAGGCTGTAGGAAGTCGGGCAGTTGCGCGAGCCGGCACGGCCTTGTCCTCGTGCAGCACCTTGAACGGCTTGCCGTCCTGCCCCTGCGGCGACAGGCGGAAGCCGCGCGCCTTGCCCGTCTTGGCGCCTTGAAGTTTCTTTTCGCCCTGAAGTGTCTTGTCGCTCGGAAGAGCCTGGTCGCTTGGCTTGGCGTCATCAAAGCTTGCCGAGCAGTCCGTCTTGCTGTCGGCCAAAATCTCATCGAGCTGGATGGTCGAAATCTGTGTTTCGCCATAGAACGGCGACAGCCATTTCTGCGCGGCCTGCTCGAGGCGGGAAATGTCGTTGTACTCGACCGTGTCATCCGGGAAGGTGAACCTGTCGGAGGCCGTGCGCGTGCCGCGCTCGGCGATGCCGTATTTGGCCAGGATTGGCGCGGCCTGCTTTGCGGCCTGCGCCCGTGCCTGCTCCACCGTCGTGGTCGCCTCTTCCGATTCGTCGAGGACAAGGATCGGCTTGCCGCCGACGAACTCGTCTGTGCTTGTTTCGATGATGTCGATCTGCGACCAGCCGGAAACGGCAGCGTCGAGCTCGCCATATTGCTCGAAGGCGAAATATTTGCCGTCGGGGGAAAAGCCGATGATGCGCCGCGCGGCGGCATCGCCGGCCTGGGCGGCGGAAACGATCGTCAACAGCAGCGCTGCTCCAACGGCAGATCCAACCCCGTATCGTACCGTCATTGCGCGCCCTGCCCCGATTAGGTGCCTGCAATTTATGGCCAAGGCGAGATCGGCCAAGCCCCAAATTTCGGGAAAGACATGGCATTTGGGGAAAGACGTGGCCGGGAAAACCCGCATAGGCTATTGCAAGATAGAGAGTTTTCCCGAGGAGGGATGAATGGCGTCACGCTACCACGAGGTCTATGACGGCTGGAAACGCGACCCGGAACAATTCTGGGCCGCTGCCGCCGAGGCGATCGACTGGTATTCGCCGTGGACCAGCGTCTTCGATGCCAAGGCGGGCGTTTACGGGCGCTGGTTCAACGGCGCCAGCTGCAACACCTGCTTCAACGCTCTCGATCGCCATGTCGCAAGCGGCCGCGCCGACCAGATCGCACTTATCTACGACAGCGCGATCACCGGCACGGTCAAGAAATTCACCTATGCCGAATTGAAGCGCGAAGTGGTAGCGCTGACTTCGGTGCTCAAGAACCGCGGCATTCACAAAGGCGACCGCGTCATCATCTACATGCCGATGGTGGCCGAAGCGGCGGTCGCGATGCTTGCCTGTGCCCGCATCGGCGCGGTGCATTCGGTGGTGTTCGGCGGCTTTGCCTCGCACGAGCTCGCCACCCGCATCGACGACGCCAAGCCGAAGCTGGTCATCTCCGCGTCCTGCGGCCTGGAGCCTGGACGTGTCGTGGCCTACAAGCCGCTGCTCGACAAGGCGATCGAAATGTCCCGCCACAAGCCGGACGCCTGCCTGATCCTGCAGCGCGACCAGCTGCGCTGCGATCTGAGGGAGCATTACGATATCGATTTTGCCGACGCCGTTGCCCGCGAGCGCGCCGCGGGCGCCAACGTCGATTGCGTTCCGGTGCTCGCCACCGACCCGCTCTACATCATCTACACCTCCGGCACGACCGGCCAGCCTAAGGGCATCGTGCGCGACAATGGCGGCCACATGGTCGCGCTCAAATGGACGATGGAAAACGAGTTCGGCGTCAGACCGGGCGAAGTATTCTGGGCGGCCTCCGATGTCGGCTGGGTGGTCGGCCATTCCTACATCGTTTACGGACCGCTGCTGCATGGTGCGACAAGCGTGCTGTTCGAGGGCAAGCCGACCGGCACACCCGACGCCGGCACCTATTGGCGGGTGATCGCAGAACACGGCGTGGTCGCGCTGTTCACCGCGCCGACGGCCTTCCGCGCCATCAAGGGGCAGGACCCCAAGGGCGAATTCGTGCCGAAATACGATCTGTCGAAATTCCGCACTCTGTTCCTGGCCGGCGAACGCGCAGACCCGGAAACCATCAAATGGGCGGAGCAGAAACTCAACGTGCCGGTGGTCGATCATTGGTGGCAGACCGAGACCGGCTCGCCGATGACCATCAACCCGGCGGGCCTCGGCCTGCTGCCGGTGAAATACGGCTCGCCCGGCGTGCCGATGCCGGGCTACGACATTCGCGTGCTCGACGATGCCGGCCATGAAGTGCCGCGCGGCACGCTTGGCAATGTGGTGGTGAAACTGCCGCTGCCGGCCGGCTGCCTGCCGACGCTGTGGAATGCCGACGAGCGTTTCCGGCGAGCCTATCTCGAGGAATTTCCCGGCTTCTACAAGACGGCCGATGCCGGCATGATCGACGAGGACGGCTACCTCTATGTCATGGCGCGCACAGACGACATCATCAATGTCGCCGGACACCGGCTGTCGACCGGGGCCATGGAGGAGGTGCTTTCAGCGCATCCCGATGTCGCCGAATGCGCCGTCATCGGCATCGCCGATCAGATGAAGGGCCAGATACCGCTCGGCTTCGTCGTGCTTAACGCCGGCGTCGCCCGCGATATCGATGCCATCGAAGCCGAGGTCGTGGGGCTGGTGCGCGAACGGATCGGCCCGGTCGCCGCCTTCAAGACCGTGGTGACGATCAAGCGCCTGCCCAAGACGCGCTCCGGCAAGATCCTGCGCGGCACCATCCAGAAGATCGCCGACAAGGAAGAATGGACGATGCCGGCGACCATCGACGATCCCGCCATTCTTGACGAGATCACCGCGGCGCTCAAAGCCCGCGGCATCGGGGTCTGACGGCCCCAGTGGCGTTGTTTCAGCGGTCCAGACCTCCCCGGCCGGCGCCGCGCGAGCGCCTGGAAATGGATATGGACGACACCGTCGTCTACGCGATCGGCGACGTGCATGGCTGCTACAAGGAATTGCTGTCGCTGGAGCAGAAGATCCAGCTCGACGCGCTGCAATTTCGCGGCCGCAAGATTATCGTCATGCTCGGCGACTATATCGATCGCGGGCCGCAATCGGCGCGCGTGCTCGACCATGTCTTGGCGCTACCGCCAACAGGGTTCCTGCGCGTCTGCCTGGCGGGAAACCACGAAGTGGCGATGCTGAACTATCTCGACGGATATCTGTCGCGGGACCGCTGGCTGGCGGTCGGCGGCCGCGAGACGCTGTTTTCCTATGGGGTCGATCCGGCGCGGCTTGCCAGCCTCTATGCCTCGAGCGACGAGGTCGACCGGCGCGTGAAGGAAGTCATTCCGGCCAGCCATATCGACTTTCTGCGCAGCCTGCCGGTGCTGCTCTGTTCGGATAAATTCGTTTTCGTCCATGCCGGCATCAGGCCGGGTATCGACCTGGTCGCACAGGATGAGCAGGACCTGCTCAACATCCGCGACGAGTTCTTCAACGCCGCCCATCTGCTCGACCGCTTTGTGGTGCATGGGCACACGCCGGTCGATATCCCCAAGCTTGACGGGCGAAGGCTCGGCATCGACACCGGCGCCTTTCAAAGCGGCCGGCTGACAGCGCTCAGGATCGCGGGTAAATTCGGCAAGCTGATCTTTTCCTGACCTGCCGTGCTTCTTCGTTTGAGCGTGATCCTTTCCGAAAACCGGATCCGCTTTTCCGGATCACGCTCCTTTTCAGGATCGCGCTCCGTTCAGGCGGCGGTCTTGGCCCGCACGTCCGATTTCTCCAGATAGTAGGTCGAATAGCGGTCGAAGAACTTTTCCGAGCCGCCGAGCGAGCCGTATTTCGGCAGCTTCTTCAGATCGACCTTGTTGAGCACGGCGCCGACGACCTTGCTTGCGACGTAGGGTTCCTGCTCCAGCAGCGAGCGCACCATGGCGCGCGGCGTGCGGCCCCATTCGGCAACCAGCACGAAGCCGTCGACCAGCGGCGCAAACGCCTTGGCGTCGACCACGGGGCCGAGCGGCGGCAGGTCGACGATGATGTACTCGAACGTCTCCTTGGCGTTGTCGATGAAGCGCCGCATGCCGGCCGATGACAGCAGCTCGCTGGTATGCGAGAACTGGCCACGCAGCACGGCCGGGATGATCGCCAGCTTGGTCTGGCGGTCGACCTTGCCGACCGACTGCCAGGTCTGGCCGTTGACCACGGCTTCCATCAATCCCTGCTCGGCCTCCATGCCGAGGTTGCGGCTGAGGCCAGGATTGCGCAGATCTGCATCGATCAAAAGCGTCTTCGAGCCGTTGGCGGCCAGCAATCCGGCGAGATTGGCGGCGACCGTAGACTTGCCCTCGCCGGGCAGGACCGAGACCACGCCTATGACCCGGCTGCCTTGCCCTTCCATGACGACGTCGAAGGCGATCTTGGCGTTGCGCAGCGTTTCG
The DNA here is from genome assembly GCF_000503155.1 of Mesorhizobium sp. LSJC285A00. Classification (NCBI taxonomy): domain Bacteria; kingdom Pseudomonadati; phylum Pseudomonadota; class Alphaproteobacteria; order Hyphomicrobiales; family Phyllobacteriaceae; genus Mesorhizobium; species Mesorhizobium sp. LSJC285A00. The sequence goes on from NZ_AYVK01000007.1 coordinate 22,450, forward strand.
GAGAACATCGATGCCGGCGCATCGACGCTGACCCGCATGCGCGCCCGTTTCTCGGCCGCCGACAATGTGTTGGCGCCTTTGGCATCCGCCGCACCGCCGTCGGCGTCCTTGCCGAGCCTGCCGCCGATCATCGGCAAATAGCCGAGGAATTTGAGGCCGACGCGATCGCGAATGTCCTCGCCGGTCCTGAAGAAGCGCTCGTTGAACTCATTCAGGCCACCGAAGCCGGCGCCAAGCAGCACGCCAAGCACCAGCGACAGCGCCAGCACCCTGGAGGTGCGCGGGCTTGAGGCGGAAAGCGGCGTTGAGGCATCCGAGATGATGCGGACCTTGCCGACCGGGAAGGATTGCTGCTGCGAGGCCTCCTCGTAGCGGCTAAGGAAGGTCTGGTAGAGCGTGGTCAGCGCCTGCGCCTGCTGGTCTAGTTCGCGCAGTTTGACCTGGCTCTGGTTGTCGATGGAGCTCTTGCCGGCCGCGTCGGCGATCTTCTGCCTCAGTGAGGTCTCGCGTGAAAGCGCGACTTCATATTCATTGCGATAGCTTTCGGTCAGTTGCTTCAACTCGCCGAAAATCTGGGTCGACAGATCGGCCTTTTCCTTGGCCAGCGCCACCGCCTGCGGATGGTCGGCGCCGAAATTGGCCGTCACATCCTGCAGCCGCTTGGCCACTGTGAGATAGCGGGTCTTGAGCGTTGCAATGACCGAGCTTGCCGGCTGATCGCTTGAGATGGCGGAATCGTTGAAGGCATTGTCCGAGCCGCTTTCGACGATGGTCTTGTATTGCTGGTAGCGGGCGCTGGCGCGCGCCGTATCGGCCTGCGCGACGATCAGTTGCGCGGTGAGATCGGCAATCTGCTTGTCGCTGATCAGCTGGCCGTCGCTGTTGGCGGCCAGACCATGCTCGGCCCTGAATTTCTCGACCGCCATAGCGGCCGCCTGTGAGTTCTGACGAAGCTCGGTCAGCCGGCCCTGCAGCCAGACCGCAGCGCGCTCGGTAGCGTCGAAGCTGGCATTGAGCTGGTCGGCGAGATAGGCGTCGGCATAGGCCTTGGTGATGGCGGTGGCGAGCGCCGGATTGGTCGACTGGTAACCGATGGCGAGCACATAGGAGCGGCCGTTGCGCTGCGCCAGCACCTCGCTCTGCAGCTTCAGCACGGCATAGTCGTGGCGCGCCGTCTGCATCATGGCCTGGCGTGTCGCCTCATCGACGTTTTCCATGCCGGGAATCTGCTCGGCGGAACTTGAGCGGAAATAGCCGATCACGCCGCGCACGAAGCCGATGCCCTTGACCAGCGCCGATTGCGGCGGGTTCATGAACTCTGCGTTCTGGTCGAGTTTCAGCTTGTCGACCACCACCGAGGCCAGCCGCGCCGAGGTGATGATTTCGATCTGGCTGAGCAGGGCGGCGTCGGTCTGCATGGTGACGGATGCAGCCGAGATGTCGTCGATGACCTTGTTCAGGCCTTCGTCGATCAGCACGCTGGCGACCGACATGTATTGCTTGGGCGTGGTCTGCAGATAGAGCAACCCCAGGAACAGGCCAATGATGGCGCAGACCGCCACCACCTTGACCTGACGCGCCGCCATGCCAAGCAGGCGCTCGACGTCGATGAAGTCTTCACCCTTTTCCTGATCGGGGTTGGGCAATGGCATCCTCTTGTCGAGAGGAAAGCTGGCATAATTCATCTTCGATCCAATTCTAGGTTACAGGCGCCGGAGCGAGACGGGTCAGGTCCCACCTCGTCCGAAGCTGCGGAGATCGGGGGCAAGATATGCAACGCAAGCTTCATGCCATCCGGCGCCGGGCCTGAGCGGCCAGGCGTGCAGGCATGAGCCGCGCCATCGTCCAAACGCATATGCCCTCGAAAGATGGGCATTATGCGGCCACTTCCTGACGCTCATGCGACCGCACGAACGCCTGCAGCATTTCCAGCACAGGTCCCTTCATGTCGTCGCGCGCCAGCGCGAAGGCGATGGTCGCCTCTATGAAGCCTTCCTTGGAGCCGCAGTCGAACATGCGGCCATTGAAAGGCTGGGCAAAGAAAGACTGGCTTTTCGCCAGCCGCACCATGGCATCGGTAAGCTGGATTTCGTTGCCGGCGCCGCGCTGCTGGTTGCCCAGCAGCGAGAAGATCTCGGGCTGCAGGATGTAGCGGCCGTTGATGTAATAGTTCGACGGCGCATTGGCCGGCGCCGGCTTTTCGACCATGGCCGTCACCTCGAAGCCGCTGCCTGTCTCGGCGCCGCGCCCGACGATGCCGTATTTGCTGGTCTCGCTGGGATCACAGCGCTCGACGGCGATCACATTGCCGCCGGTCTGCTGATAGAGATCGACTGTTTCAGCCAGGCAACCTCGGCGACCGAACGACACCATATCGGGGAGCAGCAGGGCGAAGGGCTCGTCGCCGATGACTTCGCGTGCGCACCACACCGCATGGCCGAGACCATGTGGCGACTGCTGGCGGATGAAGCTGGTGGCGCCGGCCACGGGCAGCATGCTTTCGAGCGCCTCCAGCTGGGTCTTCTTGCCGGTTTGTTCGAGCGTTCCAATCAGTTCGGGGTGCAGGTCGAAGTAGTCCTCGATGACAGCCTTGTTGCGGCCGGTGACGAACACGATGTGCTCGATGCCGGCTTCGAAGGCCTCGTCCACCGCATATTGGACGACCGGCCGGTCGACCACGGGCAGCATCTCCTTCGGAATCGACTTGGTTGCCGGCAGGAACCGTGTTCCAAGCCCCGCCACAGGGATGACTGCCTTCCTGATTTTCTTCATCGCAAATTCCTTCTGAGCAGATCGATTTCAGCCTGTTGCAGGCCACGAACAAACGTCTTCATGTACTCGCCCTCCTTACCTCTCCGCGCCGACGGCAAACTGCGCCGCCACCCTTTTGAGGCGGACGGCGATCGGCATCGACATGTGCCTGACAGCCGCCGGATCACTTAGCGCGGTGCGTATCGCTTTCAACGGCGAACGCGCCTTGATGTGCTGGACCAGCGACAGGAACGATGCCGCCTTGCGCAGGCTGCGGGCGCGTTTGGCGAAGGCGGCCGCAGCAGCAGCGTCCATGGAATTGGTCTCGGCGAAGACCGCGTCGGCCTTGCGCATCGCCTCGATATGGTGAAGCTCGAGCACGCGCGAGATCGAGCCCGTGCGGATGTGGTAGATATAGCCGGTCGTCGGCTCGACGACGCATTTTCCGCTCTTGGCCAGCGCGTTGGCGAGCAGGATGTAATCCTCGCCTATGCTCAGACTTTCATCATAGCGAAGCCCGTTTTCGATCAGGAAACGGCGCTGGAAGATCGGCTTGAGATAGCCAAGGTTGAACGTGGATTCGAAAACGATGTTGCCAGCGATGTAGTCGGCGAGCGTGATTTCACGCAGGCCCTCCAGATATTTGGCGGGAAACATCGTCGCTTCGGCAATGCCGTCCTCGCGCACCACCTGGAGGTTGTCGACGGCGATTACAGCGCCCGCACTTTCGGCTCGCGCGATCATGGCGGCGAGCCGCCCGGGCAGGACGGCATCGTCGGAATCGAGCACCGCGACCCAGCGGCCTGTGGCGAGGTCGAGGCCGGCATTCCTGGCGCCGCCAGGGCCACGATTTGCCGGCAGCGCAACCACTTTGACGACATCTTTTGGATAGGCTCTTGCGACGTCGAGCGTGTTGTCGCGCGACTGGTCATCGGCGACGATGATTTCGACGCTGACATCGCGCTGGGCCATGGCGCTTGCGATCGCCCGGTCGAGCGTGGCCGCGGCATTGTGGGCTGCGATGACAAAGGAGACGTCAGGCTGCACGCTTGCCTCCTTGCTGCGGGGAAGACAGTCCGTATTGGCGAATTTCGCTGATACCGACCAGGCCGCTGACGACGCCGACATGCATGATGCCGCGCAGCACGCTGCGGTTGCGGCGGACCGGGCTAATCGCGGTCAACGCCGCCATGCCGAAGCAATAGGCGGCCTTGGCCGAGGCAAGGCCGACAGCCTTCGCACGCTGTATCACGCCTGCGTCATGGCCGATGAGGTGGCCGTGCGTCTGGCCGAAGCGGAAGCGGCGGCGGCGCAGCCAGTCGAAAGCGGCTCGCGAACGCGGCACGACTTCCTCGACCCACGCCTCCGGCGCAAAGGCGATGCGACCGCCTGCCTTGACCATGCGGTCGAAGAATTCGGTGTCCTCGCCGCCGCTCTGGCCGCGCGCCAGGCTGAAACGACGGTCGCGCAAGCTGTCGGCGCTCATCCTCAAAAGGACGTTGCAGGTGTAGCCGGTGCGGATTTCGCCCTGCACCCAGACCGGCAAGGTCGAATGGAAATCGCCCTTGCGCATCCAGTCCGGCGCATCCGAGCGGTAGAGCGCCCGCACCGGACCGAGCACGGCCTCGGCGCCGCTTGTCTCCGCGATAGCAATCAGTTCGGCCAGCCATTGCCGGGAAGCGGTTTCATCGTCGTCGATGAAGGCGACAAAATCGGCCGTGCTGGCATCAAGACAGGCGTTGCGGGCAACCGAGATGTTGCGCGCCGGGGCGTGCCGGTAGCGGGCCACGAGCTTCAATTCGCTCGCCAGCGCGGTCACCAGCGGCTCGGCGGTCGGCTCGTCGTCATTGTCGGCGACGATGACGCCGATGCCGAAACCGGCAGGCATATCCATGGCAGCGAGCGACCGCAGCGTGTCGGCCAGTTCCGGCCGCCGGAACGTGCAGACGCAGATGTCGATTCGGCGGCTGTCGGCGACCATCATGCCACCCCGCGCTGCGATCGCGAGCCGAGCAGTTGCAGCCAAAACCCGAGCGACCAGCCGAAATGCATGACCATCGCCGAAATGCCCGCCAGCACATTGTTGGGATTGCGCTGGCTGATGGCGGTCACAGCGCCGTAGCCCAGACAGACCGAAGTCCAGACCAGCAGCGGCACCGCCGCCAGCCAGTGGATAAAGGAAAATACCGCGAGAAGGACGACCGGCGCCACCAGCAGCGGGATCATCTGCCGAACTTTCGGGATCATACGGTGCTTGAGCACATTCTTGGCGCGGCCGCGGCCATAGCCGAGATATTGGAAATACAGGCCCTTCAGCGACGAACGCGGATAGTAGACCATCTGCGTCTTGCCGCTCATCCAGATGCGGTAGCCAGCCTGGCGCAGCCGGTAGTCGAGTTCGGCATCCTCATTGTGGCTGAAGCTCTCGTCATAGCCGCCGACCGCGGTGAAGGCCGAAATCCGGATCAGCGCGTGATGGCCGTGGTCGACCCATTCGCCGGCCGAGAGGTGCCGGTGCTTGGAGCCGCCGGTGCCGAGCTTGGAATTCTGCGCCGCCGCGACCGCTTTCTGCACCGCGCCGCTGCCGCTGGTCAGCATCGAGACGACGACCGAATCGGCTGAAGTGGCGAGCGCCTCCTCGACCAGCCGGTCGCAATAATCGGCGGGATAGCCGCCATGGGCATCGATGCGGATCAGGTATTCGGCGCCGTCACCGAGGCTGGCGACGGCGAGATTGATCGCCGCGCTCTGGATACGTTTTGGGTTGTGCAGGAGGACGACCTGAGGGTCCTTGGCCGCAACCGCTTCGACAATGGCCAAAGTACCATCGGTGCTGCCGCCATCGGCAACGACGATGCGGGCGCCGAGCCTTAGCGCTGCCGGCCTGAGCTGCTCGAGCAGCGCGCCGATATGGGCTGCCTCATTCAGGCACGGAATGACGATCAGGCTCGACGGAAGCGCTTCGGTTTGCGTCATCGGCGCCTTCCCATACTCTGTATTTTTCCCATCATCAGCCATCGCTAAGCCAGCGCTTCGGTCACGAAGGGACCGGGGACCGCCGCCAGACCGCGCAGCCTGTCGACAAAGGCGCGGCAGTCGCTGCGGTCGTAGCTCCAGGTTCGTGGGTTGCGGGCCAGCACACGCGCCTTGGCCTTGCCGAAGTGCTCCTGGTCCATGCGGCCGAGCGCGGTTTCCAGGATTTCGGGCGTGGCAGCAGAAAGCAGGATGCCAATGTCCTGCTGGTTGAGAAAGCGCCCGGTCTCGGTATTGCCCATCGAGATCGGCACGGCGCCGAAGCGGCAGCCCTCATAGAGGCGGTTGGGCAGCAGCCATTCCGAATTCTGCCCTTCCTCGAAGAAATCGATCGCCCAGGAAAAATGCACTTCGCCGTAGATCGCGGCCATGTCTTCCGGGTTGCGGTAGGGGCCACGAAAGGAGAGATAGGGTTCGGCCTCGACAAAAGCGTGGAAATCCGGGAATTCCGAGAGTGCCGGACGGCCCCGGAGGACGACCTCGAAGCGCCCGCCCTGACGGCGCGTGAAGTCGGCCAGCAGCTCCAGCGAGCGGCGGCAGCGCAGCGCGCCGAACCAGCCGATGCGCCACGGGGGTGCTGCAGGGTTTTCGGCCGTTGACCTGTCATCCAAGGCGATCGGCGCGGTTTCGAAGTATTTGTTTTCGACCAGTTCCACCGGTGCGGCGACCTGCCCGAACGGCTTGAAATAATTGGCGATGAAGGCCGGTGAGCTCGTCACCAGAAGCTTCACGTCGCGGGCGAGATAACGCTCCGCTTTGCGCAGTGCTTTGCCCAGCATGTCATTGCGCAGCACCAGGCGATGGATGTCGAGGCATTCGTAGACGATCGGCACGCCGCCGCGAAAGGCGGCCTTGGCGCGCCTGGCCAGCGCCAGCATTTCCAGATTGCGCGCGATGATGAGGTCGGGCTTCGGCATCGCCGCAAGCTTCGAGCCTATCGACAGCGCCGCCTTGGCGACCGCCGCCAGACGCTGGCCGAATCGGCCGTCACGCGTCGCGCCGAGGTCGACCGGCTGCAGCCCCTCGACGTCGGGAACAGCATTTGTGGTCCGACGGAAGCCGGCCAACGTGACCCGCGCGCCGCCTGCCTTGAGCATTATGATCCGCCGGCGCACCGCCGGGTCGGAAACATCGTGCACAAGGTACAAGACATGCAGCATGAAAACTCGACCGCTGTTGGCCCACCCAGGGGAATGCTAACCCAGCTTTTGCTGCATCGCAACATTTTTGGTGCGCCGTAGCATAAGTGCACGTTTTTTGTTGCACTGCAAAATTGATGCGTTACCCTCCGTCGGGCTTGAGCGCCGCTCTGGCTGGTCACCCAGCCCGATGCAGCGATGGATTGTGACGCGAGCCGCATCGGGATCGTCCTGGCGTGGGTATTTTCGGTCACCATGCCCGTCCTAGGCACCGCAGGCCACGCCGCGGAATCTGCTGACGAAATGAGGTATCCCATGAAGATCGTCGTTGAAAACACAGTCTGCCTGAATACCGGGGATGCGGCGATTCTGCTGGCGATCCGCCACATTCTCAAGACGATCGTGCAAGGCGACGTGCGGTTTGCCGTCTTCGACAGCCAGCCCGAGGTTGCGGAACGACTCTATCCGAAGACGGATTATCCCGACCTCGAATTTCATAAGCTGCTGTCGGAATCCCTGTTCCGATACAAGAATGGCAGCGGGCTGAGGGACCGGTTCAAGCCGATCTACAATCGGCTCGTTCTCCAGGCCCTGCGCTGGTTTGGCAGCAGCGCGCTAGGCAATTTTTTCAGCCATCGCGACCGGCGCGGTCTCGATATCTACGCCGACGCGGACATGGTGGTCACCACAGGGGGAACCTATCTCGTCGAGAACTACAATCTCGAACGACGCCTCAATCAGTTCAGGCTCGATGCCGTATTTGGCAAAGATCCGGTCTTCTTCACGCAATCCCTCGGTCCGTTCGACAAAAGTTACAACCGCCAGGAGCTCGGCCCGATCTTTGACCGCAGTCCGCTCATCCTGTTGCGCGACGAACGGTCGCGGACCCATATCCGGGACTTGGTGAAGGATCTCGGCAAGTGCCACGTGGTGGCCGATGCCGTATTCGCCTTGGCCGATACCGACAGGATCCGCAAGCGTCTCGCTTCCAGCCAGCCGCCGGCGTCGACGGGCCGCGTCGCTATTTCGGTCCGCCACTGGAACTACGTCAGCGACGGTGAGGGCGGCATGCGCCGCTATCTGGATTCGGTCCGCGAGATCGCCACAATTCTTGTCAGGGACCTTGGCAAGGAGGTGACCTTCGTCTCCACGTGTCAGGGCGTGCCGGAATATGCCCATGACGATTCCAAGACCGCACAGGCCATCGTTGCCGAGCTCGATCCTGAGATCGCCAGCCACGTGACAGTGGACGCTTCGTTCCACACGCCGGACCAGTTGATGGCGCTGGTGAAGGGCTTCGACTTCGTCGTCGCGACGCGCATGCATATGATGATCATGTCGCTTTGCGTCGGCACGCCGGTGCTGCCGATCGCCTACGAGTTCAAAACCAAGGAAGTGGCCAAGCGAATCGGTGTCGACGATGTGCTGCTCGACATCGACACCGTGACGCCCGAAGAGGCGCGCGAAAAGCTCGGCCGGTTTGCGGGAAATCTCGACCGCTATCGCAAGACAAGCCTTCAGGCCGTGCTCGAAGAACATGCTTCGGCAATGTCGGCCACAAACCTGCTGGCGCCGCTGATCGCCGGCCGCTCAGCGGATATTGCGCGCGGCGTTGGACAGGGTGGTGAACAAAGCGCGTCGCGACTGCGGGACGGCAAGCATGAAAACGAGACCGATGCCGTAGTTGAGGGCAAGCGCCAAAAAGACCGCGAGCAGGTCTGACTGGCCCGTTAGAGACGCCGGCAACCACAGGTACAGGAACCAGGCAAGCAGGGACGAGGCGATGAAAAGCCCCTGCATGAGCAGGAAGTCGGCGGCGGTCACCGGACCGACGCGATGGACCAGTAGCGCCAGCACGGGAACGCGCAGCACGTAACCGCTGATGGCATAGGCCGCGGCAACGCCGACGGCGCCCCAGTGCAGGCCGACGACGAAGGCAGCGACGGTCGTCAGCGACGAATAGATGCCCCAATGGAACATGGTCTTCGTCTTGCCCTGACAGATGAATATCCATCCCGTCGTGCTTGAAACGGACTGGACCAGGCTGGCGATGCCCAGCCAGGCAAAGATCGGTGCGACCGGTGCCCAGCCCGCGCCGAAGAGAAGTCCGACGATCTGATTGGAGGTCAGCGTCAGCGCCGCGATGCCAGGCATGGTAACGGCCGCCAGCATCCAGTTGGTGCGCACATAGATATCGCGAAAGCGGGCCTTATCATCGTGGATGCGGCTGAGCAGCGGCACCATGACCCGTGTCAGCGGCTGGTTGATGTTCTGCAGCGGGAACAACAGGAGCTTGTAGGCGCGGTCGTAATAGCCGAGTTCGATCGCACCGGAATATTTTCCGATGAGAATGTTGTCGAGATTGCGCGAGAAGAAGTTGGCGAGGTTGAAGCCGGTCAGGTTGGCGCCGAACGACAATATATCGGCATCAACCTTCAGGTCCGGCCGCAAAGGCGTCCAACGCGCCACCAGCCAGGCGGCAGCCAGGGCGATAGCTGCCGAAACCGCCGGGCCGATGACCAGCGACCAGTAGCCCAACCCCGCATAGGCCGCGATCGCGGCGGCCAGAAGTCCGGCGGCGGCGCTTATCACGTCGTTCAGTGCGAGCTGGCCGAACTGCAGGTGCCGGTTCATCAACGCCAGCGGCACTGCGGCCAGACTGCCGAGAAGCAGCGGCAGGGCGGAGCCAAGGGTGATGCCGGACATACGTTTATCGCCATAGAATGCGGCGATGGCAGGCGCCAGGCCGGCCACTACCACGGCACTGCCCAGCCCGACGAGCGCGCTGATCCAGAACACCTGGTTGAGCTGCTGGTTGCTGATGTCCTTGCGCTGAACCACAGCCTGCTGCAGGCCCAGATTCTGAAGCAGCCCGACGAAGGCGACGATCGGCCCGACGGAAGCCACCAGACCGAAATCCTCTGGGACGAGCAGACGGGCCAGCACGATGACGGAGAGAAACTGGATCGCCATCTTGAAGCCCTGGGCGCCGATGGTTACCAGCCCGCCACGCAGGGCGACACGACCGAACTGGGGGGGCGGATTGGCGTTCATGCAAGCGACCTCGTTTCGCCAAGCCGCATGGCGATTTCCACGAAATGTTGGTTCTGCAGATCGGAGTTGAACTCCGCCTCGATCTTCTTGCGCGCCGCGAGAGCGATCCCTTCACACGGCTTCGGATTCTCGGCGATCCAGGCAAGCTTGCCGGTCAGCGCCGCAACGTCCCGCTCAGCCACGAGAAAACCCGTCTTGTGATCATCGATCAGTTCAGGGATCCCGGAATGATATGTGCTGACCACCGTCAGGCCGGCGGCCATCGCTTCCATCAGCGAAACCGGAATGCCTTCCAGATCGCCATCGCGGGCGCCGACGCTGGGCAGCAGGAACACATGCGCATCGCGCAGACGCTGTTTGACTTCGCTGTGCGGCCGGGGGCCAAGAAAATTCACCCTGTCGGCAATGCCGAGCTCTGCGGCGATCCCCTTCAGCTCCTCGAGAAGTTCTCCGCCGCCGATCACCGAGTAGATCCAGTCTCGCCGCGGCAGGCCAGCAAGCGCGCGAAGCGCATATTCGATGCCCTTCTTTTCAGTCAGGCGGCAGACCGAGATGAAAGAGAGCGTAGCCTGCTCCCATGAACGCCACCGATAGTCGATGTCACTCGGCCGCACCCCCATATGGTGAACCACAACCTGCTCCGGCGATGCACCGACCTCAATCAAGGCATCGCGGAAAAACGCATTCACCGGCAGTTGAAGAACGCCCTTTTCGAACACAATTTTGTAGCGCGCGAGCGTATTGTCATGCAGCGGTTCGCCGACATCACGGCCGTGAAATATCGTCACCAGGGGAGCGGAAATCCTCCCGCGCTTGATGGCGCGGGCCACGCGCATGCCGTTGTTGCCGAAATGGGCAACGATGACGTCGGCGCCCTGCAGTTTTCGCGCATGAGCAATGTCGATGGCGGTCGAGAGCTTGTCCCAGAACCTGCCGGACCATTTCCTGAGCAGCGGGCGATAGCGACCCAGGCCACCCCACCAGCATACGACCTTTCCTGGCAGCGCCTGCCAGCGCGGATCATCGATGTTGCTGTCCCTGCCGAAGGACGTCTCGTTGCAGACGACGCCGACTTCCATGCCGCGCTCAAGGCATCCGGCTATCTGGTCGAGAACAAAGGTTTCGGACAATGAAGGGAACTTGTCGACTACGAAGCAAATCTTCATCGGCAGGATGCGCTCGTGCGGAGAGCCGGTGTGCCCTTGACAAAAGCCGGGCCGAAAACAGGGTGCCGGAGGCACAAGACATGCAGCATGGAACTCTACCGCTGTTGGCCCACCCGCAGGGACGTTAGTACAGGTCTTGCTGCACTGCAACATTTTTGGTGCAGTGTAGCAAGATTTCCCTCGGCTTGGCGTGTCTGCCGATCAAACGCAGAGGAGCGGTGTCAGCCGGCAGATGAAGGATCCGCCAAGCCCTCGGAAACGCCGACATGACCGGCAGGTTCATGCGCAGGGCTCGATGTGGCCAGTTGGGTAACGATCTGCGCAAAACGTTCATTCAGAACATCTGCGTTGAAGTCGTCCTCGACTTTGCGGCGTGCGGCAAGCGCGATACGCTCGCATTCGGTCGGGTGCTCCCCGGCCCAGGCAAGCTTGCCGGCAAGCGCTGAAATATCTCGCTCGGGCGCAAGCAACCCCGTCTCCCCATCCTTGATGAGCTCCGGGATTCCCGAATGATACGTGCTGACCGCAATCAATCCGGCGGCCATGGCCTCCATGAGCGCGACCGGAATGCCTTCCATATCCCCGTCGCTGGCAGTGATACTTGGCAGCAAAAAGAGATGCGCCATGCGAAGCCGTCTTTTCACCTCTGCGTGAGGGAGGCTGCCGAGGAATGTTACGCGACCAGCCAAGCCCAGCTCTACGGCCAGCTTCTCCAGATTCATCCGCAGAGGACCGTCGCCAACAATGTCGTAACGCCAGTCTAGCTGCGGCTGGGAGGCCTTGAGAGAGGCCAGGGCTCGCAAGGCGAACTCGACGCCTTTCTTTTCGACCAGGCGGCAAACCGTCGTCACGACCAGTTGGGTGCCTTCCCACGATTCCCAGCGATAGCCGATTTCGCGGGTGTCAATTCCCATATGGTGGACCGTCGTGCTCGCCTGGGACAGGCCGGCTTCCAGCAGCATCGTGCGGAAGTAATCGTTGACGGGCAGGTTCAGGGTCCCATGCTTGGTCAGCCCGGCATATTGTGTCGCGAGCACTGCCTGCCGCGCCGGGATCGCCACGTCAGCGCCGTGAAAGATGGTTATGATCGGTGGTTCGAGCACCTTCCATTTCTTCAGTGCGGCTGCTCTCTCGCCGTTCTGTCCGAAGTGGGCGACAATCACGTCGCAGCGGTTCAGGCGGCGTGCAAAGGCGATGTCGAGAACGGTCGAGGCCTTGTATCGCAGACGCGGCGGCAGACGCTGTACAAATTTGCTGATTACAGCGGCCCATCGCCACCAATGTCGGGTTCTGGCGAGCAGCGTCGCCATCGGCTCGCTTTGCCGGTCAATTCGGTGGTCACCTTGCATCTTTTCGCAGACCACTTCGACCTGAAAGCCCCGCGCCAGCAGCCCAGCCATCTGGTCCACGACGAAGGTTTCCGAAAGCAGAGGGAATTCGCCGACGACAAAGCCCACGCGCATGACCCGCCCATAAGGTTGGGGCTTGCTCGGACCAAGCGGTCCATATCGCACAAGCCCTAATGTAGACAGGCAGAATACACGTTGATTCCTGCAGTGCCACAAAATATTGCACTGCAGCAATTAAAAGTGATCCGGACGGGCGCACGACGCCTGGACCTGGCTAACGGGATCTTAGCGCGACCACGGTCGTGCAGCGTCTCAGCTGAAATGCAACACGACGCGTTTAGGCTGCGCGCTCCAAACCGACACGTCTTGCGCGGTCGAGAACGCCCATGAACGTTGCGAACTGGCTGTCGGGGTTCATCTGCCGCCGCTCCGAAAACTGACGTGCTGTCGCTGACAGCCGCTTGTACTCGGCCTCATCGCTCCACAGCCGCCTGATCGTTGCGACCCAGTCGGCGAGCGGGGCGTCGTAGTCCAGTACCACGCCGCCGGCGCCGATCGCTTCCGGCAGACCGCCGCGCCGCGAGCCGACCACGGGAATGCCACTACAATGCGCTTCCGAGGCCACCCGGCCCCAGGCTTCTTCCCATTTGCTGGGCGCAAGCAGGATTTTCGTGCGGCCGTAGACCGTCTTCATGTCGCTGGTGCGGCTTTCCAGCTTGACGTTCTGGAGGGGAGAGATTGTTGCTTCGATCCGGGCTCGATGATCGTCGTCGAGCTTCCAGCTTTCGACGAACAGGAACGGGATCTCGGGACAGGCGGCGGCAATGCGCACCGCAAGATCGAAGCCTTTTTCCTCATATGGATTGATGAGCGTGACAAATTCACCGGTCGTCGGTGTGCTGTAGAACGCGGGATTGATGGTCGGCGGAATAACCGTCGAATCGATATCGAATTTTGCCTTATAGGCGCGCGCGGTGAACTCGGAGTTGGCGATATAGACCGCCGAATGGAGCTCACGCAGATCGCCGGCCAATTCGTCGAATTCGACATTCCTCAGATAGACGGTCAGCGGCACGCCAAGCCTCTGCAGCTCTCTGCCGATCGGCACCGAATTGTGGCACTGCACGACCGCGACATCCGGCCTCAACTTTTTGACGGCGAAGTCGGCCGCTTCCCAGGGGAACCACGCCCGTACAACCGGATAGCCCGGGAAATTGTCGATGACCGCGCGCTGACGAAGGAGCTTCATCTTGGCGCGCGCCCTGAAGCCGAACATGCCGTCGCCGAACAGCGCTGCCAGAACGGATGCCTCGTGACCGTTTTCGCGCAATTGCTCGACCAGGTGGTGGGTGCTCGACTGGACGCCCCCGCTGAATTGCGGCGTGTAGCCGGTGCCGCCTGCAAACAGAACTTTCATGAACCTGGCTCCGCGTTGTGCCGCCCTGCCTTCACGCCGCCATCCTGCCGATCGAGAAATACTCGATGCCGTGACGGGCGATGACCTTGGGATCATAGAGGTTACGGCCATCGAAGATGACCGGCGTGGTCAGGGCATCCTTCACCGCGTCGAAGGACGGGGCGCGGAAACTCTTCCATTCGGTGGCGATCAGCAACGCGTCGGCGCCGCGCAGTGCCGCCTCCTTGGTGCCGCACAACAAAAGGTCGTCGCGCAGGCCGTAGATGGCCTGGCATTCCTGCATCGCCTCGGGGTCGTAGGCCTGCACATTGGCGCCGGCCTGCCACAGCGCCTCCATCAGGACGCGCGCCGGCGCCTCGCGCATGTCGTCGGTGTTGGGCTTGAAGGCGAGGCCCCAGAGCGCGAAGGTCTTGCCCTTGAGACTGCCCTTGAAATAACGGTGCACCTTGTCGAACAGCACCGACTTCTGGGCATTGTTGCGCTCCTCCACGGCGCGCAGCAGCTTGGCGTCGAACTTGACACCTTCGGCGGTCTTGATCAGCGCGCGGACATCCTTGGGAAAGCACGAACCGCCATAGCCGAGGCCGGGATAGATGAAGTGGTAGCCGATGCGCGGATCCGAGCCGATGCCCTTGCGTACCTCCTCGATGTCGGCGCCGAGCTGCTCGGCCAAATTGGCCATTTCGTTCATGAAGGAGATCTTGGTCGCCAGCATGCAGTTGGCGGCGTACTTCGTGAATTCGGCGCTGCGCACGTCCATCACGATCATCTTCTCGTGGTTGCGGTTGAACGGCGCGTAGAGCTCCCGCATCACCGCCTCGGTGCCCTCGCTGTTGGTGCCGACAATGATGCGGTCAGGCTTCATGCAGTCGGCGACGGCGGAACCCTCCTTGAGGAACTCAGGATTGGAAGCGACGTCGAAAGCCAGGTCCTGGCGCCCGCGCGCCTTCAGCGTCGCGGCGATTTTGGCCTTCACCTTTTCGCAGGTGCCGACCGGCACGGTCGACTTGCCGACGACGATCTTGGGACCGTCCATCTCGCGGCCGATGGTCTCGGCCACCGCCAGCACATATTTGAGGTCGGCCGAACCATCTTCGCCGGGTGGCGTGCCGACCGCAATCATCTGGATCTCGCCATGCTTGACGCCGGCGGCGGCATCGGTGGTGAACTTGATGCGGCCGGCGGCGTGGTTCTCCTTGACCAGGGCCTCCAGTCCCGGTTCGAAAATCGGCACCAGGCCCTGGTTGAGCCGCTCGACCTTCTTTTCATCGACATCGACGCACACCACCTGGTGCCCGACCTCCGCCAGCACCGCGGCCTGCACGAGACCGACATAGCCAATTCCAAAGACCGTCAAATTCATTCGGGTTAATTCCTGTTCACGCCCTTTGGCCTTATATAGCCGGGCCGGTTCAGATCTACTTTATGCTGCTTACACTGCATGCCAGCGATTCCGGAAACTGGCACGGCTGGCCGAGCGCGGTGAAGGCGACGCGCTGCACCTGCATCGTCACCTGGCGGCCGGGGTCGGAAAAGGCGCCCATCCAGTTTTTCAGCGTGTCGCTGCCCCAGAGGCTGAAGAATATCTTCTGCGAGTGGGTCGGCAATTGCTCGGGATTGGTCACTTCCTGGACCAGCTTGCCGTTGACGTACCAGCGCAGCCGGTCCTTTTCCCAGATAAAGGCATAGTCGTTGAAGCCCTTGTCGGCGCCGCCTTCGACCTCGGCCAGCTTCTCGTTCTTGGGCTTGCCGGCGATGTAGCTGTTGACCTGCACCTTGGATGTATCCTTGGTCAGCACCTCGAAGTCGATCTCATACCAGGGCTGTTTGTCGGCAGGGCCGATATAGGTGAAGAAAGCGGCGTTGAGACCGGATCCGGTGTCGGTCTTCATCCGTGCTTCATAGGTCCCATAGCCGAAGCGCTGCTTGGTCTGGATCTCGGCGCAGGCGAACTCGCGGTCCTTCAGTTTGCGCTTTTCGAAGCCGAGCGTCAGCATGTTGTCGGAAAATTTTACCAGGCTTTTCGACCAGGTGCAGTTCTGGTGATTGCCGTTCGACCAACCGTCGGAGACATACCAGCGCGAACGATCGAAACTCTTGAAATCGTCGACGAAGGACGGTGCGCTTTGCATCTCCGGGGAGGCGTCCTGGGCGCGGGAGGGGTGGGCGGCGCCGAGCAGAGCTGCGGCTGCCGCCAACAGAAGCGCACCAACGGATAGAAGACGCGTTGGGTTTACAAGACGCATTGGCCGATTTGGCCGCGTCGAAATCATGGCATCGATTGCCGCCATGGGCGTCGTCTTCGGATCTGCGTTCATATCAATTCACCTTTGTGCTGTTCCGCCCCAACCCAAAGTCACCGATTGGCCCACATTGCTAACGGGCCGATCCCGATCCTCCGTCCCCGAACTTTCTCTTCTGTGTCTCGTGTGACCGTGTTCAGCCGAAGCGACCTGCGGGTTTGACATATTCCCCGTGCGAATCAGAACTCTGGCCATCCTCGCCGACGATCGCGTCGAGTGAATGACGCAGTTCCTTCATCCGGCTCGTCTGGCGCACCAGCTCGGCGATGCGCTGTTCGCAGTTCAGGATGGACTTCGTCAGCTCGCCGACTTCCGACAGCTTGCGTGCCGACGCCGAGCCGTTCTCCATCGACTCGACCAGGAAGGCCGCGTTGGTGGACTTCGACCGGTAGCGGGCCTCCAACCCGGTCTTCTCGGCCGCAATCTCGGCCGTGATCTGATCCAACAGCTTTGCCAGACGGTCGAAACGCGCCAGATCGGTCTGCTTGTCGCGCGCTGGGTCCCTGGACCTGAAGCCGAAAATTGAAGCCATCCGGTTGGCCTTCCAAAATTGCTGCACCGCAACATACAGTGCCATCGTCGGGGCGTGTAGGCAACCTCCGAGTTTCAGAAAGGCAATTTTTTCAGCCTTGCGGCCGCCGTCCCGGACTTGGCGGAGCCTACTTTTGCGCCGCCGTGTTGGTAGCGGCCATGAGGAAGCGCAAAGGCGGCACCGGCTGCTGCCGCGGGGACAGACCGGCGTGGCGAAACAACGCATCGAGCTTGTCGGCGGCCACGCCGACAACGATGGGAATGAAGTTCGACTGGCTGGCCAGCGCATAGGCGGCGGCAGACGCCATGCCGCGCTCGGCCTTCACATCGAGGAAATTGCGCAGCCGGTATTTGTCACGCACATGCCGCTCGTGCTTGCGCAGCAGGGCCTTGGAGCCTTCCGGCAGGCTGTCGATCTCGAGCAGTGCCAGATCCGCATCGGCGAGGCGCTTCAGATCCTGTGTCTTGTGGCGCCCGCTCAACGAATCGGCGCGCACGATCGCGCCATAGCCGCAGGAACGGATGACCTTGAAGCGTGCGCCAAGGGCAAAGGCGCGAGCGTAGAGTTCGTAATCTTCGCCGAGACGCAGGTTCTCGTCGTAACGCAGCCCATGCCTGTCGAGGAAAGCTCTTGATATCACCGGCTTGAGAAAGCCGAGTTCGCCGCGCTGGACACGCCGTCTGGAGATGTTGCCCTCGATGAATCGCTCGAAGTCGAGGAATTCCGGGTCCGCCGAAAAGGACGGGGCGACGATCTTCGAGACATCGGTCGCCGTATCGTCACGGATCAGCATGATGTTGTCGGCGGCGAAATCCCAGTCGGCGCTGGCAAACAGCTGGCGAAACCGTCCCTGAAGGAAGAAATCGTCGGCGTCGAGAATGCTGATGAAAGGTGATTTCGACCCGGCAATGGCGGTATTGCGGGCGAAGGACGGGCCGCGATTGGCGTCGAGCCGGATGACCGAAAGCCGGCCGCTGCCATCGTCGGCAGCGCTGGCCACCTTTGCGGTGTCATCGGTGGAGGCGTCGTCGACGACGACGACTTCCGCCACCTCCGGCTCGCGCAGCGCCGAGGCGATGGCTGCGGGAATGGTCCGGGCCCCGTTGCGCGCCGCGATGATCACGCAGACCCGGGATTCTGTCATGGACATAGGGTGGCCTTTCGATTGCATAAAGTGTCGCGAGGCCCCTCGCCCTCCCGGCGCGCGGCGCCGGACCCCGATCCATCCCCCGATCCATCCCCAGCGGATCGGGACGGAACGTTATCTGCCTGCTGCATGACGACCCTCATCGTCACCGGCTTTCCCGCTCGAAAATCCGCCGGCTGAGGTCGGCTGACGCGGCCCAGCCGGCCTCGGTCAGATAGCGGACAGGTTCGCGGCCGCACAATTCCCACAAAACGGTGCGCCGTTGCGGCCATCTGAGCGACGACAGCCACGGCGCGATGACCATGTGGAACAGGTCTTCATTGCCGATGCGTGACAGGATCCTGGTGGCCCGATCCGACAGCAGCGTGCCGGCGCCACCAAGCAGCACATCGGCGGCGCGCAGGCCCAGCAGCAGGGTGTCGGCCAGCCCCTGCTCGGCCGCGTAGTCGAGCACAGTCTGCTGCTCGGCCTCGCTCAGCCGACTGGCAGCGGCCCGGATATCGCAGACATAGCCCGCGCATGGCTCGCGGTTGAACAGCGCCTTTGCGACACTGATGCAGGACAGAAGCAAAGTGTCGGAGGCCGAGATGAACGGCACGCTGGAGCCGGCGATCGCAAGCGCGCGCTTGCGGCGCAGGAACCCTTCCGTATCGCGCGGGCTGGGCGATCCCGGCTGCTGGAGCCGGTAATGGAGATCGACGGTGGACAATTTCCGACCCTGGCTGCGAACCATGTGCTGCTCGCCCAGAAAGCGCACCCACCAGACGGAGCGGGACTTGCCGGCGACCTCGTAGCCGATCGAGCGCAGCGCATCGCGAGCTCTAAAGAAGCCGGCCGGCGACACCAATATGTCGACATCTCCGGACGGCTTCATGAAATGGTCGCCATAGAGCAGTTGCTGCTGGAGGGGCCCCTTCAGGAACACGAAATCGATGCCGCTGCCGCGCAGCGCCTTGTCGATGGCCATCGAATCCATGATGCCGGACGAGTTCATCGCAATCGTGCGCCGGCGATAAGTGTCGAGCCACCCGAGCAATCCCGGCGGCGTCTCGCCCGCCGGTGGGCGCGACAGCGCCTTCAGCATGAAGGTGGCGACCTTGTTCAGCCTGGCGATATCGCAAACATCGGCAACGGAGATGGCCGGTGCAGGCGCGGCGCTGGGGCTCGCCCTGGAGGCGAAGAACAGCCGCAGGCAAGCCTGCACATAGGCCACTTCGTCGGCGCAGCCAGCGGCGCGCAACCTTTCGAAGGTCCCTTCCTGCAATGCCATATGCTGCAGCAACTCCGCAAAAAATTCGCCAGGCGCGTTATATTGCAACTGCGAAGCAAAGCATCGCCAAATTCATGCGCCGCGTCCAGTTTTTCCTTTGGAGACAATTTTCCTGCAACCTGGACGTCTGGCGACACAGTCGTACAACGTGATGCAAGGCGTCGCCTGATCGGGGCTTGTGGCGGGTACGTCAGCAACAATTTTGTGGGAATGCGCCAGCGCCCAAGTGAGGAGCATTCGAAGGAAAATTTAGCGTAATTAAATCAGATACTTAGTTGATGGCCTCGGACACTCTGCTGAATTCTCCTGGGATGTGAAAATGCAAAGCGCTTTGATCACCATTGAAGGCTACCGCAACCGAGAATTGATTAACGGCTGGTAAATCAGGCTTGACTCATAAATGCTGCCATGCAGCTATTGCAGTGCAGCAATAGCTCGCTGCCGGCAATCGACAGGCCGCTTCCAGTCCACAAGTGGAGAGTAAATTGGAACAGAATGTTGAAAAGCATGAGTACGAAACCCCTAGCCTGACGGTCCACGGCTCGATCGAGACCATCACGCAAGGCGGTAGCGGTACTACGGCACTCGACGCCTCGTTTCCGGCACATACGCCGGTCGGCGAACTCACCTTCTCCTGAGTCTTCTCTCGTTGGGGTGACAAAGTCCGGACTCTGCAAACAGAGCGCACTAAGGAGAGTCGGGGGTCAAACCCCGGCTCTCGCGTCTTTGTCCGGAATTGCCGAAGCGTTGGTTGTGAGCGAGGTTTAGGATGGACTGGAACCCCACGGACCATGATCGGATGAGCGCGAGCAAGGATGCCGTGGCCTGCGAATTCGGCAACGGCCTGGCCCTGCTCGATATGAGGTCCAACATCTATTACAGCCTGAACAGCGTCGGCGCCTATATCTGGGAGCTGATCCAGGAGCCGCGGCCGATTTCCGAAATCCGCAGCGCCGTGCTGGATCGCTACAATGTCGATCCGGAACGCTGCAAGGCCGATGTCGATGGATTGTTGAAGGGCTTGGCGGACGCCGGGCTTGCGAGGCTCCATGATGAGGAACTTGTCTAGAGCTTTCTCACTGAGCGGGCCGGAGATGCTCTTTCTCGCCCACTGCCTTGCGGTGGTCGTGGCGGTGCGGCTGGGGCTGACGCTGCTTTCCTACAACAAAGTGCGCCGCATGGTGACCCGGCTCGACGCGCGCGAACCAGCCGACATCGGCGATCTCAGGCGTGTCGCCTGGGGCGTGGCTGCGGCTGCCCGCCTGGTGCCTGGCGCAAGCTGTCTGACCCAAGCGCTTTCCGGCCAATATTTGCTTGCCCGCCAGGGCAACGCCTCAAAAATCCGCATCGGCATCGAGCGCGACACCGGCACCGAGTTGAAGGCGCATGCCTGGCTGGTCAGCGGCGACCATATCGTGCTCGGCGGCTCGCTTGGCAGGTTTAACCATCTCGTCGACCACGGCCAGTGAGCGATGAGCGGCGTCGCCGGAATTCTGCTGAGGCAGGAAGGCAGGCAGGCCGCCGCGGCCGACATCCAGCGCATGCTTACCCGCATGCAACATCGCGCGCCTGACGGCAGTTCGTGGTGGATGGACGAGGGCGTCGTTCTTGGCCACGCCTGGCTCAACACCACCGATGAAGCCGGCCCCGGCCCGCTGACCATGGCCGGCGGCAAGCTCGCGATCACCGCGGACTGCCGGCTGGACAATCGCGACGAATTGCTGGCCAGGCTCGGCATCCGGGACAGTTCGGTTGCCGACGCCGTGCTGTTGATGCGCGCCTATCTGCGCTGGGGCGAAGCCTGCCCCGAGCATCTGCAAGGCGACTTCGCCTTTGCCATCTGGGATGGCGAGCGCCGGCAGCTGTTTTGCGTGCGCGACCATTTCGGCGTCAAACCGTTCTACTATCATTCGAGCGACCGGCGCTTCGTCTTTGCCTCGGAGATCGGGCCGATCCTCGATGCCGGCGGCGTCGACATGCGCATCAGCGAACACCAGATTTCGGGATTCCTGGCCGGGCTGCCCGATAATCCGCAGTCGACAGCCTATGCCGATATCTTCCGCCTGCCGGCGCGCCATAGCCTGACGGTGACCGGGAACCAGGTGGTGTTGCGCCGCTACTGGCAGATCGAACCCTCGCCAAGGCCGATGCGATCGGATACGGCCGAGGAATTCCGGCATTTGTTTTCGCAATCGGTCCGCAACCGCATGCGCGGCACGCCTGCGGTCGGGGCGATGCTGAGCGGAGGCCTCGATTCCTCCTCGATCGCCTGCGTGGCGGGCCTTCAGAATGCCGCGCAGCGCAAGCCGAGGCTGCCGACCTTCTCGCTGGTGTTCGAAAAGGGTTCGCCGATGGACGAGCGGCCTTTCATCGAGGCAGTGCTTGGACAGGAGCAGGTCGACGGCACTTTGATTTCCGTCGGCAACTACGCGCCCTTCGCGGAATTCGAACGCATTCTGGAGGAGCAGGAAGAAACGTTCCTGGCCCCCGGCCTGTCGCTGACCCGCGACATCTACAGGACGGCCGGCGCCAAGGGCATGAAGGTGCTGCTGGACGGCCATGGTGGCGACGAGGTGGTTTCGCAAGGCCACGGCCATCTGCACGAACTCGCCGACGCCGGCAAATGGATGGAGCTGTGGCGCGAGCTGCGCAGCGCCTCCAACACCTATGGCGACGGCATGCTCGGCCTCTACTACCAGTTCCTTACCCTTTACGGGCCGGCCTGGCGCATCGCGAGAATCAAGCGGTTCGCGAACCGCGTGCTTGGCAAATTGCGGCGCCATCCAACTGGGCGGCCGGCGACGAGCTGGCGCGGCCTGATCAATCCGGACCTGGCGATGCGCACCGACCTCGTCGAGCGGTTCCGCAGGGCCGGCTACATGCCGCCCGCGGTCAGCGCCAGCGAGACCTTGACCCATCGCTGGCTGCTGTCGAACGGCATGGTGCCGCACGCCTTCGAGGTTCTCGACAAGGCCGCCGCCAATTTCGGCGTCGAGCCGCGCTACCCCTTCTGGGACAAGCCGCTGGTCGAGTTCTGCCTGGCGCTGCCCGGCGCGGAAAAGCTGAACCAGGGCTTTGGCCGCTCGGTGCTGCGCCGCGCCATGGAAGGTATCCTGCCGCCGGCGGTGCAGTGGCGGCGCGACAAGATCGATTTCACCTCGAACCTGGTCAAAGGCATGCTCGGCAATCACCGTGATCTCCTCGACAAGGTGCTGGTAGCGGATGCGGCGCTGATCGCGCCCTATGTCAATTTGCCCGAAGTGACAGCCGCCTATGGCCGCATCGCGCGGCAACCGGACGAAGCCACCCTGCCCGATGTCCAGTATGTCTGGCGTTCGATCGCGTTGTCGCTGTGGCTAAGGCAGGTGCAACAGCGCGGGAGCCAAGCATGACACTGGCCAACATGCCACTCACCGCCGATGCGATCCGCGATGCCGGCCATCCCAAGGCTCGCGCGCAACGCTTCTACAGGGCTTATGGCCTGACGATCGGTTCGCAGGTCGAATTGCCCGAGCTGGAGCCGAGCGCGCCGGCGGCGGTCGATGTGGTGATTACAGTCGGCCCGATCGACTTGCCAAAACCCTCGCCCGAGACCGGAACTGCTTTCCGCTTCGAGGCGCGGCAGCAATATCTGGCATGGCAGACGGTCGGCGCGTTCCTGATTACCGATGCCTGCCGCATCGAGGTGGAGCCGGCGCCTGATGTCGACGACGCGCTGCTGGCGTTTCCGCTGCTCGGTCCGGTCATGGCACTGCTCCTGCACCAGCGCGGCCTGCTCATCCTGCACGCCAGCGCCATTGCCGTCGGCGTCAAAAGCGCTGTTTTCATGGGCGACAAGGGCGCCGGGAAATCGACGACGGCGAGCGCGATGATCCGCGCCGGCCATCGCTTGCTGACCGACGATGTCGTGGCGCTCGATCTCACGGACCGGCCGATGATCGTTCCGGGTTTTCCGCAGCTGAAACTCGCCGCCGATGCGGCCGCCGCGTTTCCCATCCGCCAGGCAGAAATACGCCCGCAGGTGCATGCGGCGATCGACAAGATGCAGCATCGCCTGCACGCCGGATTTGCGGCAGACGCGGTGCCGGCGACCCGGATCTATATCCTCGAGCGCAGCGACAAAGCAGCGATCACGGCGCTGCCAGGCATCGGCGCCCTGCCGGCAATCATCAAATTTTCCTATGTGACGCGTTTCGGCCGTCCAGCCCTGGTCGGCGATTTTGCCACGACACATCTTCGCCAATGCGCCGCCCTGGCCAGCCAGATCGGCGTCTGTCGCCTCGAAGTGCCCACCGGGCTCGACCGTATCGGCGAAGCTGTCGCCCTGATCGAAAACGATCTGGCGGCCGACAAAGGGCCGCGGTGACTGACATGTCCGCATCGCAGATCCTGCGCTTTTCGTTTTACCGCGATGTCGCCGGCTTCGGCGCCGCCATGGCCCGGATCGGCGGGCGCAGGACCTTCACGGCATTGCTGTTCCTGATCCTGGGAAGCCTGACCGAAGGCATCTCGATCCTGCTTCTGGTGCCGCTGCTGCATCTGGTCGGGCGACCCGAGCAGAATTTCGCGGTCAGGTTGCCTGACCGCGACTGGGTGCGCTGGCTGGCTCCGGACGGAACGCTGCAATTGACCACGGTGCTTTGCCTGCTGGTCGGGCTTGTCGCGCTGCAGGCAGCGTTCAACCGCTATAAATCCGTCTACATGGCGCGGCTGCTGCTCGACTTCATCAATCGCCTGCGCATGAACCTGTTCGAGAGCATCGGCAAGGCGCGGTGGGGGATATTCGCGCGCATGCGAAGCTCGGATCTCGACCATGCGCTGACCGGCGATATCGACCGCGTGCAGTCGGCGGCGTTCTCGCTGCTTATGCTGGTGCAGATCGCCGTGCTTCTGGCGGGTTATCTCGTTGTCTCGCTGTTCATTTCGCCAGTGATGACGGCGTTTGCCATTGTCGTCGGCATCGTCACCTTCCTGGCGCTGCAGCCGTTTCGGGCACGAGCCAGCGCCTTCGGCCGGGTCTTGACCAGCAATCGCCAGGAGCAGTACCGAACGGTCTCGGAGTTCCTCGGCGGCATCAAGGTGGCCAAGAGTCTGAATGTCGAGGCGACCTATTACGCGCAGCTTCGCGCGACGCTGGAGAAGATGAAGGCCGACAACATCAACTATGTCCGCAACAGCACCGTCGGCACCGCTCTGTTCCAGGTCGCAAGCGTCATTGGTCTGAGCCTGTTCATCTATGTCGCTTTGGTCCGCTTCAACCTCTCGCTGGCCGAGATCGTTGTCCTGCTTCTGGTGTTCATGCGCATCGCGCCGCGTTTCATGGACATGCAGATGCAGGCGCAGCAGGTACTGATCAACCTGCCGGCCTATGCCTCGATGCGCGACATGCAGGCGCGTTTCGATGCCGAAAGCGAGCCGGCAAACCGCGAATCGGATGCCAAGCTGTCGCTCGATGTCGGGCTCAACATCCGCAACGTCTCCTTTGCCTATGAGGCCGGCGGCAAGCCGGTGGTGAGCGATGTCACCTTTGGCCTTCCCGCCGGCAAGGTAACGGCGCTGATCGGTCCGTCAGGATCGGGCAAGAGCACGCTTGCCGACATGCTGCTTGGCCTGCTCGAACCGAGCGAGGGCAAGATCCTGGCCGATGGCGTCGAGATCGGCGCCGCCAACCGCCGGCGCTGGCGCGACCAGGTGGCGTATGTGCCGCAAGACGTGTTCCTGCTGCACGATACGATCGCCGCCAATCTGCGCCTTGCCGCGCCGCAAGCCAGTGACGCGGAGCTGTGGACTGCACTGCGCGCCGCGCATGGCGCCGACTTCGTCGAGCGGCTGGAGTTGCGGCTCGACACGGTGGTCGGCGACCGCGGCGTCCGGCTCTCGGGCGGCGAACGCCAGCGCATCGCGCTGGCGCGCGCGCTGCTGCGCAAACCTTCGCTGCTCATTCTCGACGAGGCGACCAGCGCGCTCGACTGGCAGAACCAATCCCTGATCGCCAAGTCGATCGACGGCTTGCGCGGATCGATGACGATCCTGACCATTGCGCACAGGCCATCGATGATCGCCTTCGCCGACTGGGTGGTTGCAGTCGAAAACGGACGAATCGTCGAAGTGGGGCAATATCAGAGGTTGAAAGCGAAGGCCGGCAGCCGCCTGTCGAAAATGCTTTCAGGCGAGCAATCGGAACCCGAGCCGGCCGAAGCAGGCTGAGTCCGGCTGCAAGATGATCCGAGGCCGACCTTGCGGCTTCAGACTGTTCAATGCACGCTGCGCCTCGCCGAGAGCTTCTCGCCTTCAACCGCCTTGTCGGCGCCGAGGCTTCTTTCGGCGTCGCGAGCCCTGTCGGCCGATGTCGGCGCGCTCCTGGCGATCATCACATACACCAGCAGGAAATAACCGATTTGGATGAGGACAGCGCAGCCGATGACGCGAAGCACCGTTGTGGTGACCGTCGCGCCGTCGACATAGGACCACGCGACCACGATCGCGAGGGCGAAAACCATTCCAATGACGAATTTTGGTAATGACATGTTCGGCGGCCCGTCAACCGGCCCGAGCATGCAAAAGCGATGACTTACCCACCCGAGTATCTCCCCATTCGCCATGCGAGCTTATTTAGCTGCTCTTTTTCGGCCGGTTGCTTCCGGCCTTCCCAACCCATCCAGACTCTATCAGGAATAATTTGCGACTCTATTAAGGCGCGAAACTGACGGCAAGGGCAACCAGCAATAATTTTCGGCTTGGCGGCGGCTTGGACTCCGCCATGCTGCGATGCACACGCAGGGGTGGTGGCCTAACTCGTCATGCGCTTTATACTACAGTAGAATCTGCAATGTTGATTAGTATTTTACTTGATTAATTTAGCAAAGCCAGTGATTCGAAAATCAGTTAAAGCCGTTCCCTCTGCGGCAAAGGACGATTTGCCCAAAACCCGCCGAAAAAAGGCATTACATTTCCTACGGTTGCTAATTATTCGTCACAAACCCGCCATAAAGGGCAAAATTTGGGCAAGGAGGGTTTATTATTTAGTCAATTCCTGACGTGACTATTTCAGCCATATGGGAAATTGTGTGTTGCGCTGCAGCATTTTTTTGGTATCGTGGCATAAACCATCCGTTCAACGTATGGAGCTTTTGCATGAGGGACGTTGCCAAGTCGGCCAATGCGGCATTTTCGCATGTCGGCGTAGATTTTCCGCCACCCATCGGCGGGCTGCTGAAGCGCAGTTTCGATATTTTCGGTTCACTTGTCGGCCTGGTGGCGCTTAGCCCGCTGTTCCTGATGGTGGCCCTTCTGGTCAAGCTTTCCGACGGCGGCTCGATCTTCTACGGCCACAAGCGCATCGGACGCGGTGGGCGGATTTTCCCCTGCCTCAAGTTCCGCACCATGGTCGAAGACGGCGAACGTGTGCTGGCCGCCTATCTCGCGGCCAATCCGGAAGCCAACGCCGAATGGATCGCGACCCGCAAGCTGAAGAACGATCCGCGCGTCACCCGCGTCGGCGCCGTTCTGCGCAAGCTCAGCCTCGACGAGCTGCCGCAGATCATCAACATCCTGCAGGGCGACATGAGCCTTGTCGGGCCTCGCCCGGTGGTGCGCGACGAGCTGGAGATCTACGGCAGCGCCGCGGTCTATTATTTGAAGTCGCGGCCGGGCCTGACCGGGCTTTGGCAGGTCAGCGGACGCAACGATGTCTCCTATGACAGTCGCGTCGCGTTCGACCGTCACTATGTCGAGAACTGGTCGCTGTTCGAAGACGTTCGCATCATCCTCAAGACCGTGCCCGCGGTGTGGATGTCGCGCGGTTCCTACTGACCGACCGCAACTGGTCAGCAATCGGGCCGGTACGGCCCGAAGCCAATCCGGTCCAAAGCTATTCGGTGATGGGCCGGTCTCGCATTGCAGCCATAGTATTCTGCCAGGTTCCGAAGGAGGCACTCGGCAGCAGGCCTATCGGGCGGATGGGGCCAAAACGGATCGGAAACGTTCAGTTGAAAACAGACATATCAGCGTATTTTCGCCTTGCCGGCCCGATGCGGCCGGCACGGCTCGTCGCCACGTGCCTCGCTCTGTCGCTCGCGGTTCCGGCCATGGCCGACGAGTACCGGCTCGGCTCGCAAGACAAGCTCAACATCCGCGTCGCCGAGTGGCAGACGGTGGAAGGCACGTTCCGTGACTGGTCGGCGGTAAACGGCGAATATTCGGTCGGTCCAGCCGGCAATTTGTCGGTGCCGTTCGTCGGCGAACTGCCGGCCGCCGGCAAGACCACGTCGGAGGTTGCGGCCGCGATCAGCGTCGCCCTGCAGCGCAAGCTTGCCTTGTCGGACAAGCCCGAAGCCTCGGTGGAAATGGTGCAGTTCCGGCCGTTCTACATCTCGGGCGAGATCCAGACGCCTGGCCAGTTTCCCTATGTGCCGGAGCTGACCGTGCTCAAGGCGATCAGCATCGCCGGCGGCATCCGGCGCAACGCCGATTACGGCACCCAGCTCGGCAAGGACCTGATCACCGCCAAGGGCAATTTCGACATTTATGACGACCAGCGCGTGCGGTTGATCGTCAAGCGTGCCCGCATCGATGCCGATCTCGCCGGCAAGGAGAGTTTCGAGGCGCCTAAGGAAGTCGAGGGCGACCCGCGCCTGGCGACAATCGTCTCCGACGAAATGCAGATCCTGATCTCCGACCAGAAAGCGTTGAAGCTGAAGCTGCAGGCGCTTGACGATCTGAAAGGGGTCCTGCAGTCCGAAATCGAGGCGCTGCAGAAAAAGATCGTCAACCAGCAAAAGCAGGTCGACCTGGCGCAGCAGCAGGCGGACAGTATCGGTCCGCTGGCGCAAAAGGGCCTGGTCGCCAACGCACGCCTGCTTTCCTCGCAACAGTCGGTCACCGATCTGCAGGGCAAGATCCTGGACTATGAGACGGCGATCCTCACCGCCAAGCAGTCGGTCAGCAAGGCGACGCAGGATGCCATCGATGCCCAGAACACGTTGAACTCGAGACTTGCCGCCGACCGGCAGCAGGTCGAAGCAGACCTCAACGAAGCCGCACTCAGGGTCAACATGCAACAGGGCCTGATGGCCCAGGCATCGGACCCGGCCACGACCGCCGCCATCACAAACAACAATGAAGAGCCGGCGCTCATCTATTCGCTGGTGCGCGTGACCGACGGCAAGACCAGCGAGATAGATGCCAAGGAAGATACACCGGTGCTGCCGGGCGACGTCATCAAGGTGAAGCTGGCGCCGACGGCCAGCCAGTAAGTTCCTGTCTCGCTCAGCTAGACCGGAACGACGGAGGGGCGGGATGAACAAGTTCGGCTCGTTCGCGCCAGGGTGCGGGCGGGAACTTCCGTTTTCGACCGCTTGAGGCAAAAATGCAGCCCGCTGCCCCGCGCCACGTCTATCTCAATCTCGATGCCATCCGCGGCGTCGCGGCGATCAGCGTCATGCTCTACCACTTCTCGCCGTTCCTGGCCGCCGGCAAGGTGCTGCCGTCGAGCTATCTGGCGGTCGACCTGTTCTTCCTGCTCAGCGGCTTCGTTATCGCGCATGCCTATGACCGCAAGATCGAAAACGGCATGGGCTTCGGCACGTTCGTGGCGATCCGCCTGATACGCCTCTACCCGCTCTACCTCGCCGGCACGCTGCTCGGTTTCTTCTATCTCGTCGTCAAGAACCGGCTGATTCCGGCGGAATACATGCCGATCTCCGAGATCGGCACCATGCTGACGACCGGCATGTTCTTCATCCCGCTGGTCAGCGATGCCTATCACACGATCTTTCCGCTCAACCCCGCGTCGTGGTCGCTGTTCTTCGAGCTGATCGTCAACATAGCCTATGTCGCCGTCTTCTTCCTGCTGACGAAACGCGTGCTGAGCACGCTCATTGCCGTCAGTCTGGTGTTGCTGGTGGTCGTCTCTATCATTGCCGGCACCCTCGACTTCGGCATGACCGGATCGACCATCATCAGCGGCCTGCCGCGCGTCTGTTTCTCGTTCTTCCTGGGCGTGCTGCTTTGCCGGTCCATGACACGCTATCAAAGCGGGCTCGGCTTTCTGCGGCGCGGCTGGTGGATAGAGGCCGCGATCGCACTGACGCTCATCGTCTTTGCCATTGCGCCGGCCGGCGGCGCGCGCGTCGCCTACGATCTCGCCTGCGTCGTCTTTGTTTTCCCGGCGCTGGTGGTGGTCGGCACTATTGCGCCGACGGCGCCGCGCCTGTCAGGCCTCTATGGCTGGCTGGGGCGGATTTCCTACCCAATCTACATCATCCACACGCCGCTGCTGATGATCATCGCCGGGGCGGGCAAGGCCGCAGCGATCGACCCGTTCGCGCATCATCCCTGGTTCGGCATCGTCATGGCGGTTTCCGTCATCGTCATCGCCGACATCGCCACGCGCCTCTATGACGAGCCGTTGCGCCGCTTCCTGCAGCGGCTGATGCTGCGCAAGCGCGCCGTCGCCTGAGATAAGCAAGTCAGACGCGCGCCGGCATGCGGCCGTTGGCGGTGTTCTCGCCCGGCACCGGAACATAGGCCCGCCTTGCCCTGGCGAGCGGCACCGGGCGCAGCTTGAACAGGCCGTAATAGACGATGAACGAGGCCATAAAATAGGGGCCGAGGATCTCGACCTCGAAGAAGGAGCGGATCAGCATCATGCCGACCGCGCCGGCGAGCACCACCGAATCGGCGCTCCAGTCACCGAACACCACCTTCGAAACATGGCCCCAGAAGGAGCGCAGGATGATCAGCGCCAGCATCGTCACGCCGATGAAGCCGAGCTCGACCAGCGTCTCGATATAGGTGTTGTGGAAATGGAAGCCGGTGCGGGTGGAGATGTAGAACTCGGCCCAGAGCCGTTCCGGATCGGCAAAACCTTGGATCCAGTAGGCGGCATAGCCATAACCGAGCACCGGACGCTGCTGCGCGGCGGCCCAGCCCTGTTCCCAGAGATAGGTGCGGCCGGTCAGCGTCGAATCCTTGCCGAAGATGCCGAGCACGACATCGAGCAGGCCAAGGTTCAGCGCAGCCATCACACCGCCGACCAGCGCCGTAGCGCCGACGACGAACAGCACGCGGCGGTAGCGGCGTGACAGAACCTTGCTCATGGCAAGCAAGGCAACGACACCGATCACCGCCGGAAGCGAAGCGACTGACGTCGCCGAGTGGGCGATCGCCAGCATATAGACGGACAGCAGGATGATCGGCGCGGTCCAGACGAAGCTCATCCAGTTGCGCCGGTAGAAGGCCAGAAAAGCGAAGCAGAAGAAGATGCCGAGCGAGGCGAAGAAGCCGATCTGGTTCTTGGAGCCGAAGGCGCCGACGAAATTGGTGGTGCCGTCGATAGTGTCGAGCGCATAGGCGCCAACCTTCAGCGAATACAGCAGCACGATGAAGATGCCGATCAGCGAGCCCAGCACCAGCGTGCGCGTGCTGATGGTGCGCGCCGCGATGTAGGCGCACAGCATGTGGGAGAAATATTGCAGCCCCGCCCGCGCGCTGATGCCGGCCGCTTGCGACCAGAACAGCGACAGGCAGACATAGGCCGCAAACAGCAGCGGCAGCCAGGCGCTGGAGAGATCGCGGGCGAAACGCCGGTAATCGACGAACAGCAGCGGCAGCCATACCAGATAGTAGGCGAGGATCAGGATCTGGCCGAAATTGGTGGAGTAGGCGAAGGCAAAGACCGACACCGCAACGGCGAAGGCGGCATAGGCCTTGTTGTTGTCCGGATCGATCAGAATGGATTTCGGGATCTTCATATCCGTACCGGATTTCTCATGCTGCCGCCTTTCGGCTGGGCTGAAGCGCCCATGGTCGGCTTTTCTGCGTCATGCGCGATCGCCGGAACCTGCCCTTGCCGGACCCCGATCAGCGGGCATCCATTGTGCAGTGCACAATATAACCTCTATCGCCTGTCACTCAATGGTAAATTTGCCGCGAGGGGTAAAGTTGCTGCAGGCAGGCCCAAAACGACCATGCAACCGACAAATGGCGTTAATGCGGCTCGCTTGTTCGAAAATTCAAACTGTGGCCGCTACCACAGCGCTCCGCCGGTGACCTGGATGTTTTCCATGGTGATGCCCTTGGCCAGATCCGAGCACAGGAACACGGCTAGAGCCGCGATTTCCTGCGGCTGCAGCATGCGCTGCTGGGGATTGCCCTTGGCGATCTCGGCCATCGCTTCCTCGGCGGTTCTGCCCTTGCCCTCACGCTCGACGACCTGCGCCACGTTGCGGCGCATCAGTTCGGTCTCGACCCAGGTCGGGCTGATCATGACGCAAGTGACACCGTGCGCGGCGCCTTCCAGCGCTACACAGCGGGTAAGGCCGAGCAGCCCGGCCTTCGAGGCGCAGTAGGCCGGGTTGTCCTTCCAGCCGACGGAAGCCGCCGTCGAGCCGATGTTGACGATACGGCCCCAGCCGCGCTCGATCATGCCGGGCAGCACAGCTCGGGTGACGCGGAACGCTCCGCTGAGATTGGTGTCGACGATCTTGTCCCACAGCGCGTCGGAATGGCCGCAGACCGGCTGTTCGGCGGTGGTGCCCGCGGCATTGACCAGTATGTCGGCCGGGCCGATGGCGGCCTGCACGTCGGCTGCAAACCGGTTGGTCACCTCGCTGTCGCGGACATCGAGATGGGCGGCACAAACCCTGGTGCCGTGTGCCGACAGGGCCAACCGCACGCCCTCGAGTTCATCGGCGCCGGGATAGTAGGCGGCGTCGGATCTGTCGGCGCCGGCGGGCGCGATGTAGGAGCCGACGGCGACATTGGCGCCGGCTTGCGCCAGGGCCGTAGCAATGGCGAAACCCATGCCGGAAAACCCGCCGGTGACGATGGCGCTGCGGCCGGAAAGGTCTGTCATGGTGGGCAGTCTCCGATGCGACGTACGATGCGTTTATTCATAGTCCGTCGCCGGCTAGGAGCGCTACCTTGCCGGCAACGCGGCCGTAACATCGAGTTTCGCTAAAGCGGTTTGCCCAGCCACTCGCGGTAGAAGCCTTCGAGATCTGGCTCGAAATCATGGACGATCGGGTAGCCCGGCGCCGCCGCTTCCACTTCGTGCATGGTGCCGCATTGTGGACAGATGAATTCGCGAATTTCCATCCATTGCGGATCGGGAATATCGCTGTTGGGATAGATCTCGCGCAGCGCTTCCTCGGTGTTTCGCACGTTGATCGCGGCCTTGAGCTTCCAGTTCTTGCGGTAGTCGCCGAAGGAGTGGCCGCATTCGCAGCGGGTGATCCGTTCATCGCCGCTTTGGCAGATGAAGAGGTGATCCGAGACCGGCAGCAGGATCGGGTCCTTCCATGCGACACGGTCCTGATAGACGGCGAGCATCTTGAAGAAGCGGTCGTCGTCCTTGTAGGCGCTCATGATGCGCTTTGTCTGCGGCCAGGGCAGCTTGCCGGCTGAGAGATCGCCGAGGACTTCCTTGCTGTATGAGGTCATGGCTTTGCTCCCGGCATGAAGATCGATCTGGCGTCGACGGTCCAGAAATCACTGAAATCCCTGGTGAAGCGCGACGACAGCTTGATCGCGCTGGCATACATTTTCTTCACCTCGGGCGCGAAGTCGGCCTTCTCGACACGGCCGCGTTCGGCAGCGATCCAGTCCGAAACCGGGATCGCCTTGGCCAGACGCTCTCTGCGCATGGCGGCACGACGTTCGACGGTGGCGTCGATATCGGCAACCGGATAACCCTCGGCGTCGTCCTTCAGCACGATGCCGAAAATCTGGATCGCCGCCTGGCGGGTGAGAAAACCGTTCTCGGCATCCCAGGCGGTCTTGACCGGATCGTGCTCCAGCACGTCGCCGTAACCGCCGCCACCATTGTAGGAATGGCTGAAGATGTCCCCCGACTTGTGCGGCGAGGTGATGTAGGGGCCTTCGACCACGGCATGGTCGCCGCCGATGTTCTTCTCGTAGTCGGAGACATGCGGATCGATACCTGGGGCATGCGCGAGCGGTTCGCCTTTTGCCGCCAGTTCATGGATGTTGGAATTGCGTACCGCGCGATGCTTCTGGCAGGTCGGCGCGGGATAGCCGCCACACATGCCGCCATTGTCGAATACCCGCGAGGAGTGTTCCGAGGTGTGCAGTCGCAGGTGCGAGGTCTTGTTGATCAGCCAGGTCGAGACGAAGGAACAGCCGCCGCGATATTTGCCGGCGCCCCCTGAATTGGGGACGATCGAGCGGCCGATATAGACCATCGGCATCGATTGTTCCCAGACCTCGATGTTGCCCATGTCGGATTCCGGATTCCAGCCGACATAGGCGGTGTCGAGGCCATCGGCGATGGCCAGCGCGCCGGAGCCGGCGGCGGCGCATTCGAAATGCGCCATGCCGAACGGCGTACCGTACTGGCTTTCGCCGCCCATCTCGATCATCGGGCTGTTGACCTGGCCAACGAAGGCTTCCTCGACGAAGCCGCGCGCGACGAAGCCGCGCGACAAAAGGCGCTGGAACACGCCATAGGCCGGCAGCAGCAGCGCCCAGGATGTGGCGGTCGCCACCATCTCATTGTCGGGGTTGGTCCAGGTGCCGTGCGGCAGCTTCAGCTCGGTCGCCATCCAGGCGCCGTCATTGACCAGGCCCTCGAAATTCATGTGCTGGGTCAAGGTGACGAACATGCCGCCATCCATGCCGGCCGGCGTGCAGTTCATCGAATGGTAGCCCCAGGGCTGCGTGCCCTCGAAGTCCATGGTGATCTTGCCGTCGGTGGTGATCTCCATCTCGATCGGGATGTTGTAGAGCCAGTCGGGATCGCCAAGCAGCTGGAAGCCGGGCTTGCCCGTCGTGACATGGCCGTAGAAGGTGTGGCCACGATAAATGCCGGGCACGGTGAGCTGGCGGGTGCGGGCGAGCTGGGCGCGACGGCCCTCCTCGATGAACTCCTTCGACACCTTCATCCAGTAGTCGAGGCCGATCTCGGAGATCAGCTGCTTGACGCTTTCGCGCATGTCGATGCAGGAGGCGACCTTGGCCTTCTCGTCGAGCACCCAGTAGATCGGCATGCGTAGATTGCGCTCGCAGCGGATGACGTAGTCGCGGCGGATCTCGTCATTCTCGCCGATCTTCTCGGCGCAGACGAACAGGCCTTCGGTGAAGCGCTCCTGCGCCAGGCAGACGTCGCCGCCGGGCGTGATGCCGCCGGCTTCGAGCTCGTGGCAGACCGCACCGGCCCAGCCGACCAGCGTGCCTTCATGGAAGATCGGCACCACGTCCATGACGTCGGGCACCTGCACGGTGCCGATGAAGGCATCGTTGTTGGCAAAGATGTCGCCTTCGCGGATCTTCGGGTTTTCCTCGTAATTGTTCTTGATCATCCATTTGATGAAGCGGCTCATCGTGTGGACGTGGACCATGATGCCGTTGGACAGCGCGATCGCATCGCCCTCGGGCGTATAGATCGCCACCACCATTTCGCCGACTTCGCGCACGCCGGGCGAGGCCGAGATGCGGCGGGCCATTTCGCGGGCCGAGACGCAATAGGCGCGCAGCTTGGTGTGCAGCGTCTCGAATTTCAGCGGGTCCTGGTTGCGTAGCGTGAGCTCGGTGATGCCGTCATAGCAGCCGGTCTCTTCCATCAGCCGTTGTGAATCGA
Organism: Mesorhizobium sp. LSJC285A00; assembly: GCF_000503155.1. Classification (NCBI taxonomy): domain Bacteria; kingdom Pseudomonadati; phylum Pseudomonadota; class Alphaproteobacteria; order Hyphomicrobiales; family Phyllobacteriaceae; genus Mesorhizobium; species Mesorhizobium sp. LSJC285A00. The sequence continues at coordinate 57,209 of NZ_AYVK01000007.1, forward strand.
GCAGCCGTTCGCGAAGGCGCAGGGCCGAGGCAGGTCTGTCCAACATGGCGGTGCCCTTTCAAGAATGGGTGTAATGCAGCAGCGTCCACTCATCGACGTGGACACGGTCCTGCGGATGAACAACGAGCGTGGTGGCGGGATGTTCGATGATGGCCGGACCGATCACCTCATGGCCGGGCTGCAGTAGGTCCATCTCGTAGAGATTGGCCTTGTGCCAGCGTCCCCCGATATAGGCCTCGCGCACGCCCTTGTGCGCTGCTGCCGGGGCCGACTTGCCGAGCGGGCGCTTCAAGAGCACCGGCTTGACCTTGTCGGCGGTGGCGATCAATCCGAGCTCGGTGATGGTGAAGCCGGCTTCGCCATAGCGCGAAACGCGATGGTTGACCTTGGCGTAGACCGCCTCGAACTCGTCGATGACCCTACGCATGTCGTCAGCCGAATTGACCTCGGCAAGCGGTGCCATGACCTCGACATCCTCGAGCTGGCCGGTGTAGCGCATCATCAGGAACGGCACGGTCTTGATCTTGTCTCTGATATGGCCGTCGCTGATCATCTCGTCGACCGCCGCCTTGGTGAGATCATTCCAGACGTCGGTGACCTTCTTGCCGAAAGCGAGCAGCTCGTCATCGCTTGCGCGGGCGCCGATGTCGTGCTGCGTCGAGACCGAATGCCGGCGCATGAAATCGGCGGTGGTGCAGCCGAAGGCCGAGAAGGCGGCGGCAAACTGGAAGGTGATGATGTCCTTGAAGCCGATGCCCCTGGAGCAGCCGGCCAGATGCAGCGGACCCGAGCCGCCATAGGACAGCAGCGTGAATTCCGAGGGATGGATGCCCTGGCCGGAGATGACCCGGCGCAGCGCGTTGTTGGCATCGGCTTCCAGCATGTCGATCATGCCTTCGGCAGCCTCCTCGACACCGACGCCAAGGATGCTGGAGCATTTTTCCTCAAACGCTTTGCGCGCCTTCTCGACCTGCAAGACGACCTTGCCGCCGAGGAAATAATACGGGTTGAGGCGGCCTAGTATGGCGTCGCAATCGGCGATGGTGGGTTCAGTGCCGCCCTTGGCGAAGCAGATGGGGCCGGGGTCGGAACCGGCGCTTTCCGGCCCGAGCGAGACTTTCTTGGTCAGCGGGTCGACCTTGAGGATCATGCCGGCGCCGGCGCCGATCGTGTCGAGATGCAGCGTCGGCACGTTGAGCTTGAAACGGTCCATCAGCGGCTCGTTCTCGATCCGCGTCTGGCCGCGCGAAATGACGCCCATGTCGAAGGAGGTGCCGCCCATGTCCGAGCAGATCAGGGAGTCGTTGCCGATGAGCTTGCCGACATAGGCCGCGCCGAGAATACCGCCGATCGGGCCGGAAATCATGGTTTCGTGCAGGCGCGGATGGTTGATTGAGGTCAGGCCGCCAAAGGACAGCAGCGTCTGCACGCCGTATTTGAAGCCGTATTTTTTCGAAACGTCCTCGATGCTCTTGAGCTGCTTGCGGCCGCGCGACGTCGCGTAGGCTTCGATCAGCACCGAGTTCAGCCGCGACTGTTCGCGGATGACCGGGCGGACCTCGTGGCTGGTGTAGATGAGGATGTCGGCGCCGGCTTTCAGCACCTCCTCGCGGCAGATCTCGGCGATGCGCTTTTCGTGCACCGGATTGACGTGCGAGAAGATGGTCATGATGCAGATCGCTTCGACCTTGTCGGCGATCAGCTTTTTGGCCGCAGCCGAGACCTCATGGTCGTAGAGCGGCAGCACGATGTCGCCGAACTGGTCGATGCGCTCGGTGACGCCATGGGTGCGACGGCGCGGCACCAGCGGATCGGGATGATGGTGGGTCACCGCATGCAGCCGGTCGGCATAGGAATAGTCGGCCCAGGCCTGCAGGCCGCGACCCATCAGGATCATGTCTTCCAGACCCTTGGTGGTGATCAGGCCAAGCCGGCGCCCGGTGCGCGACAACAGTGTATTGAGCATGCCGGTGCCGGAATAGAGCACGACGTTGACGCCGGAGAACAGCTGCTCCAGCGAGATGCCCCAGGCGTCGGCCGCGTCTTCGGCCGATGCGAGGAAGCCTTCGGCCTCGTTCTTCGGCGTGGTTGCCGACTTGCCGATCTTGAAGTGGCCGTCCTGGTCGACAAGGATCGTGTCGGTCATGGTGCCGCCGGCGTCGATGCCGATGACGATTGGATTGCCGACGATGGGGCTGGTGAGGTTGGGTTGGGTCACGGTCGCCTCAGGATTGCTGTAGGATGGCTCAAGCTAGATTCCTTGGGCGGCCTTGCGCCATATGCCAAAAGACACAATGTCCGCCGGACCGGGATCGCTGAGAAAAGGGCATGCGCATGGGCAATATCTGGGGGCCGCTCGCCAAGGCGATTGCCGCCACCGGTACGGACAGGCATGTCGACTGCCTGATCGACCTGATCGGCGCCGACATCGAGCACGATCTCGTCACCGTGACCCGATATTCGGCGACGAAGACGCCGGAATTCATCAAGCACCGGCGCTTCTCCGACGAGATGGTCCGGCGCTATCTCGACAATTACTACGTCTTCGACCCGTTCTATGCCTCGTGGCGGCGTGAGCAGAGGCTGGGCATCCTGCCGCTGAAGCGGCTTGCCGATGACGAGGCCAAGCGCGGCCAGTACATAGCCGGCTTCCTGGCGCAGTCGGAAATCTGCGATGAGGTCGGCATCATGCTGGCCGATGGCGGCGACTGGTGCCTCGGCATCTTCCTCGACCGCTCGACCTCCACCTTCAAGGAGAGCGAGATCGCCCTGCTGGACGAGCGGCTGCCGGTGTTCGAGGCCTTGCATGCGCTCGACATCAAGGCGCGCGGCACCGAGTTCTCCCGCACATCGGCGCCGACCGGCCCCGGCGCCTCGCCCCGGCAGGAGCCGACCATCCCGGCGAGCCTGTGGCCGGAGCTGTCGCTGCGCGAGCGGGAATTGGTGCAGTTGATCCTGGCGGGACATCCGACCGCCAACATCGCGGAACGGCTCGGCATCGCCGTCGGCACGGTGAAGAACCACCGCCGCCGCATCTACGAGAAGCTCGACATAACCACCGAACGGGAGCTGTTTTTGCAGTTCTTCCAGCATCGGGCAGACGGTTAGTCCGCCATCGATATGGCCGTCAGTCGTGCAATTGCCTGGAAATCGGCGGGCCGACAGTAAAGCCGGAGAATGTTACCTCAAACCCTTCGCGCTGCGGCGAGCAGCACATCATGCCGACATCGACGGATTTGGAGATCGGGAAATAAGCCAGCCGCACCGGCTTCCACTTGCCATCGGTGGTATCAAGATATTGGATGCGGATCGCCTCGGCATGGCGGGTCAGCCGGATGCGCACGCCGTCGGGGCCGGTGGGAATGCTGAGCAGCGACCAGTCCGAGGCGTCGTTGGTGACGACGACGGAAAAGTGCGCCAGCCCGTCGGTGTATTCGATGCCTGCCTTGATCCAGTGCGTTTCGCTCAGCCGCAGCATCAGCCCGGCCTGGTCGTAGAGCACCTTGTAGTCGCCCTTGACGGTGACCTCGGCGCTGAAATCACCCTCGACCGGCCGGTAGAGGAAGTGGCCATTGTCACGCCAGAAGCCGTAAAAGGTCTCGCGCCAGAAGTCGGTTTCCTTGCCGGTGCGCACATGCACCGTGTCGTCGCCGACAACATGATGCGGCGGCGGGTTGAGCCAGGTCAGGTCCTCTTTCGCCGCCGTCATCGGTTCCCCCGCGATCAGCCGGCAAATGTATAGGCCGTCTTTACCGTGGTGTAGAACTCCGCGGCATAGCGGCCCTGCTCGCGCGGGCCGTAGCTCGAGCCCTTGCGACCACCGAACGGGACGTGGAAATCGACGCCCGCCGTCGGCAGATTGACCATCACCATGCCGGCTTCGGAGTTGCGCCGGAAATGCGTGGCATGCTTGAGGCTCGAGGTGCAGATGCCGGACGTCAGGCCGAAGGGGGTGTCATTGGCAACCGCCAGCGCCTCGTCATAATCCTTGACACGGATGACATTGGCGACCGGCCCGAAGATTTCTTCGCGCGAAATGCGCATGGCGTTGGTGCTCTCGGTGAACAGTGCCGGCCTGAGGTAGAAGCCGGGCGTTTCGCGATCGAGCCGCTCGCCGCCGAAAGCGAGGTTGGCGCCTTCCTTGCTGCCGATGGCGATGTAATCCTCGTCCTGCTTGAGCTGGCTCGCATCGACGACCGGTCCTATCTGGGTCTTGGTGTCGAGCGCATCGCCGATGACGAGCTTTTCCAGGCGCTCCTTGAGCGCGGCAACGAAGCGGTCATGAATGCCTTCGGTCACCACCAGGCGCGACGATGCCGTGCAGCGCTGGCCGGTCGAGAAATAGGCGCCGTTGATGGCGCACTCGACAGCCGTGGCGAGGTCGGCGTCGTCGAGCACAACCATCGGGTTCTTGCCGCCCATTTCGAGCTGGAACTTGCGCATGTGCTCGACGCTTGCCGCGGCGACGCGTTTGCCGGTGCCGACCGAGCCGGTGAAGGTGATGGCGTTGAGGTCGGGGCTGTCAAGCATGGCCTGGCCGACCACCGAGCCCTTGCCCATGACCAAATTGAGCACGCCTTTCGGCAGGCCGGCGCGGTGCAGGATGTCGACAATGGTCCAGGCGCTCTCCGGCACCAATTCGGCCGGCTTGAAGACGATGGTGTTGCCGTGGGCCAACGCCGGCGCGATCTTCCAGGTGGGGATGGCGATCGGGAAATTCCACGGGGTGATGATGCCTACCACGCCGACGGCTTCGCGGGTGATCTCGACGCCGACGCCCGGGCGCACGCTGGGCACCAATTCACCCGACAGGCGCAGCGTCTCGCCGGCGAAGAAGTCGACGATCTGGGCGGCGCGGATGGTCTCGCCAATGCCCTCGGCCAGCGTCTTGCCCTCTTCGCGCGACAGGGCGCGGCCGATCTCTTCCTTGCGCGCCATGATCTCGTCCGACGCCTTTTTCAGCACGGCATGGCGAACCAGCGGCGCCGAACGCGACCAGGCCGGGAAAGCAGCCTTGGCTGCCGCGATGGCCTGCTTGGCCTGTTCGGCACCGGCCGAGGCATATTCGCCAACGACATCCCCCGTGTTCGAGGGATTGATGTTGCGCGAGCCGGCTTCGCCCACCCACTCGCCGTCGATCAGATTTTTACGAAACAGGGTCATGTCGCAGTCTTCCTTGTAATGGTTCGCTGGCGGTGCCGTATGCCTGAATCATTTATCAGACAAATGACGACACTGTGAGGCCTGAAGTCTAGCTGCGGACTGGATAGCCGATGGCGCGCTGCTGTGAAAGCCGCGACCTCAAAACGGACGATATGAAGCAGGCCGCTGTCAGCTCGGAAAAGTCCAGAACAGGCAAGCCAGCGTTGCCGCGGCGAAGATGACGAAGAACAGGCTTCTGAGCAGGATGTTACGGCGCAGCTCGTTCATGGTGAAATGACAGCCGACGATTGCCGCGGCAAACAGAAAGCGCCAGTTGAGCAGCGCCCATAACACACTGCTCTGGCCGAAGGCCCAGCGGGCGACGAGGCAGCCGACAATGGTCGCGAACAAGGCGATTACCGCCCAGAACAGCGCGTCCGCCGCATGGGTGAGCACGATGCCGGCGGCGCGGATCGGCAGGATCATCATCAGCATGGCGCTGAAGAAATAGACGGCGGCGAGCGGCAGGAACGAGCCAGCATCGGCGATGCCGTCCAGCCGCCGGACCCCGATCGCGCCATAGGGATAGCCGTGCCGGGCAACCGCCAGGCTGAGCGCCATGAGCAATGCGGTGAACACCGCGACCAGTGCGAATGTGGAGAGAGCCTTGCTCATGCCGTTCCTTGTTCTGATGCCCTATCCGGGCCGAATCACAAGGAGGATTTTAGCGCACGGTCCTGAATTGCGCGTCAGCTTTGGTGAGCGCCGATCTTCACCGGTCGCTGTTTTCGAAGGCGCCCATGCCTTGCGCGATCAGATTAGTGGCCATGACCAGCGAGACGATGGCCGCCGAGTTGAAGATCACCACCCACCATTTGCCGCCGGTCAGGAAGCCGTAGCCGTCGGCGACCGCCAGTCCCCAATCGGCTGAGGGAGGCTGGATGCCGAGGCCGAGGAAGCTCAGCGTGGCGATCGAAAAGAAGGCATAGCCAAGCCTTGTGACCAGCTCGATGAGAATGGTTTCCCTGACATTAGGCAGGATCTCGAGGAACATGATGGAAAGAGCGCTCTCACCGCCGAGACGAGCGGCGCTGACATAATCGCGTTCGCGCTGCTCGCGCACGGCGGCACGCACCGTCCGTGCCACCAGCGGGGCATAGGCGATGCCGATCACAAGGATGACGGTGAGGTTCGATGGCCCAAGCGCGACCAGCGCCATGGTGACGAGGACGATGAAGGGAAAGGCCATCAGCGTGTCGAGCAGCCTGGCGCCGATGGCGTCGATCAGCCCGTCGAAATAGCCGAGCACGAGGCCAAGCACGCTGCCGGCGGCAACGCCGAGCAGTGTTGCTGCCGGCGCGACCAGCAGGATGTCACGCGAGCCGACGGCGATGCGCGACAGCACGTCGCGGCCAAGTTGGTCGGTGCCGAACCAGTGCGCCGCGTCGGGCGGCGCCAGCATGACGAGGAAATCCTCGGCATAGGGATCGTAGGGCACAAACAGGCTGCCGAACACGGCACAGCCGACCCAGAACAGCAGGATCAGCGAGCCGATGATGACCGAGGGCGGCAGCTGCGAAACAGTCTCGCGGATGCGACTTGCTGCCCGCCAGCGCAGCGTACGGCGCTCCGGCAATTCCATCAGTTCCATCATGGCGAGACACGGCGGCGCTGCCGCGGATCGAGCAAGGCATTCACGAGATCGCCTGCCGCGGCCGACAGCACGAAGATGGTCGCCATGACCAGCACGCCGGCTTCGAGCATCGGGAAATCTCGCGCCTTGGCGGCGTTGAGGACAAGGTTGCCGAGGCCCTGTATGCCGAACAAGGCTTCGATGACCACCAGACCACCCAGCATGTAACCGGTCTGGGTCGCGAGCACGGCGATGGTCGGCGTCAGCGCATTGCGCAGCACGTGCCGGATGAGTATCTCGCGACGCTCAAGGCCTTTCAGGACGGCGGTGCGCGTATAGTCGGCGGCCAGCGCCTCGATCACACCGGCCCGCGTCATGCGGGTGATGTAGCCGGCAAGGTTCAGCACCAGCGGCAGCGCCGGCAGGATCAGATAATAGCCACTGACCCACAGCCCGGCGCCATCGGGAGCAGCGCCGGTGATCGGGAACCAGTTCAGCCACAGGCCGAAGACGATGAGCAACAGCAGGCCGGAGACGAAGTCCGGGACGATGCCGAAGGACACGCCGGCGAGTACGATCAGGCGGTCGATAAAGCGGCCCTGGTTGAGACCGGCGACGATGCCGGCGCCGATGCCCAGCGGCAACAGAAAGACGAGGATAATTCCGGCAAGGGCCGCCGAGCGCTTGAGGCTTTCCAGAACGAAGGGCGCCACCGGCAAACGCAACGACAGGGAGGTGCCGAAGTCGCCTGACAGCACGCTGCTGAACCAGTGCCAGTATTGCACGAGCACCGGCTGGTCGGCGCCGAGCTGCCTGTTCAGCGCCGCGACGGCCTCGGCATCGGCGAACGGCCCGAGCATGAGGCGACCGACATCGCCGGGCAGAACCTGCCCGGCGAAGAACACCAGCATGCTGACCAGCCACAGCGTGAGCAGAAGCGAGGCTGCCCGCACCAACACAGTGCGGCCGGTCAGCATCGGATTTTAGTGCCCGGAGTGGCTGGACGTCTCGCAATCATGCCTGGGCGAACGTCACGCGATCGAGCAGCAGATGCGAGATCGCCGTGAAGCGGACGCCCTCGACCTTCGACGAGACGATGCGGCTGTATTGCGAGAAGTAGCTGATGATCAGCGGCGTCTCGTCCAGCAGCAAGGTCTGGATCTTGCCCGCGGCAAGGCGTTGCGCCTGAAGGTCGCGGGCCTTGCCGTATTCGAGCAGCAACCCGTCATAGGCCGGGTTGTTGAAATGCGCCGCGTTCCAGGCGCCCGAACTCTTCAGCGTCGCATTGAGGAAGATGTCGGGCGTGCCGCGATGGCCAAAATCGGTAATGCCGAGATTGGAATCGAGCCATGGCGACGAGCCGAACTTCGCCGAGCCATAATAGGCGTCCTGCGGCAGCACGTTGAGCTTGATGTCGATGCCGGCCTTCTTGGCAAAATTCTGGATCAGCACGGCATAATCGGGAATGTCATAGGCGCGCTCGGTGGTCAGCGTCACCGGGAAGCCGTTCGGCACGCCGGCTTCGCCAAGCAGGCGCTTGGCCTCGGCGATGTCCTGCTTGCGCTGCGGTACCGACGGATCGGCCGAGGGGAAGATCGGCGCGAACGGGGTGTCGTTGCCGACGATGGCGCGGCCCTTGAGCAAGCCCTTGACCACCGCCTCGCGGTCGATGGTGAGCGCCAAGGCGCGGCGGATGCGCTTGTCGGTGAACGGCGCCTGGTCAGTCCTCAGATGCACCTCGTCATGCGAACTTGCCTGCACGCTGAGCAGCTTGAAGTTGGGATTGCCCTCGATCGCCAATTCCAGCCGGGTCGTGCTCGGGATGACGTCGAGCTGGCCGGCCTGCAGCGCCAGCACCTGCGCCTGCTCGTCGTCGAAGAACTTGATTTCGACGCGGTCGGGCAGCGCCTTGTCGCCCCAATAATCAGGGTTGCGCACGAAGCTGGCGCCCTGCTTGGGGCGGAAGGATTCGAGCTTGAACGGGCCGGTGCCGTTGAAATTCTTCTCGAAATCGCCGGCATAGTCGGCCGGCAGGATGACGGCATTGTAGACGTCGGACGAGACATAGAAGGGGAAGTTGCTGTTGGGCCCGTCGAGATCGAAGGCGACTGTCTGGTCGTCGACGACCTTGGCGCCGCCCTTGGACAGGATGCCCTTATAGGCCGACAACGCGGACGAACCGCTGGCCGGATCGACCAGCCGCTCGAAGCTCGCCACCACATCCTTGGCGGTGACGGTGCGGCCGTCGTGGAATTTTACGCCCGGCCGCAATTTGAAGGTCCAGCGGCTGGCGGTCTCGTCGGCCTCCCACGACAGAGCGAGCTTGGGCTGCAGACCGTCCTTGGGATCGTCGAGGATGAGATATTCGCCGACCTGGCTGATGACGCCGATGCTGGCCGGATCGGTGATGGAGACGGGATCGATCGCCTTGGTCGGCTGTCCGAGCCCAACGCGGACCGTGCCGCCGGCGCCGGCAGCGCGCGCCGTGCCGAAACCAGCAAGTCCCTGCGAGGCGGCAAAGCCGGTGAGGCCGATCAAGGCTGCGTATTTCAGCAGATCGCGGCGCTTGAGGAAGCCGGCCTGGTGCTCATCGACGGCGACGTTCCAGATGTCGCCGGACAGATTGCGAAGCGTATTGATGTCGTTGCGTTTGGTCATTCTGGAACCCCTGTCTGAAATGACTGTTGAATGGCTTAAGCGACTGGTTCGCCGTCGAGATGGATGCGGTCGACGGCTTGCGGGTAAAAGGCGATGAGGCCCCTGATCTTGGGCATTTCGGCAATGGGATCGCGGTAGCTCCAGGCGACATCGGGGCTCACCGAGCCGTCGGCGCGCCGGCCCGACCAGTAGGAGGCGATGCCTTTGTAGGGACAGCGCGTCGTGCTGTCCGAGGCGACCAGACGGTCGAGCCTGACATCGTCCGGATGCAAATAGAAACGCGTCGGCAGATGCGTTTCGAACAGCAGCACCGGGCGATGGCTGTCGGCGATCACTTCGCCGTCGAACCAGATCTGGACATGGCTTGAACTCTGCAGAGCGTCGATGCGGGCGTATGGGTCGCGGGCGTGGACGAAGACTTCTTCCTCCTCCTCGAACCATTGGTCGACCGCTTTCCAGGTGAAGGCGATGCGGCCGGCCAGTGGCGACAGGCTTTCATCCTGCGGCGCGACAAACGACCAGGCCGCATTGGGAGAAGCTTTCGATCCCGTCTCCAGGTCCCAATAGGTGGTTTCGCCGCCGACTGGATGCGGCTGGCGATGCTCGGACGGCTTCAAGAGCGAGCGGTCCACCGAGGAGGCCGGGAAGAAATAGATCGGCAGAAAATGGTTGGAGCGCAGCACCAGGACGTTGCGGCTGTCGGCGATGGTGCGGCCGGCGAATTTGACCCGAATGCGCTTGGGGCTGTGCAGAACATTGATGAGCTGCGGAGCCGTGGCTTCGCGGGGCTGAAGTTTTGGCGCTGCGGTCATATCAGTTGCCCCAAGTCAGGATACGGCGCGCACATTGTCGCGCTGTTCGGCGAAGCGGTTGGCCGGCCGAGCCAGGCCGAAACGATCACGCAGCGTCCCCGGCGCATATTCGGTGGGGAATACGCCGCGGCGCTGCAGTTCCGGCACGACCTGCTCGGCAAAATTCACCCAATCCTCCGGGAGCAGCGGGAACATCAGGTTGAAGCCGTCGGCGGCACCTGCCTCGAACCAGTCCTGCAGCTGATCGGCGATCTGGTTCGGTGTGCCGACGACGGTCGGCACCGAACCGCTGTTGGCGAGCTTGCGAGCGATCTCGCGCAGAGTGAGGTTCTGCTTCGACCATTCCTTGACGCGATTGAGCGAGGTGCGGCCGCCATTGAAGGTGCTCTCGTCCGGCAGCGGCGGCAGCGGGCCGTCCGGCGGATATACGGAGAGATCGACGCCGCTCCAGCTCGAGAGAAGGTCGATGCCGACCCGATCGGGAAGCAAGCTCTGCAGATACTCCTGCCGCTCGCGTCCCTCCGCTTCGGAAGCTGCGACGATCGGCAGGATGCCCGGCAGGATCTTGAAGCTCTCGGGCTTGCGGCCGTAACGGGCGAGGCGCTCGTTGATGTCCTGCCTATATTTGATGCCGTCTTCCTTGGTGCTGTAGATGGCAAAGTGCGCATCGGCATGCGCGGTAGCGAAATTCTTGCCGTCTTCGGACGAGCCGGCCTGGACGATCAGCGGATGGCCCTGCGGCGGGCGCGAGACATTGAGCGGTCCGCGCACCTTGAAGTGCGGGCCCTTGTGGTTGATCGCATGGACCTTGTCGGGATCGGCGAAATAGCCCGATGCCTTGTCGATAAGCAGGGCTTCGTCTTCCCAGCTGTCCCACAGTGCCTTGACGATATCGAGGAATTCGGTGGCGCGCTCATAGCGAAAGGCGTGCTCGATATTGCCGTCGCGGCCGAAATTGCGGGCCTCCTCGTCCATGGCCGACGTCACCACATTCCAAGACGCCCTGCCCTTGCTGATATGGTCGAGCGAGGCAAACATGCGGGCGACATTGTAGGGCTCGCTGTAGGAGCTCGAGGCGGTGGTGATGAGGCCGATATGCCTGGTCACGCCGGCAAGCGCCGACAACAGCGTCAGCGGTTCCAGGCGGGCATTGGCGTAATGGGCTACGCCGCTCTGTACGGAATCCCAGATCGCGACATGGTCGGCGACGAAGATCGTATCGATCCTGGCGCGCTCGGCAGACTGGACGAGATCGCGGTAGAAGTCGAAGTCGAGCACTTCGCGGCCCGGCGCGCGCGGATGGCGCCACGACATGCGATGATCGCCCTGCGGATTGAAGAAAAACGCGCTGAGGATCATGTGGTCGCGTGCCATGCCGGTCTCCTTGCAGAACTGCTTCAGGCGACCGTCGCGATGCCTCGACCGGCTGCGACAATCTCTCCTGAGCGGTGAAAGGTAGATTGCGCTCCAGCTTAATTCGAGTAATTTTATAGAGATTGTGCGGCGCGAAAGCGGAAGCGATTGCCCTCGAAGACCGCGCCGAAAGAAAGTGGTTTCAGCAAGACATGTCGTCATCGGTTCTGAACGTCGAGCAGCTCACCGTCGCCTATGATGAACGCCGGGGATCGCATCCGGCCGTCAACGGCGTGTCGCTCACCATCGGCGAAGGCGAAGCGCTCGGCCTTGTCGGCGAGTCCGGCTCGGGCAAAAGCTCGGTGGCACTCGCTATTCTGCGCTATCTGCCGAATAACGCCCGGATCGCCGCGTCGGCGCTCGAGTTCCAGGGCCGCGAGATCCGCAATCTCTCCGGCGAACAGCTGCGCCGGCTAAGGGGCGATCGCATCGCGGCCGTCTACCAGCATCCGGGTGCGGCGCTCAATCCGGCCATGACGATTGGCCGGCAGATCACCGAGACGATCATGCGGCATCGCCCGGTTCGGCAGGACGAAGCACGCACCCGCGCCGCCGAGCTGCTCGGCCGCGTCAGGGTGAGCAATCCGGAGCGGGTGCTCGATCTCTATCCGCACGAATTGTCGGGCGGCATGCAGCAGCGCGCCAACATCGCGATTGCCATTGCGCTCGACCCGTCGCTGCTGGTGCTGGATGAGCCGACGACGGCGCTTGACGCCAGCGTCCAGTCCGAGATCGTCGCCATCCTGCAGGACTTGCGCCGCGATCACCAAACCAGCGTTCTGCTGATCAGCCATGACATCAACATGGTCCGCCGGGCCTGCGATCGGGTGGCCGTGATGCAGTCGGGGACGGTGGTCGAAAGCGGCATCGCCAACGATGTCTTCGAGAACCCTGTTCACGCCTACACCAAGGCGCTGATCGCCTCGATCCCGGCGCTCAACTTCACCAAGCGCGACGGCAGGCTGGCCGAGATGCACACAACCGGCCCGTCGAAGCCTGTCCGCAGCGATCAACCGGAAGCCGCACGTCCGATCGCCGTCGCCTGCAAAGGCATCAGCCACGCCTTCGGCTCCCAGGCCGTCCTGCACGATATCGACCTGGAGATAGCCCAGGGCGAGACGTTCGGGCTGATCGGCGAATCCGGCTCCGGCAAGTCGACATTGGCAAGGATCGTGACTGGCCTCCAGACGCCGGACGCTGGGTCGGTCGAGCTGTTCGGCAGCACTGTCGCGCCGCGCGTCGAGAAAAGAAGCCTGAGCGGACGGCGCGACGTGCAGATGGTGTTCCAGTCACCCGACCGCACGCTCAATCCGCGCCAGCGGATCGGCAGGATCCTCGGCCGTCCGCTGCGGCGGCTCGCCGGCTTTAGCCGCAGCGAGGTGAAGCAGCGTGTCGGCGATCTCCTGGCCTCGGTTCGTCTTGCCGCTACGACCGTCGACCAGAAGCCGAGATCGCTGTCTGGTGGCCAGCGCCAACGGGCGGCGATTGCGCGCGCCTTTGCCGGCGTGCCGAAGCTCGTAGTGTTGGACGAGCCGACCTCTGCGCTCGACGTTTCCGTGCAGGCGACCGTGCTCAATTTGCTCAACGACCTGCAGCGCGACAAGGACACCACCTATCTGTTCATCAGCCACGACCTCAGGGTGGTGCGCTATATGGCCGACAGGATCGGCGTGCTCTATCGCGGCCGGCTGGTCGAGACGGGATCATCCGAGCAGATTTTCCGTGGCCCCAACCACCCCTACACGAAGCTGCTTCTGGCCGCGTCCTCGGATGAGACGGCGCCGAGGGCTCCGGCTCAGCTCCACGTCGCGGCACACGATGCCGAGACCTCCGGATGCTCCTTTGCCGCCCGCTGTCCTGTCGCGCTGCCCGATTGCCGAAAGGCGCAACCACCCGTCAGGCAGGCCGGCGACGGTCATCTGATCGCCTGCTGGAGAGACGCAAGCAGTCTCTGATTGCGAAGCGGGCAACTGACAAGCCTTCTTTCGAGGAGATGTCCCCCGGCCGATGCGGCCGGAGGACAGGCTTGGGAGGCGCCTGACGTCGGCTGGAAATTTCCGGCGATGGTTTTGACCAGCGTCGATTTGCCGGCGCCATTGTCGCCCGTCAGGCCGAGAACCTGGCCCTCATTGATGTCGAGCGAGACATTGTCCAGCGCGCGAACGGCACCGAAATCCTTCACGATATGTTCGAGACGCGCTAGAACCGTCATCGCATCTTCCCATGCCAATTTGTAAGTTTCTGATACAAATCATCGTTTGAAACTTGGGTCAATGGGCTTGGAGATGCTGAAGATTTATTGCAATGCACCCAACCTTGGGTCTTTCAAACCGCCTAGAAATTCTATTAGTATGTCGAGCAAACAAATTGTGGAGAACGACGTGCTGGTGTCGACCGATCTTCGGCCGAACGAAACGCGGGCACTTGCGGCGCTGTTTCGTGCCGGCGCGTCGAGCCGGGCAGCGCTCGCACGCGATCTCGGCCTGACCCGGTCGACCACCGGCGCCCTGGTGCTGGGGCTGACGGAAGCCGGTCTGGCGCGCGAGCGGTCGGATGGAGCGGATGACGAGCAGGATAGCGAGGGTCGGGTCGGCCGTCCCGGTATCCTGGTCGAGATCGACGGCAATGGCGGCTTCTTCCTTGGCGCTTATATCGGCGTCAACTGGATCGCAGTCGTGACTGTCGACCTTGCCGGCGCGCGGCGTGCGAGCGCCTCTAGGGCATTTGCCGGCCCCGGTAGCACGCCCGAAGCCGCGGTCGACATCATCGGGGAACTCGTCGCCGAGATCCGCTCACAATTGCCTGCGGGCACGCGCCCCTACGGGCTCAATGTCGCCGTGCCCGGCTTCCCCGCCGCCGACGGGATTTCATACCATGCCACCATCCTTGGCTGGCACGGGGTCAATCTGGCGGAGCTTTTGCGCACTGCCTTTGGCGCGGACTTTCCAATCCTCTTGGAAAACGATGCCAATGCCGTGGCGGTGGCCGAGACATACCGGGCGCAGCCGGGCAAGGACCATGAGGATGCTCTGGTCATCCTGATCGAGAACGGCGTTGGCGGCGGCATCATCAATGCCGGCAGGCTGCATCGCGGCCGGCTCGGCGGCGCCGGCGAAATCGGGCATCTGCGCATCGGCGACGAAGGTTTTGTCTTCGACGCGAAGCGCCCGGGCCGACTGGAATCCTATGTCGGCAAGGATGCTTTACTGGCTCGCTATTTGCACATAAGCGGACTGCGCGCCGGCGTGGATGAGTTTGTCGCAGCGCTGGCCGGCGGCGATCCGGCAGCCGTTGCCACCGCGCGCGACTGGGCGCTCTGGTTCGGCCGCGGCCTGGCGACACTTGCCTGCACCTTGCAGCCGGAGCGCATCATCCTCTCCGGCTCCGTCAATGCTGTCTATCCCTTTGTCGCCGAGCAGGTGGAAGCTTTCTTGCTGGAGTTCCTGGCTGAAGGTTACCCCGTTCCTACGGTCGAACTGTCGCGCGTCGGGGCCGACGGTCCGGCATTGGGCGCTGCCTGTCTGCTGCATCAGGCAGCTTTGTCGGGCGATCCGCAATTTCAACTTCGCGGCCTCGCCGCGCGCTAATCAGGAGAGATTCCATGCCTCGCAAAGACGAAAAGCGGCTGCGTGTCGGCGTGCTCGGCTGCGGTCCGATTGCCCAGGCGGCGCATTTCGAATCCTGCACCAAGGCACGCAATACCGATCTCTATGCCATCTGCGATGTCGCCGACGATCTGCGCGACAGGATGGCGGCGACCTACGCGCCTGAAAAATCCTATGCCGACTACGGCCTGATGCTGGCCGATCCCGATCTCGATGCCGTCATCATCGCGACATCGGACATTTTTCACGTCAAGGCCGCGGAACTGGCGCTCGATGCCGGCAAGCATGTGCTTTGCGAAAAGCCGCTGGGCGTTTCGGTCGAGGAGGTCGAAGGCTTGCGGGCCACGCTCGACAAGAGCGGCAAGGTGCTCCAGGTCGGCCATATGAAGCGCTTCGATCCCGGCATCCAGGCGGCAAAGGCTTTCGTCGACGACGAAATGGGCGAGCGGCTGGCGTTCAAAGGCTGGTACTGCGACAGCACCCACCGCTACCCGATGACCGATGCGGTGCAACCGCTGATCATCACCAGCGCCAAGGCGCGCAAGCCTGCCGTCAATCCCAAGGCGGATCTGCGCCAATACTACATGCTGGCGCATGGCAGCCATCTCCTCGATACGGCGCGCCATCTGCACAGGCCGATCGAGGCGGTCGAGGCCCGGCTCACCGAGCGCTATGGCGCCTATTGCTGGTTCATCACCACCATCTTCGCCGACGGCACGATCGGCCATCTCGACCTGACGGTCGCCGTGCGCATGGACTGGCACGAAGGGTTCCAGATCTATGGCCAGAACGGCAGCGTTCTCGCGAAGACGTATAACCCCTGGTACTACAAGAGCAGCGAGGTCGACATTTTCCGCGAGGCCGATGGCAGTTGGCATCGCACGCTTGGCGCGGATGGCCACTTCTATCGCCGGCAGCTCGAAGGCTTTGCCGATGTCGTGCTGAATGGCGCGCCCATGATCGGCGCCAGCATCGAGGACGGCATCGCCTCGGTCAGGGGCATGGCGGCCATCGCCCGCTCGGCCGCTGCCGGCGGCCGCGCCGTCCGTCTGGCCGATGTCGACGGGGTCGTGTGATGCAGCTTGGGATTTTCGCCAAGACCTTCGCCACCACCGGCGCCTTGCCGGTGCTGCGCGCGGTCGCGGACGGCGGCTACACGGCGGCGCAGTTCAACATGGCGTGCCTTGGACTGCCGTCGATGCCGGACAGCATTGAGCTCGGCGCGGCCCGGTCCGTCGCTAAGGCGAGCGGCGAGGCCGGCGTTTCGATCGCGGCCGTGTCTGGAACCTACAATATGATCCACCCGGATCGCTCGGTTCGTGTGTCAGGTCTTGCTCGGCTGGAGGTGCTGGCTGCGTCATGCGCTGACATGGGCACGCGCCTGATCACGCTGTGCACCGGCACAAGGGATGCACAGGATCCGTGGCGCTGGCATCCCGACAATGCAAGCGAGGCAGCATGGAGCGATCTGCGGACGGAGATGGAAGCGGCGATCGCGATTGCCGAGCGCTTCGACATCGAGCTCGGCATCGAACCGGAACTGGCCAATGTCGTCTCCAGCGCGCGGGCCGCTCGCCGGCTGCTCGACGAGATGAACAGCGCGCGGCTGCGCATTGTGCTCGACCCGGCCAATCTATTCGAAGTGGCGGACAGCGCGGAGCGTCACCGCCTGATCGACGAGGCCGTCGATCTGCTGGCTGCGGAGATCGGCATGGCCCATGCCAAGGACCGCAATGCCGATGGCAGTTTTGCCGCCGCCGGACAGGGCGTCGTCGATTTCCCGCATTTCATCGGCTGCCTAAGAGCCGCCGGGTTCGACGGCCCCCTGATCACGCATGGCCTGACAGAGGCCGAGGCGCCCGGCGTCGGCGCGTTCCTGCGCAATGTCCTGGAAGCGAGCGACGACACGTGAAAAAGACCTTCAGCCGAGATGGCGTCGACCTTGCCTACCGGGAGGTCGGCACGGGCCTTCCCGTCATCTTCCAGCATGGGCTGGGCGGCGATGAGGCGCAGGTGGCCGACGTGTTTCCCGATCTGCCGGTGACGCGGCGCGTGACGCTCGAATGCCGTGGCCAGGGCGGATCCGGCTACGGGCCTGTCGAGCAGCTTTCGATCGCGACGTTTGCCGAGGACGTCGATGCACTGGCCGACGATCTCGGCCTCGGCCCGGCCGTCGTCGGCGGCATCTCGATGGGCGCGGCGCTGGCGCTTCGCCTGGCGGTGCACAGGCCGGCGCGGGTGCGGGCGCTGGTGCTCGCCCGGCCTGCGTGGGTATCCCAGGCTGCACCGGCCAATATGAGGCCCTATGCCGTGGTCGGCGATCTCTTGATGCGGCATTCGCCCCAAGACGCCAGGCGTCTGTTCGATGACAGCGCTGTTGCCGGCGAACTGGCCAGATTGGCGCCGGACAATCTCGGCAGCCTGCAAGGCTTCTTCACTCGCCCGGACCCGGTTCTGTTCGGCAGGCTGCTTTCGGCGATCGCCGGCGATGGTCCCGGCGTGAGCGAGGCGGACATCCGCGCTATCGCGGTGCCGACTCTTGTCATCGGCCATGACCATGACCTCGTCCATCGACTGGACGACGCACAGACGCTGGCCGGACTCATTCCGTCGGCCCGGCTTTGCACCATCACAGCCAAATCGCAGGATCGCGCCGCCTACCGGCTGGAATTCCGCGCCTGTCTTTCGGAATTCCTGGAACCGCTCGCATGACCGACAAAACGACGGATGAGACCATCGCCGTGGTCGAGATCGGCGGCACGTCGGTCAAGGTTGGCTTTGCCGACCACGGCATCCCGGTGGATTTCGCCCGCACCTACCCGACCGCGCAACTGCGCAAGGGCGCGCCGGTGGCGGGGTTGGCCGATGCGGTCACCGCAGCCTGCCGCGATGCCGGGCTCAAACCTGCACGGGTCGTTGCGACGGTGCCTGGGTTCATCGACCGCGACTTCGACACGGTGCTGCACACGGCCAACATTCCCGAACTGAACGGCATCCGGCTGGGTACGGAACTGGCATCGCGGCTCCGCGTTCCCGTGCGGCTCGAACGCGACGTCGTGCTGCAATTGCTGGGCGAAAGCGTTGCCGGCGCGGTGAAGCGGCAAAAGGAGGTGCTGGCGGTCTATCTCGGCACCGGCATCGGTGCGGCCTATCTCGGCAAGGACGGCATTTTCAGGGGCGGCGGCTGGGCGCTGGAAATCGGCCATATGCCGATCTACCGGCCTGACGAAAGCGGACCGCCAAACCGCGTCGAGACCTACGCCTCAGGGGCAACGCTTGTCGAACTCGCGACAGACTACGATATCCCGGTTGCCGAGCTGTTTTCGGCGACCGGGCAGCCGCCGTCGCTGCGCGAATGGCTCGATGAGATCGTCTGGCAGCAGGCGGTGACCATCGCAACGGCAGCCGCTTTGTTTTCCCCGCAGACGATCCTGATCGGTGGCGGCATCGTCGACATGAAGTCCTATCCCCGCCAGGCGCTCAAGCAGCGCATCGCGGACAGCCTGCCGCATTCGCTTGTTGTAGAGCCTCTGGACATACGCTGGGCGGCCCTGGGCTGGCAGGCGGCGATCCATGGCGCGGTGCTGCTCGGCGCGGTGTGATCGCCGTGGTTGCTGTCGGCGAAGGATTACTTGATCGTCTTCCCGTCCGCCCCAAACCGGTATGTCTTACCCGGCTCCGGCGTTGCATACAGCGTCGCACCTGGCTCGGCGTCGTAGACACCGAAAATGCGGACCGTGATCAGCCCGGCCTTTTCGCAGTCGAGATAGAGGTTGGTGTCGGCGCCGAGATGTTCGGCATGCACCACCGTTCCCTTCCACGCGCCGGACCTTGGATCCACGGTCAGATGCTCCGGCCGCACGCCGATCGTCTTGGCCGTCTCGCCCAATCTGGCGCCGTCGATGAAATTCATCTTCGGCGAGCCGATAAAGCCGGCGACGAACTCGTTTGCCGGCGAATTGTAAAGCTCCATCGGGCCGCCGATCTGCTCGATCTGGCCGGCGTTGAGCACGACGATCTTGTCGGCCAGCGTCATCGCCTCGACCTGGTCGTGGGTGACGTAGATCATCGTCGCCTTCAGCCGCCGGTGCAGCTGCGCGATCTCGAGCCGCGTGTTGACGCGCAGCGCTGCATCGAGGTTCGACAAGGGCTCGTCGAAGAGAAACAGTTTTGGCTCACGCACCACGGCGCGGCCGATGGCGACGCGCTGGCGCTGGCCGCCCGACAGTTCCGCCGGCCGCCGCTCGAGATACGGTTCCAGCGACAGCATCGACGAGGCGACGCCGATGCGGCGTTCGATCTCCGGGGCGGGCGTGCCGGCCTGCTTGAGGCCGAGGCCCATATTGTTCTTCACCGTCAGATGCGGGTAGAGCGCGTACGTCTGGAACACCATGGCGATGCCGCGTTTTGCCGGGGGCGTGGCCGAGACATCGGCGCCGTCGATCACCACCCTGCCGGAGGTCGAATCCTCCAGCCCGGCGATGACCCTGAGCAAGGTTGACTTGCCGCAGCCAGATGGGCCGACGAAGACGACGAATTCGCCGTCGGTCACTTCGAGGTTGATGCCTTTCAGCACCTCGACCGGCCCGAAGGCCTTCTTCACATTCTCGATTACCAGCGAGCCCACGGCTTCGTCCTTGTTCTAGAGTTTGCCCTACTAGAGCTTAACTGGGGCGCCGCTGCGCACGCTCTCATCGGCGGCAAGGCAGACGGCGAGCGATTTCACCGCGTCGTCCAGGTGGCGGGTCAGGTCGATGTCTTCCCGGATCGCCTTCAGCACGAAGGCCTGTTCGAGGTCGCAGAGGTCCTGGTGGCCGGGTTCGCCGTCCATCGACAGCATCTCGTCCGGCCTGGCGAACTTGCCGTCCGCACCCGTCGCAGCGCTGTGCAGGCGGATGGTCGAGGTCTTGGTGTGGGTGTCGATGTCGTCCGACTTCACACCTTCCTTCATGACGATCGACACGCAGCCATTGGGCGACATCACGTCCTTCACGAAGAACGCCGTTTCCGAAATCATCGGTCCCCAGGCAGCTTCGTACCAGCCGACCGAGCCGTCGTCGAACAGCACCTGGAGATGGCCGTAATTGTACATTGTCGGCGCGATCTCCTCGGTCAGCCGCAGCCCCATGCCGCGCACCTCGACCGGCCTGGCGTCGGTGATCTGCAGCATCACGTCGAGATAGTGCACGCCGCAATCAACGATCGGCGACGTCGTCTGCATCAACTGCTTGTGCGTCTGCCAGGTCGGGCCTGACGATTGCTGGTTGAGGTTCATGCGAAACACGTAAGGGCCGCCGAGCTTGCGCGCCTCGGCGATCAGCCTGACCCAGGACGGGTGGTGGCGCAGGATGTAGCCGATCACCAATTTTCGGCCGTTGGCCTTGGCCGCGGCGACGACGCGCTTGGCGTCCGCCACCGTCGTTGCGAGCGGCTTCTCGACGAAGACGTGGCAGCCGGCCTCGAATGCCTTCACCGCATAGTCGGCATGGCTGTCGGAATAGGTGGCGATGCAGGCGACATCCGGCTTTTCATCGCGCAACGCGTCGTCGAAGGAGCGCCTGATGCCATAGCCCGACAGCCCGTCCGGTAACGGCACGTCGGAGCGGTTGATCAGGGCCGCGATCTCGAAGCCCGGATTAGTGTGGTAGGCCAGCGCATGGCTACGCCCCATATTACCGAGGCCTGCGACGACGACGCGAAGGGGCGATTTAGAGGTCACCTAACTACTCCAGATGTTCCAGTTGTTCCTTCTGAGAGGGTGTCACCCCACCCGGCGCTTCGCGCCGACCTCCCCATCGAGGGGAGGTAGGACGTTGGCGCGAACACCCTCACTGCCAAAGAAGCTTCTCCGAAAGTCGCCCTTTGGCGGTCGTGAATGAAGCCACGACCTTTTACCTCCCCTTGATGGGGAGGTCGGCGCGCAGCGCCGGGTGGGGTGAAGGCTCCAGCAGAGATTTGTAGGGCTCCGCTCACTTGACGGCTCCGGATGTGATGCCGCGGATCAGCTGCCGCGAGAAGATGACGTAGAGGGTCAGCACCGGCATGATCGCCAGCGAGAGTGCGGCCAGGATGGCGTTCCAGTTGGTGACGAACTGGCCGAGGAACAACTGCGCGCCGAGCGTCACCGTCTTGGTCTCTTCCGACGGCGCCAGGATCAGTGGGAACCACAGATCGTTCCAGATCGGGATCATGGTGAAGACGGCGACCGTCGCCATCGAGGGCCGCACCAGCGGCAGCACCAGCCGGAAGAAGATGGTGTATTCCGACAGGCCGTCGATCCGGCCGGCATTCTTCAGATCGTCGGACACCTGCTTCATGAATTCCGACAGGATGAAGACGGCCAGCGGCAGCCCCTGCGCGGTGTAGACCAGGATCAGCGCCGTCAGCGTGTTGACCAGCCCGCTCGCCACCATCAATTGCAGGATGGCGACGGTGCCGAGCCGGATCGGGATCATGATGCCGAGCGCGAGGTAAAGCCCCATCAGCGTGTTGCCGCGGAAGCGGTATTCCGACAGCGCGAACGCCGCCATCGCGCCGAACAGAAGCACGAAGAACAGCGAGGCGACGGTGACGACGAGGCTGTTCTGAAAATAGTGGATGAAGTCGCCCTGCCCGATCACGGTGGTATATCCGATCAGGTCGAAGGTCTTTGGCGTCGGCGGCGTCAGCGGTTCGCTGAAGATGCCGGCGCGGGACTTGAACGAATTCATGATGACCAGGATCACCGGAAACAGCGCGATCGCCGTGTAGGTCAGCAGGATCGCGTGGGCGCCGATGGTGCGGGGCAGCGAACGAGTGGCGGTGCTCATTGGAAGGTCTCCTGACGAGCCAAGGCAGGCGAGGTTGGCGCCAAGGCACCCCCCTCTGTCCTGCCGGACATCTCCCCAGCAAGGGGGGAGATCAGATGCCGCGACTGCTTTCGCCAATCGCCAACGTTGCAAGACGAGCGGCAAGGCCAGAGCTGCCAATCTCCCCCCTTGCGGGGGAGATGGCCGGCAGGCCAGAGGGGGGTGTTCAAGCTCGACATCTCGCCCCTCTAAAACTGGTAGCGACGCAGGCGCGTCTGGACGAGGAAGAGGTAGACGCAGACGCCGCCGAGGATGATCAGGAACATCATCGTGGCGATCGCCGCGCCCATATTGGGATCGCCGGTCTGCAGCTGAAAGCCGAAGAAGGCGCGGTAGAGGAAAGTGCCCAGAATATCGGTCGAATAGTTCGGGCCGGCGAGCGCCCCTTGCGCGGTGTAGATCAGGTCGAAGGCGTTGAAATTGCCGACGAAGGTCAGGATCGAGATGATGCCGATCGACGGCAGGATCAGCGGCAGCTTGATCTTCCAGAACTGCGACATGCCGGTGATGCCGTCACATTCGGCCGCCTCGATCACCTCTTCGGGGATCGACAAAAGGGCTGCATAGATCAGCATCATCGGGATGCCGACGAACTGCCACACCGAGATCAGGCTGAGCGCGGTCAGCGCATATCGCTCCTTGCCCAGCCACGGCGTGAACAGGCTTTTCAAGCCGACCAGGTCCATCAGATGCGGCGCCACGCCCCATAACGGCGACAGGATCAGTTTCCAGGCGAAGCCGACGATGACGAAGGACAGGATGGTCGGCACGAAGATCGCGGTGCGGTAGAAGGCGGCGAATCTCAGCCTCGGGCTGGACAGCAATGCCGCTAGCATGACACCGATCGGGTTCTGCACCACCATGTGGATGATGAAGAACCAGGTATTGTTCCGCAGCGCGTTCCAGAAGCCGACCGACCAGTTGGGGTCGCCGAACAACGTACGGAAATTAGTGAAACCGACGAACACCTGATGCTGATCGACATTGCGGAACAGCGACAGCTGCAGCGTGCCGGCGAGCGGCAGGATCATGATCGCCGTATAGACCAGCAGCGCCGGCGCCAGGAAGACGCCGATATGCCAGCGGAACGGTCGTTTCGGTCGTGTTTGTGCGGCCATGAGTGCGGTCCCCGCCGAGGTTTAGCAATGCCTTCGACGGCAGCGCTGCCCCCTCACCCTTACCCTCTCCCCGTGAAGGACGGGGAGAGGGGGCGCCTGCGTTTCGGCTGATCCTTCTCCCCGTCACTATACGGGGAGAAGGTGCCGGCAGGCGGATGAGGGGCGGCGCCGTCGTTCGCAGTCGATGATGCTTTCGAAAAACGCAGGGCCGTCCACTTGGGGCCCTGTCTGTCTCTGAGCTTACTTGCCCGGCTTGTACCAGCTGTCGAGGCCGTCCTGCAGCTTCTTGGCGGCAGCTTCCGGCGTGTCGGTGCCGTTGATGACGTTGGCCGATTCAACCCAGGTTTCGTTCTCGAGGTTCGGCGTGCCGCGCGACAGGATCTGGTAGGTCGAGCGGATCGTCGACTTGCACTTGTCGCGCCAGGAGACGAATTCCTGCGCCAGCGGGTCTTCCATCTTCACCGGGGTGGAATTTAGGCTGAAGAAGCCCGGCAGTGCGTTGGCGTAGATGGTGGCGAAGTCCGGCGAGGCGACCCAGGACAGAAAGGTCTTGGCCGCGTCGGCATTCTTCGACGCCGCATTCAGGCCCATGCCGATATCGGTATGGTCGGAGATGTAGCAGGTGTCGCCGGCCTTCTCGACCGGCGGCGGGAAGGCGCCCATCTTGAACTGCGCCTGGGTGTTGAACAGGCCGATCTCCCACGATCCCGCCGGGTAGATGGCGGCGCGGCCAAGCGTGAACAGGTTCTGGCTGTCCGGATAGGTCTGGGCCTCGAAGCCGTCGCCGAGATAAGGCTTCCACTTGGCCAGTTCCTCATAGGGAGCAACCCAGTCCTTGTCGGTCAGCTTCTGGTCGCCCTTGATCAGCGCTGCGCGGCCCTCTTCGCCCTTCCAGTAGTTCGGACCGATGTTCTGATAGCCCATGGTCGCGGCTTCCCAGAGGTCCTTGGTGCCCATGGCCATCGGGATGTAGGTGCCGTCGGCCTTGATCTTGTCGAGCGCGGCGAAGAACTCGTCACGCGTCGTCGGCACCTTGAGGCCGAGCTTGTCGAAGGCGTCCTTGTTGTAGATGAAGCCGTGAATGACCGAGGCCATCGGCACGCAGAAGCTCGCCTTGCCGTCGTCGGTCTGCCAGGCGGCCTTGGCAACGGGCGAAAAGTTTTCCATGCCGGGCAGCGCCGACAGGTCGGCAAGGTTGCCCTTCTTGAACAGTTCGAGCGACTTGTCGAACGGGCGGCAGGTGATCAGGTCGCCAGCCGAGCCGGCGGCGAGCTTGGCGCCGAGTGCGGCGTCATACTCGGTCGGCGCCGACGGTGCGAACACCACTTTGATGCCCGGGTTCTTGGCCTCAAAGGCCGGGATCAGCTTGTCCTTCCAGATGGCAAGGTCGTCGCCGCGCCAGCTTTCGATATTGAGCGTTACGTCATCGGCGTGAGCCAACCCGGCGGTGCCGAGAATGCTGGTGCCGAGAAGCAGTGCCGTCAGTAATTTCG
Source organism: Mesorhizobium sp. LSJC285A00 (assembly GCF_000503155.1). Taxonomy (NCBI): domain Bacteria; kingdom Pseudomonadati; phylum Pseudomonadota; class Alphaproteobacteria; order Hyphomicrobiales; family Phyllobacteriaceae; genus Mesorhizobium; species Mesorhizobium sp. LSJC285A00. The sequence goes on from NZ_AYVK01000007.1 coordinate 81,931, forward strand.
TTGTCATGCTAGTCTCCCTGTTGACCTTTTTCAGGTTCGGTTTTGAGAACAGGGGCCTTCACGCCCTTGTTCCCCTCGATCGCGGAAAGGGCTGGCCGCAGCTTCTGGCCGGTCCCTTCCAGTATCTTCTCGGCCGCAACGGCGTTGGCAGCGCCGGCGGCGAGCAGAATGGCTGTCTTGACGACGCCGCCGCTCGCTTCGAGCAGCCGCACGGCGTCTTGCCGGTCGCGGCCGCTGATAGCGGCGACGATGCGAGCCGCGCGGTCGCGCAGCTTGATGTTGTCGGCGGTGAGATTGACCATGTAGCCGTCATGGACATGGCCGAGATGAATGGCGGTAAGCGTCGACAGCATGTTGAGCGCGATCTTCTGGGCAGTGCCGGCGCCCATGCGCGTCGAGCCGGCAATCACCTCCGGTGGCGTCTCGAGCAGGATGGCGACGTCGGCCAGCCTGAGCAGGGGCGTGTCCTTGTTGTTGGCAATGGCGATGGTTGCCGCGCCCCGGCTGCGCGCATCCTTCAGCGCCTGCACCGCATAGGGCGTCGAGCCGCTGGCCGAAATCGCGATCAGGCAGTCGCCCTTGCCGATGCCGGCGCCGGCAATTGCCGTCGAGGCTTCGTCGGTGTCGTCTTCCGGTCCGCCGGCCAGGGTCTTGAAAGCGTCGTCGCCACCGGCGATGAGGATGGCGATGCGTTCGCGCTTGATGCCGAAGGTGCCGGGCAACTCCAGCGCGTCGGCCAGCGCCATCAGGCCGGAGCTGCCGGCCGCAGCATAGGCGAGCTTGCCGCCGCCGTTCAGCCGCCCGGCGATGATTTCGGCTGCGGCGGCGATGGCGGGAATGGCGTCGCGCACAGCCTTGGCGGCCTCGATCTGCGCATTGACCAAAGAAGAAAGGATGGCGTCCGGGGCCTGGATGTCCAGTCCCTCGGCATTGCTGTGAAGCGCTTCGGTGCGCGGTTCGGCCATCCCTGTCCCTCCGATGGAAGAACAATACCAACAAAATACCACTTGTCCACACGCATTAACGAAATTGCGAACTGGAAATCGTTGAGCCGGCAAAATTCCCCGGTTTTTCAACCTGATGCGCCTTAATCTTTTTGAAACGGAAATTAATCCCTTGGCTATTGGTATTTTATTGGTATTATTCGCCCGGAGGAGACATCGCGTGAAATTCGTGCTCGGTATCGACGGCGGCGGCACCAGCTGCAGGGCAGCCCTTGCGACAGGCGATGGCGTTGTCATTGGCCGTGCCAAAAGCGGCGCCGCCAACATCCGCACCGATCTCACCGGCGCTCGCACCCACATCGTCGAGGCTGCTCGCCAGGCCTTCATCGCCGCCGGGCAAGATCCGGACCTGATCCCGCAGACACCAGCCATTCTCGGCCTTGCCGGCGCCAATGTCGGCACCTATCGCCAGCAGCTTGAAGCGATCCTGCCGTTCAGCATCAGCCGCGTCGAGACGGACGCCGAGATCGCGCTCGAAGGGGCAGTCGGCTCTGGTGACGGCGCCATGGCCATCCTCGGCACCGGCACCGCCTATATGGCGCGCAAGGGCGGCACGTCGCGCGCCATCGGCGGCTGGGGCTTTCAGGTCGGTGATCAAGGCAGCGGCGCCCGGATCGGCCGCGACCTGCTGGAGCAGACGCTGCTCGCCCATGACGGCGTCCGGCCGCGCTCAGCCCTGACCGACAGCATGATGGCCATTTTCCGCAACAATCCCGAAGACGTGGTCGAGTTCACCACCAATGCCAAGCCCGGCGATTTCGGCGGCTTCGCGCCCAAGGTTTTCGAGCATGCCGAGAAGGGCGACAGCGTCGCCAACTGGATCGTGGACAAGTCGGTTGCCGATGTCGAGGCGTCGCTCCACGCGCTCGACCTCTCTGATGACGCCCCGCTCTGCCTGCTCGGCGGGCTGGCGCCGCTCTATGGGCCGCGCCTTTCCCAGCGCTACCAGGCGCTGCTGAAAGCGCCGCTCGACGATGCGCTGGGCGGCGCCGTGCAGATGGCGGCCCGCATCTTCGTCAAAGCGGAGGCGACGCGATGAGCGATGCCGCCGACCAGATCTTCGCCACGCTGAGGCAGTCGTCGCAGAGCGGCGCCCCGCTCTACCTGCAGCTCAGGAAAAGCATCGAGGACGCCGTCAATCGCGGCCTGATCGGGCCGGGCGATGCGCTGCCTTCCGAGCGCGACATCGCCACCAAGGCCGACATTTCGCGCGTCACCGTCCGCAAGGCGGTGCAGGACCTGGTCAAGGGCGGCATCCTCGTGCAGCGCCACGGCTCCGGCACCTTCGTGGCGCCGCGCATGGAGCGCGTCGAGCAGTCGCTGTCCAGGCTCACTTCATTCACCGAGGACATGGCAAGGCGCGGCATGGCGGTGCGTTCAGCCTGGCTCGACCGCGACCTCTACCCGCCCTCGCCCGACGAGATGATGGTGCTCGGCCTGTCCTCGAACGAGCTGGTGGCGCGCGTGGCGCGCCTGCGCATCGCAAACGACACGCCGCTGGCCATCGAGCGCGCCTCGTTGTCGGCCAGCGTGCTGCCGGATCCGGCCGGGATAGGCTCGTCACTCTATGCGGCGCTGCAACTGACCGGCAACCGGCCGGTGCGGGCGGTGCAGCGCATTTCCGCCGCCAATCTCGGCGACGCCGATGCGCGTCTGCTCGAAGTGCCATCCGGCATTGCCGGCCTGCACATCGAACGCATTTCCTATCTCGCGAGCGGCAAGGTGATCGAGTTCACCCGCTCCATCTACCGCGGCGACGCCTATGATTTCGTCGCCGAACTGCGCCTGACAGGGCCGAGCGAAGAGGGCCGACCATGATCCCCAAGACCACCCATATGCGGCGCGAGATCGACGAAATTCCGCAAGCCGTCGCGCGTCTGCTCGATGGCTCGGCGGCGGTGCTGACCGAGGCCGGACGCGGCATTCGCGAGCGCGATCCGAGCTTCGTCGTTACCGTCGCGCGCGGTTCGTCCGACCATGCCGCCACCTTCATGAAATATGCCGTCGAACTGACCGCCGGCCTGGCCGTGGCATCGGTCGGTCCGTCGATCGCCTCGATCTACGGCGCCAAGCTCAAGCTCGCCGGTTCGGCTTGCCTCGCCATCTCGCAATCCGGCAAGAGCCCTGACATCGTCGCCATGGCCGAGACGGCAAGGGCCGGCGGTGCGCTCACCGTCGCCATCACCAACACCGCCGATTCGCCGCTGGCGCGGGCTTCGGATTTTGCCATCGACATTCTGGCCGGCCCCGAGCGCAGCGTCGCGGCGACCAAGACATTCGTCAATTCGGCGGTCGCCGGCCTGGCGCTGATGGCGCATTGCACCGGCGACGACAGACTGCTGGCCGCCCTTGCCCGCCTGCCCGAGCATTTCAGCAAGGCGATCGCCTGCGACTGGATGGCGCTGGCCGGCGCATTGGAGACGCCGCAATCGCTGTTCATCCTCGGCCGTGGCCCGTCGGCAGCGATGGCCGACGAGGCGGCGCTGAAATTCAAAGAGACCTGCGGCATGCATGCCGAGGCCTACAGTGCAGCCGAAGTCATGCACGGCCCGCTGGCGCTGGTCGGGCCAGGCTTCCCGGTGCTGGCGCTCGCCGCCCGCGATGCCTCCGAGCCGTCCGTGGCAGAGGCTGCCGACAACCTTGCCGGCAAGGGTGCAGCAGTTTTTGTAACCTCGGACAAAGCCAAGAGCGCGGCGCGGCTGCCGCATGTCGCCACCGGTCATCCCTTGACCGACCCGCTGACGCTGATCGTCTCCTTCTACGGCTTCGTCGAAGCCTTCGCCCGCCATCGCGGCCTCGATCCGGATGTACCGCGCAATCTGCGCAAGGTGACGGAAACCGTATGAGCGACCGTTTTGCCCTGACTGGCGCCCGAATTTTCGATGGCGACGACTGGCATGATAACGCCGCCCTTGTCGTGCACGGCGATGTGGTCGAAGGCATTCATCCCGTCGGCGCCATTCCGTCGGGCGTTGCCCGCATCGACGCCGGGGGCGGCATGCTGGTGCCGGGTTTTGTCGACCTGCAGGTCAATGGCGGCGGCGGCGTCATGCTCAACGACCATCCCGATGTCGCCTCGCTGGCAACAATCTGCCGGGCGCATGCGCCGTTCGGCACGACCGCACTGCTGCCGACGCTGATCACAGATACGCCTGACATCACCGCCGCGGCCATTGCCGCCGGCACCGGGGCGGCACGGCAAAAACTGCCGGGATTTCTCGGCCTGCATCTCGAAGGGCCGCATCTCTCCGTCGCCCGCAAGGGCGCGCATGAACCGGCGCTGATCCGGCCGATGACGGATGCGGATGAAGCGGCGCTGGTCGCGGCACGCAAAAACCTGCCGGTGCTGCTGACGACGATAGCGCCTGAATCCGTCGAGCCTGCCCGCGTTGCGGCCTTGGCCAAGGCCGGTGTGATTGTCAGCCTCGGCCATTCCGACACCGGCTACGCCACGGCCAGAGCCTTTGCCGATGCCGGCGCCAGCGTGGTCACACATCTGTTCAACGCCATGAGCCAGATCAGCAACCGTGAGCCGGGGCTGGCGGGTGCGGCCATCGACATAGGCAGTCTGTCGGCCGGGATCATCGCCGACGGCATCCATGTCGATCCCGCCACCATGGCAATCGCGCTGCGCGCCAAGCAGGGACCGGGCAAGATCGTGCTGGTTACAGACGCCATGGCGACGATCGGCACCGACATGACATCGTTCACCCTCAACGGCCGCATCATCTATCGCAAGGATGGCAGCCTGAGGCTGGCCGACGGCACGCTGGCCGGCGCCGATCTCGATATGATCTCGGCGGTTCGCTACGTCCACCGGATCGTCGGGCTGGACCTGTCGGAAGCGTTGCGCATGGCCTCGCTCTATCCGGCGCAGGCGGTCGGCCAGGCCCACCGGCTCGGCCGCTTCGCCAGTGGCACGGCTGCCGATATTGTCGCTCTGTCGGACGCCCTCGACGTCAACGGCGTCTGGATCGGCGGCGACAAGGTTTTTGCAGGCGCGGACAGTCCGCGCTAAAGTCCACCCATGCATGATGTCGACTGCGTTGTCGCCGGAGCCGGTGTTGTCGGCCTCGCCATTGCCCGCGCGCTGGCGCTGTCGGGCCGCGAGGTGCTGGTGGTCGAGAAGGCCGCAGCCATCGGCACGGGCACCAGTTCGCGCAATTCGGAAGTCATCCATGCCGGCATTATACGCCGGGCAGGCTGAAGGCCCGTCTCTGCGTCAACGGCCGCGAGCGTCTCTATGCCTATTGCCGCGAGCACGACGTCGCCCATCATCGCACCGGCAAACTGATCGTTGCCGTCGAACCCGACCAGTTGGACAAACTGCAGGCGATCCAGATCAACGCGGCGCAATGCGGAGTCGGTGACCTCAAGCTTTTGACGCGCGCAGAGGCCGAAAGCCTGGAACCGGCGCTGAGCTGCGCCGGCGCGCTGCTGTCGCCGTCGACCGGCATCGTCGACAGCCAGGCGCTGATGCTGTCATTGCGTGGAGACGCGGAAGCGGCCGGCGCATCTTTCGCCTTGCTCACCGTTGTCTCAGGCGCGAGCATCGAAGCCGACGGCATCCGGATCGACACGCGCGACGCCGATGGCGAGGGTTTCACCTTGAAGACCGGCGCCTTCATCAACGCCGCCGGCCTCGACGCGCAGGCGCTCGCCGGCCGCATCGAAGGCCTCCCGCAAGACCGTGTTCCGCCGCTGTGGCTGGCGCGCGGCAATTATTTCGCGCTTTCCGGTCGCTCGCCCTTTTCGCGGCTGATCTATCCGGTGCCAGTCCATGGCGGCCTCGGCGTGCATCTGACCCTCGACATGTCGGGGAGCGCGCGCTTTGGCCCGGATGTCGAATGGATCGATCGCGTCGACTATACCGTCGATCCCGCACGAGGCGCTGCCTTCTACGACGAAATCAGGCGCTACTGGTCCGGCCTGGCGGACGGCGCCCTGCAACCGGCATATGCCGGCGTCAGGCCGAAACTGTCCGGTCCAGGCCAGCCGGCCGCCGACTTCGTCATCCGGGGACCGGCTGACCACGGGGGCGGCCAGATCGTCAATCTGTTCGGCATCGAGAGCCCTGGCCTTACCGCCAGCCTCGGCATCGCAGAACATGTCGTTGGGCTTTTATATCCGCAATGACGGGCGTTTCCTGAAACGTCGGGCAGGCGCATACCATGAAACCTTTTGATATGGAGGTCGTTGTCGGGGCATATGTCCGAGGCAAAACCCAAATCGAAACCGGCCGACGGCATCGAAGCGCGCGATGCCACGAAGTCGCGTCGGGAAAAGCCGTCACGGCAAACGCGCGGAGATGGACCGCGCGAGGACACGCCGCGCGAGAAAAAAGCATCGGCCGCCGAAGCCGCGTCCGAGCCCGTTGGCGAGGCTGCGCCGCCGCCGGATGCCGTCGAACCCGATCCCAAGCTGACGCCGGAGCAGGCCGAGCAGGCGCGCAAAAAATATCTGCTGCGGCGTTTCTGGATCAGCGGGCGCGGCTATTGGGGGAGGCATGGCGACAAGCTCGCCTGGCCTTTGACGATCGGAGTGCTGCTGCTGATCTGCATCAACATCGGTTTCCAGTATGGCATCAACGTCTGGAACCGCTCGATGTTTGATGCCCTCGAGCAGCGCAACGCCCGCACGGTCTATCTCCTCAGCGCCGTATTCGTGCCGCTGGTGATCTGCAGCGGCAGCCTTGTCGTCGCGCAGGTCTATCTGCGCATGACGATCCAGCGCCGCTGGCGTTCCTGGCTGACCACCGGGGTCGTCGCGCGCTGGCTGGCAAACGGCCGCTACTACCAGCTGAACCTCGTGGGCGGCGACCACCAGAACCCCGAGGCCCGCATGACCGAGGATCTGCGCATCGCCACCGAGTCGCCGGTCGATTTCACCGCCGGCGTCCTCAACGCGTTCTTGTCGGCCTCGACCTTTATCGTCGTGCTGTGGACCATCGGTGGCGCGCTCACCCTGCCGGTCGGCGGTGAGAGCATCACCATTCCCGGCTTTCTGGTCATCACCGCGATCATCTATGCCGCCATCACCTCGACCTCGATGGTGGTCATCGGCCGCGACTTCGTCCAGCTCTCCGAGCGGAAGAACCAGGCGGAGGCCGAACTGCGCTACACGCTGACGCGCGTGCGCGAAAACGGCGAAAGCATCGCCTTGCTGGGAGGCGAGGACGAGGAGCGCAGCGGCATCGACAGGAATTTCGGCCATGTGCTGAGGCAATGGGCGCTGCTGACCGGACAGCACATGCGCACGGCGGCGGTGTCGCAGGGATCGAGCCTGTTTGCGCCGGTCGTGCCGATCCTTTTGTGCGCGCCAAAATTCCTCGAAGGCTCGATGACGCTTGGCGAGGTGATGCAGGCGGCGTCTGCCTTTGGCATCGTGCAAGGCGCGTTCGGCTGGCTGGTCGACAACTATCCGCGCCTCGCCGACTGGAACGCCTCCGCGCGGCGCATTGCCTCGCTGATGATGTCGCTCGACGGGCTCGAGCGCGCCGAGCAGAGCGATGCGCTCGGACGCATCAACCGGGGCGAAGCGGAAGACGGCGCCATCCTCAGCCTCGACAATCTTTCCGTGACACTCGACGACGGCACCTCCGTGGTCAAGGAAACCGAGGTCGTGATCGAGCCGGGCGAGCGGGTGCTGGTTTCAGGCGAATCCGGTTCAGGCAAGTCGACGCTGGTGCGGGCCGTCGCGGGCCTGTGGCCATGGGGCGGCGGCAGCGTCAATTTCCACACCGACAGGCGCCTGTTCATGCTGCCGCAACGCCCCTACATCCCTTCCGGAACGCTTCGCCGCGCGGTCGCCTATCCCGCGGCGGCGGACAAGTGGACCATCAAGCAAATCAAGGCTGCCCTCGACAAGGTGGGGCTTGGCTATCTCACCGGCAGGATCAAGGAAGAGGCGCCATGGGACCAGACGCTGTCGGGCGGCGAAAAGCAACGCCTCGCCTTCGCGCGCCTGCTGCTGCATCGCCCCGATATCGTGGTGCTGGATGAAGCGACTTCGGCGCTCGACGAGAAGAGCCAGGACACGATGATGTTGACGGTGATCCGCGAACTGCCTGACGTCACCATCATCAGCGTGGCGCATCGTGCGGAGCTCGAAGCTTTCCATAGCCGCAAGATCACCCTGGAGCGGCGGGAGGGCGGCGCCAAGCTCGTCAGCGACGTCGACCTCATCCCGCGCAAGCGCAAACGCAGCCTGCTGAACCGCGCTTTGTGGGGTTCCAGCACTCGGGTGAAAAAGCCGCGCAGGTAAAAGGCGCCACTGCCGAACCGCGAACAGAGATGTCCAGGCGAAGCGCTTGGGCAAAGACATTAGCCGGCTATGGATTAGCCGTAGAGACCCTTGTAGGTCTCGCGCAGCAGGTTCTTCTGCACCTTGCCCATCGTGTTGCGCGGGAGCTCGTCGACGAAGATCACCTGCTTCGGATGCTTGTATTTGGCCAGCTGGTCGGCAATGGCGCCAACGATCTCGGCCCCGGTGATCTGCGATGCCGGCGCACGCACCACGACAGCGGTGACGCCTTCGCCGAAATCGGGATGGGCAATTCCGATGACGGCACTTTCCAAGACGCCGGCAACCGCGTCGATCTCGCTCTCGATCTCCTTGGGATAGATGTTGTAGCCGCCGGAGATAATGAGATCCTTGCCGCGGCCGACGATGTGGACGTAGCCGTCCGCGTCGATGATGCCGAGGTCGCCGGTGATGAAGAAGCCGTCCTTGCGAAACTCCGCCTTGGTTTTTTCCGGCATGCGCCAATAGCCGGAAAAGACATTCGGACCTTTGACCTCGATCATGCCGACTTCACCCTGGCCAAGCGCATCGCCGCTGTCAGGGTCGGCGATGCGCAGCGAAACGCCGGGCAGCGGGAAACCGACCGTGCCGGCCCGACGCTCGCCCTCATAGGGGTTCGACGTGTTCATATTGGTCTCGGTCATGCCGTAGCGCTCGAGAATGTCGTGGCCGGTGCGCTCGCGCCAGGCCTTGTGCGTTTCGGCGAGCAGCGGCGCCGAGCCGGAAACGAACAGGCGGATGTTCTTCGCCGCCTGGACATCCAGCCCGTCCTGCTGCAGGAGCCTTGTATAGAAGGTCGGCACGCCCATCAGCACTGTCGCGCGCGGCAAGAGCGAGACGATGCGGGCGCCGTCGAACTTCTGCTCGAACAGCATCGAGGCGCCGGCCATCAGGGTGACGTTGGTGGCGACGAACAGGCCATGCGTGTGGAAGATCGGCAGGGCATGGATCAGCACGTCATCCCCGGTGAAACGCCATTGCTCGACCAGCACGCGCGCATTGGAGGCCAGGTTTTCGTGGCTGAGCATGGCGCCCTTGGAGCGTCCGGTGGTGCCCGATGTGTAAAGGATTGCGGCCAGATCGTCCGGCCCGCGCGCCACGGCGTCGAAATCCGTGGGCTGTTGTGCCGCCAGTTCGGTCAGCGAGCCCTCACCATTGCTGCCAAGCGTGAAGGTGGCAGCACCCGACGCCTGCGCCAACGGCGCGATAGCGCCGGCGCGGGCCGGGTCGCAGACGACCAGCCGCGGCTCGGCATCACCGAAGAAATAGCCGAGTTCGGCCAGCGTGTAGGCGGTGTTGAGCGGCAGGAAGACCGCGCCGGCGCGCAGGCAGGCGAGGTAAAGGAAAATGCATTCGGGGCTTTTTTCGACCTGCACGGCAACGCGGTCGCCCGGCTCGACGCCGAAATGCCTCAGCGCATGTGCCAGCTGTGCCGATTGCGCCAGCATGTCGCCATAGGCGATCGCGCGTCCGTCATCGGTCGCCATCAGGATGCGCTCGGAGGCTGAAATCCGGCTGCGGAACGCGTCGAACAGGTGATTGGTCATGCGCCTTCCCTAGAGCATGATGCCGAAAAGTGTGAAGCGGTTTTCGGAGGACATCATGCTCTACCCTTTGATTTAGAGCCGGATGATTCCAGGTCGATTCGGCCTGAAATTCATCCGGCTCTAGCGCATGGCCTTGGAACAAAGGAAACGATTTCGCCTCCGTCCGGCAAAAACGTGAAATCGGGTTTGCCGCCGATCAGATGAAGGCAAGCGGACTTGGATAACGGGCGATTTTGGATAGCGGGCGGATTTTGGATAGCGGACCGGAAGCGCTTCTATCTGCGACTGCGCAGCGCCTTGGTGGCGCTCACGCGTGGATCGCCGCTGTCGTTGAAGCGCTCCATGCACATGGCTGCCGTCAGACGGTAGTGGCTGAGGAGGGCTTCAACGGCGCCATCGGCATCGCCATCCACCGTGCGCTCCGCAATCAGCCGATGTTCACTGATTTCGTCGCGCTCGCTGCCGTCCTGGGAGATCAGCCGGTAGCGGGAGGCCTGATCCGAAAGCTGGTCGCAAAAGCCGGTCAGCCAATGCGAGCGGCAGCCTGCGATCAGTGCCCGATGGAAGGCGCGGTGCAGCTTTTCCCATTCCGGATTGTTCGAGGACGGATCCTCCGGCAAGCGGCGCGGGGCACGCGCCAGGCGATGCAAGGCCAGCACGAGCTGCTCTTCCCATTCGCCGGTGCGGTTGGCAATGGATTCACGCAGGGCCCGCTCTTCCAGCCAGCAGCGAGTGCGCGTCAATTCCTCAAGTTCCGGGGCACTGACCGGCATGATGAAGAAACCGCGCTGGTCGTGGCGGCCGAGCAGGCCTTCCGAAGCAAGTCGGTTGAGGGCCTCGCGAACCGGTGAGGCGCCGGCGCCGTAACGGGAAACCACCCATTCGACACGAAGCTTGCTTTCACTTTCAAACACGCCGCGCAGGAGATCGTCGCGAAGCTGTTGATAGACCGTACTAGCGAGTGTGCTCTTGGGTCCCGCGCCTTCGCTCACATCGGCAGATCCGTAGGTCAATACGACTCCTGTAGCTCTCCCATGCTCCGCTAGCCCGTTCGCGAAGCAAACGATTTCCCCTGTAAATTTACTGTAACTCCTAAGGCATCCGCCCCTCAAGCGAAAGATCACGATATTCGACTTAAAGAGGAAGGTTGACCGCATCTTATCCGCCGGAAGTAACTAAAATCGTGGAAAACTTGTTCTTCTGAAGAAAGTTTGTCTGCCAGCATGGCAGGTGCCCTCGAGAAACAGCTTCGAGATCCCGAATACGGATAATTTTTTCTTAACGCGCGTCATGCCGCCGGATTGACCTCTCCCCGCATGCAGATCCCTTCGGCAGTTATCCACTAGATTTATGGGCCAAAACTAGTGCCGGATGCCGCGATCCTGTCGCTTGCCGCGATGCCCTTGCGGCTGCCACCCGTTGACGGCTTTTTGGGAGATCGAAGGATCAGGCAGGGAGATCAGGCCGAGGAGAACCGACCAGCCGGGAACTTGCCCTGGAACTGATGTCAGCCGGCAGCCCGGTCGGCCGCGGTTCGGATGGCTTCTATATTGGCCCGGTAGGCTTCGACGCTGCCGCCCTTGAAGATGGCGGCGCCTGCCACCAGCACATCGGCGCCGGCTGATGTGACCAGGGGGGCGGTTTCCGGCGACACGCCGCCGTCGATCTCGATGCGAATCGGCCGGTTGCCGATCAGCGCTTTCACCCGCTTGACCTTGTCGACCATGGCCGGGATGAAGGCCTGGCCGCCAAAGCCCGGATTGACGGTCATGATCAGGATCAGGTCAAGCCGGTCGAGCACATATTCGATCGCACTTTCCGGCGTCGCCGGATTGAGCGATACGCCGGCCTTCTTGCCGAGACCCTTGATGGTCTGAAGCGAGCGGTCGAGATGCGGTCCGGCCTCGGCATGCACGGTCATGCCGTCGCAGCCGGCATCGGCAAAGGCGGCCAGATAAGGATCGGCCGGCGCAATCATCAAATGGCAGTCGAAAAAGGCCTTGGTGCGGTTGCGGATGGCCTTGATCACCGGCGGGCCGAAGGTGATGTTGGGCACGAAATGCCCGTCCATCACGTCGAGATGGATCCAGTCGGCGCCGGCCGCCGTCACCGCCTCGACCTCGTCGCCGAGCTTCGAGAAATCCGACGCCAGCACCGATGGCGCGATCAGGGTCTTCCTGCTCATGATGCGGCCCCTTTGGGCGCCCTGTTTGCGGGCGCGGCCTTGACGACTGCTAGAGCAATTCCAGGAAAAGTGGGAACGGCTTTCCGTCCGGAATTGCGTGAAAACAAAGAGATAGAGCGGTTCGGCGTTTCCACGAAACGATGAACTGCTCTAGACCATGATCCCGAAAAGGGAAAGTCGGTATTTGCTGCGCCCGGCAGCGGGTTCGGCGAATACCTGGCCGCCCGATCGCCGCAGCGCGCCCAAGGAAAACCCCGCCGGATCGCTCCGACGGGGCTCTGAATTTTGACTCGTATCCAGATCCTATGGCTTGAAGTTGGCCGCCGGATCCCTTTGCGGCTGTACCTGCGTCTGCGGCGTGCGCTTCGGTATGAACTGCTGAAGGACACCTGGATTGAGCAACAGGGTCGGATCGAGCGACGGCTGCTGCCGGATGGCTCTGCAGTTCGGGAACCGACCAACGGTGCCTTCGGGGCAGCGCCGCCTGATGATCGGCACGCACTGGCCGCCGACCATCTGCGAGCCCGGGGCGCAGTCTCCCACCTGCGGCCTCGGCTTGCGGCATGCGCCGTCGATCACCTGGGTGCCGCGCGGGCAAACACACTCGCCGCGCTTGTTGTGCACCTGGCCGCGTATGTCGCACTGTTCCAGCACAGGCTTCTTCTGCCGGCAGGCATTGCCTTGCACCTCGGTACCCCGCGGGCAGACACAATTGCCGTTGGCGTCGTGGACCTGGCCGCGGATCGAGCACTGCTCGGGCTTCGGCCGGATCGGCCGGCAGACCTTGCCCCTGACTTCTGTGCCGTCCGGGCAGACGCAATCGCCATTGGCGTTTTGGATCTGACCACGGATCGAGCATTGTTCAGGCTTTGGCCGGATCGGCCGGCAGGCTCCATTGCGCACCTCTGTCCCACGCGGGCAGACACAATCGCCATCGGCGTCATGAACCTGGCCGCGTATGCCGCACTGCTCGGGCTTCTGCTTGTCGCGCACGCAGGCATTTGCCTGTCGGTCGAGATGCGTACCTTCCGGGCAGTAGCAGCCATTGCCGTCCGACGTCGGGACCGAACCGGGGATGGTGCAGCCAGGCTTGTCGGTCTTGACGCAAGCGCCGTTCTCAAGCTCGGTTCCGCGCGGGCAGACACAGCGTCCATCCTCGGTGCGGATCTGGCCCTTGAGCAGCACGCAGGGCCTCGGATCCTTCGGCTGGATGATGACGCCGCCGTCGGGCGAGCACTGGCCGTTGCGGAACGTCGTGCCTTCCGGACACACGCACCGGCCGGCATCGTTCATGACGAAGCCTGGCGAGCATTCCTTCTTCACCTCGCGCTTGATGGTGAACGGATGGCAGGCATAGGCCTTGCCGCGATCGCCCTGGACGTTGGTCAGGTCGCCGGGCAGTACGTCGCCGCCGCCTTGCACCCTGGTGTCGGGAGACAAGACGCCGACGCAGTTCTGGCCGCTGACGTTGCCCCGCAGATTGACCAAGGGAGCGTCGGGAAGGACCACGGTGACCTTGTGCACATGGCTTTCCCCGGCGCCGAGCGTCAGGTTGGCAATGCAGGTCAACGGCAAGGTCGTCGGTTCGGGCGAGCAGCCGAAGGGCGGTTCGATCGAGGTGATCGCGACGCCTTGCAGCCGCCCCAGCCCGTCCACCCCGATCGCATCGCCGATGCGGACCGGACCGGAGAAGGCGGTCTGGCCATCATTGGTGATGGTGATCTCGAACGAGCAGGGTTGCCCCGGCTGGCACTCGGCATCGCCGGTCTTCTTGACGCTGATGGTGGACGTGCCGCCGCCCTTGGCGCAGGCCTGGCCGATCGGGTAGACGACGTCGTCTCCAGGGGCCGGGCCGTATGAGCCGCGTGCGCAGTTCTCGAACGCGCCATTGGCCAAGACCGTCACGTCGAAGTGCCTGGAGGTTCCGGGCGTCATCGCGGCGCCGGGTATCTGGCATGACAGCGCATTGGCCGGAACCGCTCCGCAGGCCCATTCCGCACCGTCGGGTGTGACGGTCTGGATCTGGACCGGCGCGCCACCCGATATCAGCGTGGCAGCATCGTTGACCCGCACCGGACCGGTGGGGGCAGAGGTGCCAAGGCTGATGACGGTGATGCGGCAGGAAACCACCGCCGCACCGGCGAGCGAGCCATTGCAGACCTTGGTGATGCGTAGGGTCGGCTTGCCGCCATTGGGATGACGGAAGCGTTCCTTGGCGCAGGCCTTGTTGTTGGTGAGGTCGACCTCACCGGGGACGGGCTTCAGCGCCGCGCAGTTCTCGACCGAATCCGACTGGTAGCCGGCCGGCATGACCGCCCTGACGACGATCGGCGTCGAGGCGCCCGGCATCAGCACGATGCCTGCATTGTCGCAGCGGAACTGGCCGGGACCGTTCGGTCCGCATGTCCAGGGCGGAGACGGGCCGAAGGTCGAAGAGGCCGGCGCGCCGCCCGGGTAATTGTCGATAACCGTCAGCGGCCCATTATAGGGGACGCTGCCATTGTTGATGATGTCGATCACGAAGTAGCAGATGCCGTCGGGTGTGCAGACCGGGATGCGGGCACGCTTCTTCAGGATCAGGTCGACCTTCTTGTCGACCGGGGGCCGGCAATCGCGGTCGCGGTCGCCACGCCGGCAGATCGGGATCGAGGCACAGCCGCGATCGTTCTGCTGGCTGCCGAACAGCGGCTTGCCGCTGGCGCCGTAATTATAGGTGGCGCAGTTGCGCAGCGCGCTGCCTTGCCAACCACCCGCCGGCTTGAAGCCGAGCTTGAGGTTGATGGAGGCCCCCGGATTGAGCGTGGTCACCGGATAGGTGCACGTCATCGGGGTCACGCCGGGCATGCATACCCAGGGCGGATTGGGCCCTGAATCCAGAGTCGAGCCGGCCGGCAGCGTCACCTCGTCGAGCACGATCTTGCCGTGATACGGCCCGTCGCCGACATTGGTGACCTTGATGGTGAAGTCGCAGCCGCCCCCCATTGTGCAACGCGTCACGTCGGCGCGTTTCTCGACCTTGAGGTCCGGTTCCTTGTCCTTGGGGGGACATCTCAAGTCACGCGGGATGACGATGTCGATGGTCTGCGTGCAGCATAGTCCCCAACCCTCCTTCGGGCCGGCATAGGTCTCGATGCCGGTGACGATGAGGTGGATGACGTCGCCGGGCGATGCACCGACGATCTTCCAGTTCAGCACACCGCCGCCCGCCGCCACCAATTGCGTGTCGGGGATGATGGTGATGCCTGGGGTCGTCGTCGATACCTGCACCCATTTTCCGCCCATCTCCGGGCCGACAGGCATGTGGTAGATGAACGCGCCGCCGCCTTGCACGCAATCGACCGTGCCGCGCTCCACCTTGAAACATTGCCGGTCGGGAGGCGGAGGCCGCTTGTCACAGTTGGTGAGGTCGATCTTGATCGAGGTCTTGGCCCCGGTCTTGTAGTCGCCGTCGTCGGGCTTGCCCGGATCCTGCGACGGGATGATGGCCCCCGTGCCGACGCCCGGCGTCACCTTGATCATGCCCTGGTTGTCGACGATGGTCGGCGAAGGAAACGCCGCATGGTCGATCTTGGCGGTGATCTTGAAATTGATGACGCGTTCATTGCCAGCCCCGGCGCCGTCGAGATCGGTGGTGGAAATCCGGAAATCGGAGACCGTTGCCGTATCGTTCGGATTAGCCGAGGTGCTGATTGTCGCACCCGGCAGCGGTCCGCCAGACGCATCCGTGCCGTCGCCGGACACGTTGACGTTGACGATCGCAAGACCGTGCGGAAGCTGATCCTTGAAGTCGAGTTGGAGTTTCTTCAGCCTGGCCGAAAAGCTTGGGTCGGCAAAGCCTTGCGGGTCGCCGCGCAGGCCAAAGCTCAGGGAGTAGACGACGTAGTCGCAGCTCCTCTGTGTGCCTGTTTTGGTGAAGAACGGCACGATCCGTTCCGGCCTCGGATTGACGATTTTTGAATTGTCCAGGTCGAGCCGCAGTTCCGGAGTGATCGGGACTGCATCTTCGGCGTGGCTTGCCACAGGGGTGAACATGGCGACCGCGATACCGGCCGCCATCAGCCAGCGCGCGCCGCGCCTGGCATATGACAGGGGTTTCATGATGGTCTCCATGACGGTTGGCTGCTTGCCGGTGGATTGACTGCTGTTCGCGGTCGGGGAAAGTGCGAGATTTTTCATCTTCCCCTCCTCAACGTTCGCAGCTGACGGCTGGGGTTCTGAGCGGCAAAGTCATCTTGCAGCAAGGGTAGTAGCCACCCTTGTCCTTGTCGGACTGCCTGTAGAAGCAAAGTCCAACATCGACTCTGTCGCCCGGAGAATGGCCGGTGATGTCGACCGTGTAAGGCTTACCGGGAGCATGCGACTGGGGTGATGTCACCCCGACGCCTGGTGTCCTGGACTTTGTCTCACTGGAAGGCTGGACCTTGATCGAATCGCCGCCAAAGCCGGCATGGTCATGGAGATAGAGGTCGGCCTGGAGGCCGCGAGGCGTGCAGTAGAACTGAACATCCTCGACATCGATGCACGGAGGCAGATCGCCGGGCGGTGGGAAGTCCGGCGGATAGAACGGCGGCAGATAACCGCCGGGGATCTCTTCATAATAGCCGGCACGGCCTTCGCAGGGGTGCCAGACCTCGACGTCGCCGACATGGCCTTCCACTTCTGGGTCTTCGAAATAGCCGTCGAAGTCGACGAACCACGAGCCGAAAGGCGGCACGTTGGCCGGCTTGACCAACGGCGTCGGCGTGATCTGCACGCCGTGCACGGCAAGCGGCCCGCCGGCGGCGAGCTGGTCGGCAAGTGTCGGGTTGTCGCGCAGCTTGTCGCCGGTGTTGACCAGCGTGTCGGTGCACACGCCGGTGTCGAGATTGCCGTCGGCGTCATAGCCATATTGCAGGTCGAGCCCACCGGCCGACAGCCGGTTGCCTTGCGGGAAGCCGACCGCATATTCCTGCGGCTCTTCCACCCAGACCGATTCCGTTGCCGGATCGTCCGGGTTTTCGCGCCAGTAGCGGATGACCTCGCCCTTGCCGGAATCGGCGAACTGGCTGTAATCGTAGCGATTCTCGACCGGGCCGCGCTGCGCCAGATACATGAAACCCTGGTTGTCGAAGGCGATGTCGGTGACGGCGTAGTCCTTGTCGGCCTTGACCGTCAGCTCCCAGCGCGGATCACCGGCAAAGCTGCCATCGCGGGCAATGCCAACCGACCAGATCTCGGCCTTTTCGCCGACCGAATAATAGAGCCGGCCGCCATGATAGGCGACGGACCAGACGCGGCGTTCGTCCTGCGTGTAGCCCCATGTGTCGGGGTCTTCCGAGTCGAAGGCAGCACCCTGTATGTCCATCACCGCACCGTCATCGGCGACGGGAGCCAGCCCATGCGCCGGCCGCCCGGCAACGCCGTGATCGAATGTGTCGATCAGCGTGCCGTTGGCATCGAGGCGGTGGATGAGGCCGGTGTCGAGATCGCTGGCGAAGAACTCGCGGTGATTGCTGTCGAAGCTGATGTCGCCGATGCCGGAACCGCTGTTGGTGTCAATGTCGGCGAATTTGGAGACCGCGCCGGTGATGCCGTCGATCTTCCAGATCGTGCCCGGACCGCCACCGCTTTCGGTGCCGAACTGGCCGTCCATGAAGACGGCGCCTGCGGTTCCGCGGCGCTGTCGCTCGGGCCGACCGTCGGCATCTTCGTCCGGGGTGACAATACGGATGCCGTGCAGGGAGGTAGCGCCGGCATAGAGGTTGGGGACGCCCGAGGGAACGCCGTCGCGCACACCGTCATCATAGGTGATGGCGAACACCTGGCCGATCTGTTCGGCCGTCACCTCGAAGGGCGGCGGTGTGTAGACGAGCTGGCCGGAAGCCAGTCCGCCGAGCGCCGAAACGTCGAAGACGCGCAAGGTGGCGCGCGTCGTGTCGATGAAGGTTTCGTCGACCGGGTCGACGCCGGGCGGCAGCCCCCCCCTTTCGGAATCGGCAGAGTCGAAATTGGGAATGACGGTGCCGGAAAATCCGGTGACCGCCATCGAGCCGGGATAGATGATCTGGGTTTCCTGCGCTTGGGCGGCTGTGTCCAACCAGAGCGTGGCGCTCAGCGCCAGGGCAAGCAAACCGCCGGCCAGATGGAGCGAACGGCGCAAACCGCCGCTTGGAGACGACATGGACGCGCCGCGATCGCAGGACATAAAACTCCCCCCGAAGTTTTCGGGAGGAACATCCGGTCCGGCCGCGCGAAACAGGGCAAGGCGCGGCGTTCCGGCACGTTCGTCCCTGATCGAATTGTCTGCTTTCCTCATCTTCACGATACGCCTGCTCCTGCGCAGGGTCAACGGAATCAGCCGAAAGCCCAGCGCATCGACTCCATCCCGAAGGCGGTGGTCGCGCTGAGCTTGCGTTGGTCCCGGAGACCGTGGAGCCTCTGGGGTCCTGGTCATGGGGGCATCCTTTCCGGCCCGCACCATGCGGCGCCTGGTCGTCAGTCGCAGGCTGAAGAGGAAAGGTTCATGCAAAACGGCGGCCGGGTCTGTCCGCCATTTCACAGAGGCGCGGCCAATTCCTTGTGTCAACTCAAGGTGGAAAACAGTCTTGGCGCGCGAAAGACCGGCCGGCTTACTTACCGTCAGTGCCGGCTTCTGCTAGCGTCTTCCCAACCCTGGGGGGATCATGACACGCAGGCACTTCGTTCTCTTGCTGGCGGCGCTTTTTCCATGTGCGTTGCCGGTCCATCAATCCGTAGCCAAGACCTTGGTCTACTGCACCGAGGTTAGCCCCGATACGTTCGATCCCGCACTCGCCTCCGGATCCCGCGACGCCTCGGCCACCGCTCTCTACAACCGCATGGTCGAGTTCGAGCCCGGCACCACCAAGGTGCGCCCCGGCCTTGCCGAAAGCTGGGAGATTTCCGACGACGGCCTCACCTACACATTCCACCTGCGGCACGGCGTGAAGTTCCACAGCCTCGAGGGTTTTACGCCGAGCCGCGACTTCAACGCCGATGATGTGCTGTTTACCTTCGACCGGCAGGCCAACGCGCAGAACCCGTTCAACAATTACGCCAAACGCCAGTACATTTACTTCGACGGCATCGGCATGCCGGATCTTGTCGCCGGTTGGCGCAAGCTTGACGACCATACTGTGGTGATGACGCTGAAGGCGCCGCATTCGCCGATGCTTGCCGACCTGGCGATGGATTTCGCTTCGCTCGTTTCCAAGGAATATGCCGACAAGCTCGTCGCAGAGAAGCGGCTTCTCGATCTGGCGCTGAAGCCGGTCGGGACGGGTCCGTTCCAGCTTGTCGACTACCAGCAGGATGCAGTCATCCGCTACAAGGCCAATCCGGACTACTGGCGCGGCAAGCCGAAGATCGACGATCTCGTCTTCGCCATTGCCACCGATGCCAGCATTCGCATGGAAAAGCTGCGCGCCGGCGAATGCGATCTCATGCCCTATCCAAATCCGGCCGACCTGGAGGCGATCAAGGCGACGCCCGGAATCAAGGTCATGCAGCAGGAGGGCCTCAATACGGGATACCTCGCCTTCAACACCTTGCAGAAGCCCTTCGACGATCCAAGGGTGAGGAAGGCGATCGCCATTGCCATCGACACGCAGGCGCTGGTCGACGTCGTGTTCCGCGGCACCGGCGAAGTCGCACGCAATCCGCTGCCGCCAACCTCCTGGGCCTATGACAAGACGAGCCCCGATCATGTCTTCGACCCCGCTGCCGCCAGGCAGGGGCTCGCCGATGCCGGCGTAAAAGACCTGCACATGAAGATCTGGGCGATGCCGGTGCAGCGTCCGTATAACCCGAATGCGCAGCGTATGGCCGAAATGATCCAGTCCGACCTGGCAAAGATCGGTGTCACCGTGGAAGTCGTGACGTATGAGTGGACTGAATACCTTGCCCGCTCAAAGTCACGCGACCGCGACGGCGCCATGCTGTTCGGCTTCACCGGCGACAATGGCGACCCCGACAACTTCCTGTCGGTGCCGCTTGGCTGTGCCGGCGTCGGCACCACCAATCGTGCCAACTGGTGTTTTCCGGCCTTCGACGATCTGCTCAAGCAGGCAGCCGGGATCGTCGATCCCGCTGCCCGCGCAAAACTCTATTCGCAGGCGCAAACGATCTTCAGGGAGCAGATGCCGTGGGTCGCTATCGCCCACTCCGTGGTCTCGATCCCGATGCGCGAACAGGTGACGGGCTATGTCATGGACCCCTTTGATCACCACGATTTCTCGGGCGTCGATATCAAGGAATAGCGTTCGGTGTCNGCATCGCGCAGTTACTGCCTTACCTGGAACAGGCTGGATTGAAAGTGCGCCTGCTCGACCGGCCGGCCGGCCGAGATCGGGCGCCGGTGGCCTTTCTGCATGTCGACCTGACAATCGTGCCGCCAACGTACCGCGGTCTCGGCCACCTCTACGACCGCACCATCAATGGCCGCGCGCTGTCCATCCACCGGCACCTTTATTCGACACTGAAGCTGGAGGCCGGCGACAGCCACAAGGGGCCGGTTGTCGTCAAGACGGTCCTCAACTCCAGGGGCCGACCAGAGCAGCGCTGGTGGCAGCATCGCAACGGCCTGACCAGGAGCGCGCATGCCATCCGCAAGCTCTTCGAAGCCGGCTACAAGGACCGCCTGTGCCCGCCCTATAAGGTCTACCAGACGATCGGCGAGGTTCCGCGGGATGTATGGCGCAACAATCGCCTGATGGTGGAAAAGTTCGCTTTCGATACGCTCGACCTGCCCATCGTCAAGCACCGCTACATGTTCCTGCTCGGTGCCGAGGTCAACATGCGGCAGGTCTACGACGATGTGTTGTGCGCCGGCTCAAAAATCCTGAGCAATGAGGTGGGCGGCGCCGTGCCACCGGAAGTGCTGGCGGTGCGGCAGCGGCTCAACCTGGACTTCGGCGCCATCGACTATTTCATTGTCGATGGCAAAGGCGTTGTCGTGGATGCCAACAAGACCGTCGGCTCAAACCCTGAATGGCTGAAGAAAAACCGCTTTCGTCGGGAATTCAACGATCGCATGGCTGAGGAACTGATCGCCTTTGTCCGCGGTTGAGCCGGATCACCAGATCCAGTCGCCCTTGCCCAGCACCGACACCGCTTCGACGATACGGTTGAAGCTGGCGCGGGCCCGGCCGACCGTGTGCCTGGCCCGGAGATAGCCGTGCACCAGTCCCGGCTCCTCGAACCAGGCGGCATGGCCGCCGGCAGCGAGGACGCGATCGCGATAGGCCTCGCCGTCCGACGACAGCGGGTCGCATTGCGCGGTGATCAGCACTGTCGGTGGCAGGCCGATGAAATCTGCGTCGGCCAGTGGATACAAAGTGATGTCGCCGGTCCCATCGAGGCCGCCGGTGCGGACATCCCTGTAGAAGTCGAGATCGCGCACCGTCAGCATCGGCGCTTCCGCATGCGTCAAATAGGAGCCTTGCGAACGGTCGCCGCCGAGGCCGGGATAGATCAGCACCTGGCCGATCGACTTTTTGGCATGGCTGCGCGTCGCGTGGGCGAGAGCCGCGCAGAGATTGCCGCCGGCGCTGTCGCCGCAGAGCAAAATAGGGCAGTCGTAGTTTGAGGCCGCCCATTCGAAGGCATGCAGCGCATCGTCGAAGGCGGCCGGGTGCAGATGCTCCGGCGCCAGCCGGTAGTCGATGGAGACCACTTCGAAGCCGGTCCGGGCGCACAGCTCGGCGCAGACATCGTCATGGCTGTCCAGCCCACCGAGGATGAAGCCGCCGCCATGGATGTAAAGCACCATCGCGGCATGGCCCGGTGTCGTGCTGCGATAAATGCGGATCGGGATGTCGTGGGCGGCAATGATTGTCGTTTCCGCCGTCACGCCATCGGGATAGCCGGCAAAAAACTCGCGGCACATCCTGTCATAGATCGCACGCTGCTGGGCGATGGTGTAGTCGATCGTGTCGGGAGGATAGTAGGAGTTGGTCTTCTCGATGAAGGCCCAGGTTTCCGCGTCGATGAGGGTTTTGTAGTCGGTCATGCAGCTCCTTTACCTTCCTTGATGGGGGAGGTCGCCGCGAAGCGGCGGGTGGGGGGTGGTGGCGCATCACCCCACCCCGGACCTTCGGTCCGACCCTCCCCATCGAGGGAGGGTAAAGAGGCTACTTCCCCTTCCACACCGGGTCGCGCTTTTCCGCAAAAGCCCGGAACCCTTCCATATTGTCCTCCGAGCCATAAAGCGCATCGACCGTCGCCAATTGCCGGCGCGTCACGCGGTTCATCGCGTCCTGGAAGGTCAGCGCCTCGGCCACCCGCGCCGTCTCCTTGATCGCGGCGAACACCAGCGGCGGGCCGCTGGCGAGCAGCCTTGCGATCTCCCAGACGCGCTCCTCGAGCTTGTCCTTGGGAAGCACTTCGTTGACCAGCCCCCAGCGATGCGCTTCCGCCACATCCATCCAGCGGCCGGTGAGCAGAAGGTCCATGGCGACATGATAGGGAATGCGCTTGGGCAGCTTGATCGTCGCGGCATCAGCCAGCGTGCCGGCGCGGATTTCGGGCAGGGCGAAGGAGGAATGGTCGGAGGCGAAAATGAGGTCGCAGGACAGCGCTAGCTCGAAGCCGCCGCCCACCGCCATGCCGTTGACGCAGGCAATGATCGGCTTGTTCATGTCGCGCAGCTCCTGCAGGCCGGCAAAACCGCCGACGCCATAGTCGCCGTCGACCGCGTCGCCACCGGCGGCTGCCTTCAAATCCCAGCCGGCGCAGAAGAACTTGTCGCCGGCGGTCTTGACGATGGCGACGCGCAATCCGGGATCGTCGCGGAACGCCTTGAAGGTCTCGCCCATCAGCCGCGAGGTCTTGAGGTCGATGGCGTTGGCCTTGGGCCGGTCGAGCGTGACCTCGATGATGGTGCCCTCGCGGCGGGTGGAAATGACGTCAGACATTCTTCTTCTCTCCCAGCACCAGCAGCGCGTCGGCGATCCAAGCGCCCTTGCCCTCGGCGCAGACGATCAGCGGGTTGATGTCGAGTTCCTCGATCTCTCCGGCATTCGTCTGCACGAAGCCGGCAATGCCCGCGATGGCGTCGATGGCAGCCCCGACATCGGCCTTGGGCCGGCCACGATAGCCGTCCAGCAGCGGAAACAGTTTAAGGCCACGCAGGGCCGCCTCGATGTCGTCGCGCGTCGCCGGCAGCATCAGCGTGACGCTGTCGCGCAACAGCTCGACCAGCACGCCTCCGGTGCCCAGCGTCATGACGGCGCCGAACATCGGGTCGCGGGTGAAGCCGACGATCAGTTCGGCAACGCCGTCGCGCACCATGCGCTCGACATAGAGGCCGGTGCCGAGCGGCAGCAGATCATGCGCCGCCGTGCTCACGGATTCGGCGTCCTTGAGGTTCAGCCTGACCGCGCCGACTTCCGATTTGTGGGTGACTCCGAGCGCCTTCAGCGCCACCGGGAAGCCGAGCGCCATCGATGAGATGACGGCCTCGACAGCATTGGCGGCACGTTCTGCCTTCGGCACAGGCAAGCCGGCCTTGATCAACCGCGCCTTGGTTTCGGCCTCGTCAGGGGTGACATGGTCACCTCCGGCCGCACCTGCAGCCGACGTGTCGATAGACTGCGCCTGCGGCTCGGCCCAGGCCCAGCCGATGAAGGCTGCCGCACCTGCGGCATCCATGGCCTCGGAGATGCCGAACAACGGCACCATGCCGCGCGCCATCAGTTCGGCGGTGTATTCCTCCGGCAGGTTCTCCGGCAGCGAGGAGACGATCGCACCATGCGCCTTGTTGGTCTTCAGCGCCGATTCGAAGGCGCGCAGCGTCGCCCACCAGTCGGTGACCGAGCAGCGGTCGGGGCGTGGAAAGTCGAGCACCAGCATGTTGAGGTCGAAGCCACCCGACACCATGGCGGTGAAGGTTGCGGTCATCGCCGGCTCGTTGTTCCAGATGAAGGTGTGATAGTCCAACGGGTTGGCGACCGCGACCAGCGGCCCGAGCGTCGATTTGACATGGGCGCGGTGCTTCCTGGTGAGCTCCGGGAAATTGACCCAGCGGCCTTCGGCGCTGTCGGCCATGACAGAGGCTTCGCCGCCGGAGCAGCTCATCGACGACAGTCGATAGCCGGGCAGCGGCCCGGTGACATGCAGCAGCTTCAGCGCCTCGATGAAGGCGGGGATGGAATCGACGCGGGCAATGCCGAGCCGCCGCAGGAAAGCGCCCGAGGCAGCGTCCGAGCCAGCCAGCGATGCCGTGTGCGAGACCGTCGCCTGCCGCGCCTGTTCGGAGCGGCCGACCTTCATGGCGATGATCGGCTTCTTCAGTTCGCGCGCCCGCGCCGCCAGCTTCTCGAAGCCGGCTACCGAATCGAAGGCTTCGATGTGCAGGCCGAGCGAGGTGACGCGCTCGTCCTCGATCAGGCCGAGCGCCATTTCGGAGAGGCCGGTCTGCGCCTGGTTGCCAGCGGTCATCAGGAAGGCGATCGGCAGGCCGCGCTTCTGCATCGTCATGTTAATGGCGATGTTGGAGGACTGGGTGATGATGGCGACGCCCTTGGCGCCTTCGGGCAGCCGGATGCCGCCATGCTGGTCGGGCCACAACAGCGCGCCATCGGCATAGTTGATCAGGCCGTAGCAGTTCGGCCCGATGATCGGCATCTGGCCGGCCGCGGCCACCAGTTCGGCCTGCAGCCGCTCGCCGTCGTCGTCATAGGCCTCGGTCTCAAGAAAGCCCGCGGCAAAACAGACGGCGCCGCCGGCGCCGCGCTCAGCCAGCGCCTTGATTACCTCGATGGTGAGATGCCGGTTGACGCCGACAAAGGCAGCGTCCGGCGCGTCGGGAAGGTCGGCGACCGAGCGATAGGCCTTGCGGCCGGCGACCTCGTCCTTGTTCGGATGCACCGGCCAGATTTCGCCGGCAAAGCCCATCTTGATCGATTGCGCGACGACGGCAGCGGCCTGCGCCCCGCCGAACACGGCGATGGATTTTGGACGCAGGAGACGTTCAAGCTTATGCATGGTTTATGCCCCGAACGGGCGCAGCAGCGCCCGCGAAATGATGTGGCGCTGGATTTCCGACGTGCCTTCCCAGATGCGCTCGACGCGGGCGTCGCGCCAGATGCGCTCCAGCGGCAGGTCATCCATCAGCCCCATGCCGCCATGGATCTGGATTGCTTCGTCGGCAACAAAGGCGAGCATTTCGGTAGCCTTCAGCTTCGCCATGGCCATGTCCTGGTCGGTGACGGTGCCCTGATCGTACTTCCAGCCGGCTTCGAACACCATCAGGTCCGCCGCCTTCAATTCCGTCGCCATGTCGGCGAGTTTGAACGACACGCCCTGGAACTTGCCGATCTGCTGGCCGAACTGCTGGCGTTGCGCTGAGTATTCGATGGCGTGGCCGAGTGCCCGCTCGGCGCGGCCGAGACAGGTGGCGCCGACCTGCAGGCGCGTGGCGCCGAGCCAGGAATTGGCGACGTCGAAGCCCTTGTGGACCTCACCCAGCACCTGGCTTGCCGGCAGGCGGCAATCGTCGAATTCGAGGATGGCGTTGGTGTAGCCGCGATGCGAGACGTTGCGGTAGCCGTCGCGCACGGTGAACCCCTTGGTGCCCTTGTCGACGAAGAAGGCGGTGATCTTCTTGCGCTTGCCGCGCGGCGTTTCTTCCTCGCCCGAAGCCATGAAACTAATTGCGAAATCGGCCAGATCGGCGTGGCTGATGAAATGCTTGGTGCCGTTGAGCACCCAGTCGTCGCCGTCCTGCACGGCTGACGCCTTCATGCCGCGCAAATCGGAGCCGGCGCCAGGCTCGGTCATCGCCAGGCAGTCCCACTTCTCGCCACGAATACACGGGAACAGGTATTTTTCGCGCTGCTCCGGCGTGCCGGCGAGCAGGATGTTGGAGGGGCGCGCGACGCAGGTCCAGTGCAGCGCATAGTTGGCGCGGCCGAGTTCCTTCTCGTAGAGCAGCCAGGTCACCGTATCGAGGCCGGCGCCACCGACATCGGCCGGCATGTTGGCGGCATAGAGCCCGGCTTCGATCGCCTTGACCTTGATCTCTTCGATCAACTCGCGGCGCAGCACGCCGGTGCGCTCGACCTCACGTTCATGCGGGTAAAGCTCGTTCTCGACGAAAGCGCGCGTGGTCTCGACGATGAGCTTCTGTTCCTCCGAAAGACCGAAATCCATGGCCTCAGCCTTTCTTCTTTTTCTTCGGCTTTTCCGCCTTCTTCACCGGCTTCGATGCCTTGGCCTTCTCTGCGGCCTTGGAAGCGGCCGGCTTCTTCGCCGCCAGCTTGGCCAGCTGCTTGGTATAGTCCTTGTGCAAGGTGCCGGCGCCCCAGCCCTTGCCTTTGTTCTGTTTCGACAGAGCATCCATGATCGCGACCAGATTGTCGTCGCGGATCTTTTCCAGCTCACGGATCGACAGGCCATGCGCCTGGTCGTCCGACTGGGTGGCAATAAGATCGACCAGCTCGTCGTTGAACTCCGGCACGTCCACAAGCTTGGTCCACGGCCATTTCAGGCACGGCCCGAACTGCGCCATGAAGTGGCGCATGCCGGCTTCGCCGCCGGCGACGCGATAGACCTGGAACATGCCCATCTGCGCCCAGCGCAGGCCGAAGCCATAGCGCATGATGTCGTCGAGTTCCTCAACGGTGCAGATGCCGTCCTTGATCAGCCACAGCGCCTCACGCCAGGCCGCTTCGAGCAGGCGGTCGCCGACAAAGGCCTCGATCTCCTTGCGGATCACCACCGGCTTCATGCCGATCGATGCATAGATCTCCTTTGCGACCTCGATCGCCTCTGGAAAGGTCTGTTCGCCGCCGACGATCTCGACCAGCGGCAGCAGATAGACCGGGTTGAAGGGATGTCCGACAACCAGACGCTCCGGATGCTTCTTCATCGCCACCTGCATGTCGGTCGGCTTGATGCCCGAGGTGGACGAGCCGACAATGGCGTTGGCCGGCGCGTAGAGATCGATCTCGGCCAGTACGCGGTGTTTGAGGTCGAGCCGCTCCGGCACGCTCTCCTGGATGAAATCGGCGTCGGCCACCGCCTCGGCGATGGTCTTGGCAAAGGTCAGTCTGCCTTCCCTGGGCAGGCCGCCGGGAACCATCTGCTTGTAGGCGCGGCGCGCGCCCTTCATCACTTCCGAGACCTTGCGCGACGCTTCCGGGTCCGGATCGAAGATCGACACGTCGATGCCGTTGAGCAGCAGCCGCGCCACCCAGCCGGCGCCAATGACACCGCCGCCAATGGCGGCTGCCCTGTTGATGATGCTCATGGTCAGGCTCCGGTTCTTGTCTTGGCGGTTTCGGGGTCGATGAGAGGCACGCGCTCGCCGGAGCGGATCACGGAGGGGTCGTAGGCCTTGCGGGCGAAGACTTCGAGCACGAAGGGCCGGAAGAATTCGATCGGCAGCGTGTCGTAGTCCGGGTCGAAGCTCGACTGGTCCCAGCGTTCGCAAAACTGGTCGCAATCGTCGAAATAGGCATGGCCGGCGAAGCGGTCGCGAGGATGGCGGTTGCCGCCGAGATGATGCGCGTAATAGAGCCGCTGGAAGTCGCCATGCTTTTCCACCACCCAGGTGCATTGCTCGCGCACGAAAGGTTTCAGGATCGAGGCGGCGTATTCGTCGTGATTGTAGGGAGCGTAGATGTCGCCGATGTCGTGCAGCAGCGCGCAGGCGATCCAGTCGGTGTCGGCGCCGTCACGCCAGGCCCGCGTCGCCGCCTGCAGCGAATGGCCGAGCCTGGTGATCTTGTAGCCCGACAGGCCTTCGTCGAGTTGCACCAGTGCGTCGAGCAGCCGCTCGCCGGTCCTGGCGGCATAGTCGATCTCATGGGCGGTCAGGAACTCATAGTCTTGCCTGTCGCCATCCTTCATCGCAGTGAATTTGACGGTAGCCATGATCCGCTCCCGTCTTAAGCAGCCGCTGCGATCGGCGCCCGCTTGGTGAGGTTGAGCTTCCTGCGCACTTCCTCCGGCCCCAAAATCCTGGCGCCGAGATTGGTGACGATGCTGGCGGCGCGCTCGACCAGCTGCGCATTGGTGGCCAGCACGCCCTTGTCGAGCCAGAGATTGTCTTCGAGACCGACGCGGACATTGCCGCCGGCGAGCACTGCAGCGGCTGCATAGGCCATCTGGTTGCGGCCGATGGCGAAGGCCGACCAGTTCCAGGTCGACGGCACGTTGTTAACCATGGCCATGAAGGTGTTGAGGTCGTCCGGCGCCCCCCACGGCACACCCATGCAGAGCTGCACCAGCGCGTCGGGATTCAAGACCTTTTCTTCGACCAGCTGCTTGGCGAACCAGAGGTGGCCGGTATCGAAGGCTTCGATCTCCGGCTTGACGCCGAGCGCCGTCATCATGCCGCCCATGGCGCGCAGCATGCCGGGCGTGTTGGTCATGACATAATCGGCCTCGGCGAAGTTCATGGTGCCGCAATCCAGCGTGCAGATTTCCGGCAGGCACTGGCGCACATGTTCCATGCGGTTGGTGGCGCCGCCCATGTCGGTGCCTTTTTCATTGAGCGGCAGCGGCGCTTCCGGTGAGCCGAACACCATGTCGCCGCCCATCCCGGCGGTCAGGTTCAGGATCACATCGACTTCTGCCGCGCGGATGCGGTCCGTCACTTCGCGGTAGAGATGGACATCGCGGCGCGGCTTGCCGGTCTCGGGGTCGCGGACATGGCAGTGGACGATGGCGGCACCGGCCTTGGCCGCATCGATCGCCGAATCGGCGATCTGCTTGGGCGAGCGTGGCACATGCGGGGAGCGGTCCTGCGAGCCGCCGGACCCGGTCACGGCACAGGTAATGAAAACCTCACGGTTCATCGCGAGCGGCATGGACATCTCCTCCCCATAGAAACAGACCCTAACAATGACCGACTTGCCGGAAACTGTTTTGCAATTTACGAAGCTCTCGTGATCAAAAGCGAAAAACCGACCATCTTTCGCGCTGAGCGATCGCCGCTCAAGGTGACGCTGCTGGTGTTTTCAGGCTCGTCCATCATGTGCGTGGCGTCGACCGTCGACCCGCTGCGCGCCGCCAACCGCATCTCAGGCGAGACGCTGTTCGATTTCAAACTGGTCTCGGTCACCGGCGAGGCGCCGGTCACCACATGCGGCCTGCCGGTGGCGGTCAGGGGCCGCTTCGATGCGGCCGAGCCGACCGACGTGCTTGTCGTCGTCGCCGGCTTCGGCACCCAGAATTACGCGACATCGGCTCTGCTTTCCGGATTACGGCGAGCGGCCCGCGCGGCTCGCGCCTGCGGCGGCGTCGAGGCCGGCACATGGCTGGTGGCGCGCGCCGGCCTCCTCGAAGGCCGCAGCGCCACCACCCATTGGGAAGACATGGAGGATTTTTCCTCCGCCTTTCCCGGCGTCGACGTGCGTCCGGACCGCTACGTCATCGACGGACCGGTGTTCACCTCGGGCGGGGCGTCGCCGACCTTCGACCTGATGCTGCATCTGATCCGCACCCGGCTCGGCATGGCCGTCGCGCTCGATGTCGCCAGCGTCTTCATCTACGACCAGGCGCGCGCCGCGACCGACGCGCAGCCGCTGGTCTCGCTCGGCCGGCTCGACGGCTACGACCCGCGTCTGGCGCAGGCTATCCGGCTGATGGAATCGCATGTCGACCAGCCGCTGACCATCGACGCGGTGGCAAAACGCGCCGGGGTGACGGCGCGGACATTGGAGAGCATTTTTCGCAAGTCGATCGGCGAGACGCCGGGCGCATATTATCTCAGGCTGCGGCTGGGCGCGGCGCGGCGGCTGGTGGTCGACACGCGGATCGCCATGGCGGATATTGCCGGGCGGACGGGGTTCTCGTCCGCCGCGGCATTTTCCAGAGCGTTTTCAAGAGCGTTCGGCGAAGCCCCGGTCAGGCTGCGCCGAGGTTGATGCATGTCGCCCAAAAGTGTGTCGCGGTTTTGGGATAACGACATGCACAGACAAAGGGAGATCAGGCTGCGTTCTGTCGATCGCTGCCGGCGTCCATCTGCGAGCGCATCTGCCTCGCCAGACGGACTTCAAATCGGCTGCTGACAGCACGATCCCATTCGTTTTTCACGCTGTCGGTCGGCCGCGGCAGCGCCATCAGCCGGTCGATGATCGATCCGGTCTCGCCGGATGAGAGCAGGGCGTCGATTTCGCGTTCATGCTGCATATCGGTTCGCCTCCTTCCTTTTCACCCGCCACAACCGCATCCTTATACGAGATACGTGACGGCAGTTTGAAGGCAAGAGCGAGGTCATTGAGGGGCGCCAAAGGGCAAACCCTTGTCGTCGGATAGGGTCTTGCGCAAACCCCATTCCGGGGCGGCCGGAATGTTATCCAGCCACCCTTGAGCACAACGAATCGGCTTTCCGCCCTCAGACGTAGCGGTTGACGATGTTTTCCAGCAACTCCTGGCGGCCGGAGCGTGGCTGCGGCTCGATCTTCTTCTTCACCACGCGCTCGGCGATGTCTTCCAGCGAGCGCTTGCCCGACAGCATCGCCTTGCCCTCGGCCGTGTTCCAACCGGCATAGCGCTCGGCCAGCGGACCCGACAGCGCCTTGTCCTCGACCATCTTGGCGGCTGCCTTGAGGCCTCGTGCGCAGGAATCCATGCCGCCGATATGGCCGATCAGCAGGTCCTGCGGGTCGAGCGACTGGCGGCGCAGCTTGGCGTCGAAATTGGTGCCGCCGGTCTTGAAGCCGCCGGCCTGCAACACCTGGTAATAGGCCAGCGCCATCTCGGGCACATTGTTGGGGAACTGGTCGGTGTCCCAGCCCGACTGGTAGTCGTTGCGGTTCATGTCGATCGAGCCGAAGACGCCGAGCGCATTGGCCAGCGCCAGCTCGTGCTCGAAGGAATGGCCGGCAAGAATCGCGTGGCCTTGCTCGATGTTCAGCTTCACTTCCTTCTCCAGCCCGAAGCGCTTGAGGAAGCCGTAGACCGTGGCAACGTCGTAGTCGTACTGATGCTTGGTCGGCTCCTGCGGCTTCGGCTCGATCAGGATCGTGCCTTTGAAGCCGATCTTGTGCTTGTAGTCGACGACGAGACTGAGGAAGCGCCCGGCCTGCTCCTGCTCGCGGGCAAGATCAGTGTTGAGCAGCGTTTCATAGCCCTCGCGCCCGCCCCACAGTACATAATTCTCGCCCTTCAGCCGCTTCGTGACGTCGATGCAGCTTTTCACCGTCGCCGCCGCATAGGCGAAGACATCCGGATCGGGATTGGTGGCGGCGCCCGACATGAAGCGGCGGTTGGAGAACAGGTTGGCCGTGCCCCAGAGCAGCTTGACGCCGGTCTTCTTCATCTTGGCGGCAAAATAGTCGCCGATCTCGTCGAGCCGCGCGGCACTTTCGGAGAAATCCTTTCCCTCGGGCCGCACGTCGGCGTCGTGGAAGCAGAAATAGGGGGCGCCGAGCAGCGAGAACATCTCGAAGGCGACGTCAGCTTTCAGCTTGGCCAGCTCCATCGTGTCGATGCCGCCAGCCTTGGGAAACCAGGGCCGGTCGAAGGTCTGGCCGCCAAAGGGATCGCCGCCCGGCCAGGCGAAAGAATGCCAGTAGGCGACGGCGAAGCGCAGATGGTCTTCCAGCCGTTTGCCGGCCACCACCTCGTCGGGATTGTAGAAGCGGTAGGCCAGCGGATTGGTCGAATCCGGCCCCTCATACTTGATCGCTTTGATGTCGCCGAAAAATCCGCTGCTCATGATTTCTGTCCTCTCTCGAATAGTTCGCCCTGATTACCTCAGGCGTAATTGGTTTCGCTCTCGCTTGGGGTGAAAAGGCTCGTGTCAAAGCCACTCAACGAAGGAGACAGACCATGACCGACCTCAACACGATCGCCGAGAACTACATCACCGCCTGGAACGAGGCCGATGCGGATCGCCGTGCCGAACTGCTCAAGGCCACCTTCACCGAAGACGTCAGCTACCGCGATCCGCTCATGCAGGGCGACGGCCACGCCGGCGTTGCTGGGCTGATCGACGGCGTACAGCAGCGCTTCGCCGGCTTCCGGTTCTCGCTGAAGGGTACGCCGGACGGGTTTGGCGACCGCATCCGCTTCTCGTGGAATCTTGGGCCGGAAGGCGTGCCGTCGGTTATCGAAGGCACCGATATCGGTGTTATCGAAAATGGGCGCCTGAAGAGCGTCACCGGGTTTCTGGACAAGGTGCCGGCGCAGTGATCGATTAAGGGTGGCGCGAGACACCCCCCTCTGCCCTGCCGGGCATCTCCCCCGCAAGGGGGGAGATTGGCGGGCATCCACGCCTTCGCTAATCACCCACCTTACAAGACTGGCATACCCGACGCTGCCGATCTCCCCCCTTGCGGGGGAGATGCCCGGCAGGGCAGAGGGGGGTGCCTCGCGCCGACTCACGCGGTCACGCCTTTGATCGCCGGGTATAGCGCCCGGTAGCGCTGGTAGGCATCGGCATACGCCCCGCCAAGCGCAGCATCCGGCTCGATCGTCGCATCCGTCCTCGGCGCCGTGCACACCGCCAGCGGATCAGCCCCTGTCGCCGCGATCAGACCAAGCCTCGCCGCGCCAAAGGCAGCACCGAAATCGCCGTCGGCCGGAATGTCCACGGGCACCTGCAGCGCCGTAGCGATCGCCTTCAGCCAGTAGCGCGAGCGCGAGCCGCCGCCGATTGCCGTCACCCGCGTCAAATCCGTGCCGGCGGTCTTCAAGGCTTCGAGACTGTCGCGGAATGCGAAGGCGACGCCCTCAAGCACGGCCTGCGTCAGCACCGCGCGGCTCGACTCATGCGCCAGTCCGGTGAAGGACCCACGAATGGCGGAATCATTGTGCGGCGTGCGCTCGCCCGAGAGATAGGGCAGGAACGACACCCCGCTCGGCGCTTTCAGCACATCGCCAAGTTCGGCGGTCAATTCGCCGGCCTTCTTGCCTGAAATCTCCGACAGCCAGTTCAGCGAATCGGTCGCAGACAGGATGACCCCCATCTGGTGCCAGGTGTTGGGCAGGGCATGGCAGAAGGTGTGCACCGCGCTTGCCGGATTGGGCAGGTAGGAAGCGTTGGCAGCAAACAGCACGCCAGATGTGCCCAGCGACACAAAAGCGTGGCCGGCGCCGACCGTGCCCATGCCGCAGGCTGAAGCCGCATTGTCGCCCGCGCCACCGGCCACCGGGACGCCTGATGCTATGCCCCAGTTGGCGGCCAGTTCGGCGCGCAAGGCTCCGGCCTTCTCCGTGCCTTCGACCAGCGACGGCATCTGCCTTTCGTCGAGCGATGTCGCCGCAAGCAACTCGGGGGACCAGCGCCGTTTGCCGACATCGAGCCAGGAGGTGCCGGCCGAGTCGGACATTTCTGAGATATGCTCGCCGGTCAGCCACAGCCGCAGGAAATCCTTCGGCAAAAGCACTTTTGCAACCTTGGCGAAAACCGCGGGCTCGTTGTTCTTCACCCAGGCGAGTTTCGGCGCCGTGAAGCCGGGGAAGACGATGTTGCCGGTCAGTTGGCGGAAGCGCGGGTCGGCATCGAGCGCCGCGGCCTCAGCGTGGCTGCGCGTATCATTCCACAGAATGCAGGGGCGCAGCACCTGGTCGCCGGCATCGAGCAAGGTGGCGCCATGCATATGGCCGGAAAGGCCGATGCCCTTGACCGCGGCAAGCTCTTTCGGGTGCGAGGCTTTCAGCTCGGCAATGGCCGTCTCGCAGGCGCGGATCCAGTCCGTGGGGTTTTGTTCGGACCAGCCGGGATGCGGCCGCGATACGTCAAGCGAAGCATGGCCGGAGCCGATGATCTTCTGCCCGGCATCGATCAACAGCGCCTTGACGCCCGACGTGCCGAGATCGAGGCCGAGATACATGCATTCCTCCCATTGCCAATAATTTTTTCGGGTCTCGAAAAAATCTGGCTTGCCAGTTTTTAAAACAAGATCCGCCGCGGGTCAATTCTCTGACAAATTGGCGGCGCGTTGCGAAAACAGCGCCGACAGCGGACTGTCCGGCCGGGCCAGTGCGCGCTCGGCCGTCAACGCCCGGGCAAGCGCTGTGTCGCCGGCGCGCAACGCCGCCTCGATCAACGTGAGATCAATCACATCGCGCTGGGCGTGGCTGCCGCCAAAGCGATGGGCAATGGCGCGGATCGGTCGAATCAGGCGCACCGCTTCGCTGTAATTGCCCTCGCCGAATGCCTTGATGCCTTCCGTCAGTGGCTGGCCGACATCCCGGGTAAAGGCGGCATTGTCGTCGCTGCCGCGCATCGCCTCGTGCTGGGCTTCGAGCAAGATCTTGGCCGACGCTTCGAGCCCGGCGCCGACGAATGCCATCATCGCATGCGCATCGTTGAAGGCGTAGTTGCCGGCTCCAGCCTTCGGCGCCCAGTTGGCGGCAAGCGCTGCCCAGCGGTCGCCGACATCGACACCGCCGAGATAAAGCCGCCACAGGATCGCGGATGCATCGACCATGTTCAGCGCCAGCGTCGAACGCTCGCCATAGATCGGCCCGTCATAGAGTTTGAGCACCTCGTCGGTCTCGCCGAGATCGTAGTGGAACAGCGCCAGATGCCACCAGTTATGCACCTGCAGGAAGCTCTCTTTGGTCCACGCCTCGGGATTGGCGCGCATCCAGGCGATGCCGTCCCGTTGCCGGCTCTGCATCTCCATGACATGGGCGACCGCGTGCTGCGCCCAGCCGTCTCGCGGCTCGATCTCGATCGCCTGTCGGCCGAAACTTTCGGCTCTGATATAGTCGCCCATCTCCTCGAGACCGAAGGCCTGCATACCGAGAATGGCGTGATAACCTGGCATGCCGCTCTGCCAGGACGGTAGCGCGCGGCCGATACGGTCGCGCAGCATGCGGGCATTGCCGGTGAAGAAGTCGATCTGGTGGCCGACCTGCAACGCCACCGCGTCGAGCGGGTTGTCGATGGCGATATCTTCGAGCAGGCGCGCGGCGTCATGCCAGCGTCCCTCGGCAAGGTGGCCAAGGGCCGCCACATGCGCCTGTTCGCGCGGCGTCGCGGCAAGCGGCAGTGCCGCAGCATGGCATGCCTGGGCGACCGCCGTTGCCTCGCGTTCGGTGGCGAGGCCGAACAGATACCCCTTGAAGACATGCGCCATGACGAAGCCGGGATCCGCCGATATGGCGCGGTCAACGGAGCCGACAGGGTCGCCGACGAAGCATTGCAATTCATGAACGGCCTGGCTGTAGGGTGAAAACCCGGCCTCGGTCGCGCCCGAAAACATTAGGCCGAATGGATCTCTTACTGCCATATCGGCCCTGATGCTCCGCAGTTCCTAATTGCCCGAGCGCATCGCCACCGTGGCGATCCCGGCGCCGACCAGCAGCGTGCCGCCGGTGCGGTTTAAGATGCGGATCGCCTTGGGGTTGCGTACGACGTTGCGGGCGCGCGCCGCGATCAGCGCGTAGCCGAAGGCATTGGCGAAGGCGAGCGCCAGGAAGGTCGCTTCGAAGATCAGCATCTGTGTCCAGAAATCGGCTTCCCGGTTGAGGAACTGCGGCAGGAAGGCGACGAAGAAGGTGATGCTCTTCGGGTTGAGTGCGGTGACCAGCCAGGCGTGCGCCATCATCTTGGCGGCCGAGACGGCATCTGTGCGTGGTTCGGCTTTGAGCGCGCCGCCGGCGCGAAACAGTTTTACCCCGAGATAGATCAGATAGCAGGCGCCGATCAGCTTCAGAATGGTGAACACGGTCGCCGACGCGGCCAGCAGCGCGCCGATGCCCAGCATCGACAGGGTCATGGCGGTGAAGTCGCCCAGCGCCACGCCGACGGCCATCGGCAAGGCGGTGCGCCAGCCCTGGCCCAGCGCATAGGACACGACCAGAAGAATGGTCGGGCCGGGAATGATGAGCAGGACGGTGGAGGCGGCGGCGAAGGCGGCCCAGTTTTCGAACGACATCTTTGTCTCCTTGAGCGCAAAGAAAAGGATAAATCCTCGTGTGCGGAGGAATGTAAAGAGCCCTCTCCCAAAAATGCACGGCGGACCATTTCGCCAGATCGCTGCGGCTATTGGCAGCACAGGCTTAAGACCGGTCGTTGGGCCTTCACCCTTTTTCAACCATGTTTGGCGAAACTGCCTGCTATCCGGCCGGACCGTGTTTCCCGCCGACAGCGTAGGGTTTGGGTGCATGCGTGAGTTGCCGCAGAATGTGACGCCGCCAGCAAATGGCGACGCAAACGAGACCGAACATCTCTATTCCCGCCGCTTCGTCCTGTCAGGGGCCGGCGCCATGACGCTGCTCGGCATGGCCGGCTGCAGCACTTCGACGCTCGAGCTGCCGCAATTCCAGCTGGATGACACGGTCACCGGCTCGGTGCGGCCGATCCGTCCGGCGATCAGCGTCGACAAGAACGTCACCGGCCCCGATGTCATGTACGCTTCGCTCAACGATGGCGGCTTCGAAGTGCCGGCGGTGCCCTATCAGAAGGTCAAGCCGGAGTTCCGCCGCCAGATCGTCGTCAACGAGACCGGCGAGGCGCCCGGCACCATTGTCGTCCATCTGCAGGAGCGAAAGCTCTATCTGGTGCAGGAGGGCGGCGACGCCATTCGCTACGGCGTCGGCATCGGCAAGGACGGCTTCCGCTGGTCCGGCCGCGCCAACATCCAGTACGGCAAGGAATGGCCGACCTGGACGCCGCCGCCGGAGATGATCCAGCGCAAGCCGGAACTGGTGAAGTGGCAAAACGGCCAGCCCGGTGGCCTCACCAACCCGCTCGGCGCACGCGCTCTTTACATCTACCAGGACGGCAAGGACACCGGCTACCGCATACACGGTTCGCCGGAATGGGCGAGCATCGGCCAGGCGATGTCGTCGGGCTGCGTGCGCCTGATCAACCAGGATATCATCGACCTCTACAGCCGCGTTTCCAAGAAGAACCCGGTCGTGGTCGTCTGATCCTGTGCGGCGGTTTGGCGCCGCTGGAAACTCCCGTTGCGCGATGCGGCAAGCTAGGCCAAGGTGCCTTGAAAACCACAGCGCCGGGAGAGATCGAGCATGGCTGGAACGTTTGTCATCGCACAGGGCGGCGGCCCGACCGCCGTCATCAACCAGACGGTTGTCGGGGCCACGCTGGAAGTCCGCAAGCGCCATCCCGGCGCCAAGGTGCTGGGCTCGCTCCACGGCGTGCGCGGCATTCGTGACGGCAACTATGTCGACCTCTCCGCCATCCCAGAGGACCGGCTGCGGCTGATCGCCGGCACGCCGAGTGCCGCGCTCGGCTCGACACGCGACAAGCCCGACGCTGCTTATTGCGAAGTCATCCTCAACGGGTTGAAGAAGGCCGGCGCCGACGCTTTCATCTACATCGGTGGCAACGACACGTCGGGCACGCAGCAGATTCTGACCGACGCCGCCGGCGGCAGCATTGCTTTCGTCCATGCGCCAAAAACCATCGACAACGACCTCGAGGAAAACGACCACACGCCGGGCTTCATCTCGGCGGCCGAATTCGTCGCCGGCGCCTTCCTGTCCGTCGATCTCGATTTCCGCGCATTGCCCGGCATCTATGTCGGCATCGTAATGGGTCGGCATGCCGGCTTCCTCACCGCGGCGGCTGCAGCCTGGCAGCTCGATCCCGACAGCGGCCCGCATCTGGTCTACGTGCCGGAACGGCCGTTCTCCGCCGCCGGTTTCATCGACGACGTGCGCGCCACGCTCGACCGCCACAAGCGTTGCATCGTCGCCGTCTCCGAAGGAGTCAGCACCGCCGACGGCAAGGCGCTGGTCGAAAGCCTGGTGCCGCCGGACAAGCTCGAGCGCGACGCGCATGGCAACGTCAAACTGTCGGGCAGCGACCTGCCGTCAGCTCTGGAACGTGCGCTCGCCGAAGGCCTGCCGGGCAAGCGCGCCCGCGTCGATGCGCTTGGCTATATGCCGCGCGGCTATGTCGGCGCGATCAGCGCCGTCGACGCGCAGGAGGCTTTCGGCGCCGGCGCCTTCGCGGTTGCCGTTGCCGGCGAAGGCGGTGGCTCGGTGGCGCTGCAATATGACGGCTCCAAAACCGTGCTGAAGAAGGTGCCGCTGAAGAACGTCGCCGGCAAGACGCGCCATATGCCCGACGATTTCATGAAGCCCGATGTCAACCAGCTGTCNAAGCGGCTGGTGCCGGAAAAATACAAGGTGGGAAAGCCCTTCGTCTGATGGGCGGCCGTTTTGACGGCGCCCGTTTTGGTGGCGAGCGCGTTGTCGGCGAGCGCGTTGTCGGCGACTGGTTCGGCAAGACGATCATCGACGACCGCACGACGATGCTGACCGAGCCGTTCGTGCATGATTTCGTGCGCGCCAACATCTGGCATTTCAGGGGACGCGACGCCGACCTGCTGGTCGACACCGGCATGGGCATCTGCCCGCTGGCGCCTGAGATCGACACGCCCGAGGGCAAGCCGCTCATCGTTGTCGCCACCCACATCCATCTCGACCATGTCGGCTCGCTGCACGAGTTTCCGCTGCGCGCCGGGCCGCGGCACAGTGCCGAGCATTTCGAGACCATGAATGATCAGGTGACCTACGCCTACATGTTTTGCAATCTCGACGGCGCCGTTTCGAAATTGCCGGCGCCGGGCTGGACGGCGGCCGACTACAAGATCCCGCCGGCGCTGCTGACGCGCACGCTGGACGAGGGCAACATCGTCGACCTCGGCGACCGGCAGTTCCGCGTCCTGCATCTGCCCGGACATTCGCCGGATTCGATCGCTTTGTTCGACGAGGCGGACGGCCTGTTCTTTGCCGGCGACGCCATCTACGATTCCACGCTGATCGACGACCTGCCGGATTCCTCCCGGCCGGATTATCGCCGTACCATGCAGCGGCTCCTCGATCTGCCTGTCCGTCTCGGCCATGGCGGCCATGGGCCGAGCTTCGACGGCAACCGGATGCGCGAGATCGCCACAGCCTATCTCAGGCGCACCGAAGGCCGCTGACGACATTGTCATTGGAACCAGCGTGGCGCCCTGGTCGAGCGCGTCAATCCGGACAAGGCAGCCGCCAATGCGGGCCTGCAGCCGGGCGACCTCATCGTCGCCGTCGACCGGTCGCCGGTGCGGAACGCGCGGCAAGCCAACCAGGCGATCGCCGAGGCCGGCAGATCGGGCCGGAAGTCGGTGCTGCTTTTGGTCGACCGGGGCGACACAACAATCTTCATCGCCGTACCCTTCGCCGCCGGCTGAGGCATGATGCGGCAGGCTCGCCGGACCACCGACAGGCCTGCCGCACGGCGTCGCCAAAATTCCTGTTGCCCGCTGCGACATCTTCGAGAACATTACGGCAGGCCGGCAATGGCCTGCTAAAACGGACGGTCCGATGGTCACTCGCGGTTTTTCCTCCGGTCGAAAGGCTCCGACGGAGACCGATGCGCGCATTCCGCCCGGTCAGTATCTCGAACAGGGCTTTCCGGTGCTGTCGGCGGGGCCGACGCCGCGCGTGCGCACCGAGGACTGGTCGTTCACGCTCAAGCACGGGCCACGCCCGATCAAGAAATGGAACTGGGCCGAGTTCAACGTGCTGCCCTTGACC
The DNA here is from genome assembly GCF_000503155.1 of Mesorhizobium sp. LSJC285A00. Taxonomy (NCBI): domain Bacteria; kingdom Pseudomonadati; phylum Pseudomonadota; class Alphaproteobacteria; order Hyphomicrobiales; family Phyllobacteriaceae; genus Mesorhizobium; species Mesorhizobium sp. LSJC285A00. The sequence goes on from NZ_AYVK01000007.1 coordinate 121,422, forward strand.
AAGATGACGCGCGACATCCATTGCGTTACCGCCTGGACCAAGTTCGATACCGCCTGGCAAGGCGTGCTGGTCGACGACATTCTTGCCGACGCCGGCATCGAAGCGCCGACCGGCTTCCTGCTGGCGCATGGCTATGACGGCTACACCACCAACGTGCCGGCTAAGGATCTCACCGCGGGGAAGGCGATGGTGGCGCTGCTTTATGAGGGCAAGCCGATCACGGCCGACCATGGCGGCCCGGCGCGGCTCCTGGTGCCGCATCTCTATTTCTGGAAATCGGCCAAATGGCTGAACGGGCTGCAGTTCACCGAGCGCGACGAGCCGGGCTTCTGGGAATTGCGCGGCTATCACATCTATGGCGACCCGTGGCGCGAGCAGCGCTATAGCGGCGATCCATGAGCGAAGCGCCGCAATCTCCCTGGCAGACGGCGAAAATCACCCGGATCGAAAAGCGCACGCCACGCGTCACCAGTTTCTTCTTCGCGCTGTCACGGCCATTCGCCTATCGCGCCGGACAGCATGTCGATGTCAGGCTGACTGCGCCTGACGGCTACCAGGCGCGCCGCTCCTATTCCATCGCCTCGGCGCCGGAGAGCGGCGCCACGATCGAGCTGGCGATCGAGAAGCTCGACGATGGTGAAGTCTCGCCCTTCTTCCACGACGTCGCCGCGGTCGGTGACGAGATCGAACTGCGCGGGCCGCTCGGCGGCCATTTCGTCTGGTCCGATGGGGATGGCGGGCCGCTGCTTCTGGTCGGCGGCGGCTCCGGCGTCGTGCCGCTGATGGCGATGGTGCGTCACCGGACCTTGCGCAAATCGGCGGTGCCGGTGGCGCTGATGTTTTCGGTGCGGGTCTGGGACGAGGTGATCTTCCGCGACGAGCTGATCGGTCTCGGTGACCGCCGCGACGGGTTCGAGCTGGTGCTTACGCTGACGCGCGAGGCGGCACGGCGCCCGTCCGACTATTCGAGGCGCATCGACACGGCAATGGTCATGCAGGCGCTCACGCGGCTGCCGCGGCCGCCGGCGCTCGCCTTCGTCTGCGGGTCGAACACCTTCGTCTCGGCGGCTGCCCGGGCGCTGATCGACGCCGGCATACCAGCGGAAATCATCCGCACCGAGCGCTATGGCGTCTGAGAGGGCCACAGTGGTTCACCGTTTCATGGAGACAGCGAACCGCTCTCAGGCGGGTGAAAACCTTGCCGACAGCAATTGGAACGGCAGCGCGCCATAGGCGGCGACTTCGGCCTCATTGTCCCAGTTGCGGAACTGGCGCGATGGCCGTGCCTCGATCACCAGAGGCCGGCCGGTGTCGTCCACCGTTACCTTGCCGCGAAAGCGCAGCACACGTCCGCCGCCGGCGCGGCTGATCACCATGGAACGCAAGCGGGCGACGTGACCGCTGCCGGCATTGATTTCCATCTCGATGCGGCGGCGGACTGGCGGAACGACGATCCTGACGGTGACGTCCAGCATCATCTCTCCAGTCCTGTCCGGACGCGGCAGGGCCTGAGAAAGCGCGAACGGTTCCGGCGTCGCTCTTGCCTTGCGCAATGTCGGCCTGCCGCGCCAGACGGCAGCAGGCGTCGGATGCTGCAGTCGGCCCTTCTTGCGTTTCAGGCGCAACTGCTTGGCAAAGCCGCGCGACAGCCAGACGAGACCGCCGAAATCGGTGCGCGGCTTGGCCTGCAGCACCGAGGACCAGCGCGACAGGCCGGCGTGATCGGCGTTCGCAACCGTCCGTGCCAGTTCAGCCGGCGGCACTGCAATGCCGATTTCCAGGCTGAGGTAGGACAGCGCCACCGCCGCGGCTACGGCCAGGTGGCGCCTGGCGACGATATCGGCGAACACGTCCCAGTCGACCTCGTCGCCCTCGATGGCGACGGCGCAGTCGACCAGCCAGTCGCTGTGGGTGTGGGCATCGAGGCCGCCATGTGCGATGGCAAGCGCGATGCGGTCGGCCGGAGAGGGAACAAGCACGCGGACGCCATTGAAGTCGGCTGACAGCGCCCGCTGCCAGATCGCCAGATCATCTTCCGCGCTTTGCTGCGACCCGTCATAAGCGAGCTGGTGCAGGTCGATGTCGCCGAAACTGCCCTTGAAAAAATTCATCGAACGCAAGGACGCCAGCCTGGTGCGCAGATATTGCGGACTGACGCCGGTGGCGATCTGCCAGTCGCGTTCGCTAAGCACATCGAAGGCGGCAATCATGGCCTGCGAGCGCACCAGCATGTCGATGTCATGCGCCACCCGGCCGCGCTGCGCCGACGCGTTGACGGCGATGCGGCTGGCGCCTTTGATAAGCATCACCGCGCAGCCGGCGTCGATCATGGCCTGTAGCGCCGGCTCGGCTTCGCGCGCAGCCAGTCGCGATTTGGTCCACAGCATCTTTTGCAGGCCGACAAGACGTGGATAGGCCGGATGCCCAGCGAGCTTGCGGCCGAACCTGTCGGAGATCGCGGCCAGCAGCCGATGCTCGCGGAAAGCAGCATGGTCGATATCGTTCTCGTCGAGCCAGCGCGCCGCATAGCCCCCGGCCGCCTCTTCATCGGGGAGCAATGCGGCCTTCAGCAACTGGTCGAGGCCGCCCGTGGGCCATGACCAACCATAGTCCGGAAACCGACGGCCGATACGGCGCATGGCATTGGCCATCAGTCGGCGCTCGCCTTTTTCGCTGCTCGCCTTTGCATGGCCAGCCTTACGACTTCGAGATAACCGCGATCGCGCACGGGGTCGCGTCCATAGGACATGCTGTCGGGCCGGATGCGGCGCAAGGTCAGGACATCGTCGAGCATGGCAAGCGCAAAGCCCGCCTCGCGGACACGGGCGATCCAGTCGACCATGTCGCCGCGACCGCCTTGCGGGTCGATGATCGGACCGACGGCCTCGGCTACCTCCCGGCGGATCATCATCGTCGTGCGCGACCAGCCCGCCACCGCCACGTCCTGTTGCACATCGGGCTTGTCATCGCGAAACGTCCGCCAGTGGGCAAAGACTCCTGCCGTCGCGGGAAACCGCTCGAAATGCTCCAGCTGCCTTTCGATCTTGGTCGGCAGCCACAGATCGTCCGCATCGAGCGTGGCGACGAAGGGCGTCGCCAGCGCGGCGATGCCCCTGGTGGTGGCGCTGCCTGGTCCGGCATTGTCCTGGCGCAACACCTGCACCGGCATGCCCAGCGCATTGACCACCGCGACCGTATCGTCGGTCGAGCCGTCATCGACGACGATTATGGCGTCGGGCTGGACCGTCTGGGCCGCGACCGATCGCAGCGTCTCGGCGATGGTGGCGGTCGCGTTGAAGGCCGGAATGACGACGCCGTAGCTGGCCATCACAGGAAACGCCAATTCGCAAGTTCCTTGAAATCGAAGATGCCGTCGACAGGGTGCAAGGAGCGGTCGGCCTCGCGCCGTTTCATCGACTTGTAGACGGCGCGCATGAATTCGCGAAAAGGAACATCGGCCTGCCTGGTCATGTTGCCGGGATGGCGCCGGTAATAGAGCGCAACAGTGTCGGGCATCGTGAATTTCGGACCGCTTTCGAAAGTGCGCAGCAGATAGTCGGTGTCCTCGGCCTGGTGGAAATCCTCGTCGAAGCTGCCGATGCGTTCGACCAACCGCCGGACGAAGATAGCGGGAGACAGGTGAATGCCGCGAACCGTCATCGAGTGGCTGTCGGCTGTCGGCTCCAGCGTATCGTCATCTATGTCGTCGACCAGCGTCATGCGCGAATAGGTGAGCTCGAGGGTGGGGTCTGCGTCGAAACAGGTCAGATCCGCCTTGAAGCGGCCCGGCGGGGAAATGTCGTCGGAATCGAGAAACGATACCAGCCCGGTCTGCGGCAGCAATTGCCGCAAGCCCGCGTTGCGTGCCCGCGTCACCCCGGCATTCTGCTGCTGGAAAAGGCGAATGCACGGCGCCTCCGCGATCAGCGAGCGCACGACCGCCACCGAACTGTCGGTCGAACCGTCATCGATAACGATGATGTCGAGATCGGCGGCATCGCGCTGCCTCAGCAGCGAGCGCAGCGCCGAGCCGACATGGCGTTCGCGGTTGTAGACCGGCATGATCACGCTCAGCTTCACGCACGCATTCCAGGCTGTGATCTATTCATTCTTTCACCACTCTGCCGGGCGCTTGATCTCGAAAAGCCCCTCGACCGGGCGCCGCGACGGATCGGCCTTGCGCCGCCGCAAGGATTTCTGAATCACACGCAGATATTCGCGCACCGCCACATCCCTTTGCTTGGTCAAATTGCCGGGGTGGCGCCGGTAGTATACCGCGACGGTGTCGGGAAAAATGTGCTTTGGGCTGGTTTCGAAAATGCGCAGCAGATAGTCGGCGTCTTCGCCCTGCCGGAACTCCTCGTCGAAAGCACCTGTACGGTCGATGAGTGCCCTGCGGAGTATCCCGGCGCTAAGGCTGACGCCGCGCACGGTGGGACCTGCGCCGCCCCGTGCCGGCTGCAGGGTTTCGTCGTCCATGAGATCGACGCGCGTCATCAGCGAGTAGGTCAGCTCGAGCGCAGGGTCGGCCGCGAACAGGGGTAGGCCAGCCTTGAATCGTCCAGCCGGCGAGACGTCGTCCGAATCCAGGAACGACACCAGTTCGGTTTGCGGCAGCAACTGCCTCAGCCCTGTGTTGCGCGCGTTGGCCACGCCCTGGTTTGCCTGCTGGAACAGGCGGATGCACGACGCTTCCCGCATGATGGCGCGGACGGCTTCAACGGAGCTGTCCGTCGAGCCGTCGTCGACAACGATGATATCGAGATCGGCATCGTCGCGTTGCCTGAGCAGGGACCGCAACGTCGAAACGACATAGATCTCCCGATTGTACACCGGCACAATGATGCTCAACTTCATGCAGCGCCCCGAAGGACGAAATCCGCAATCGTGCCGGCGATCTCGCGCGGCTCGGTCCCCAGCGACAGCCGGTAGCATGGCAGATCGCGGGTAAGCTCGCTGAAAAAGCGAAAGCCCGCTTCCCGCTCGCCCGGCATCTGCACGATTCCTGACGGGGCCAAGGCGATCATGGCATCCTTGCGCGATATGGGCATGACCGAGCTTCTCGCACCTCCCCTGATATGGGGCACTATCAAAGCAATAATGTCCAGACTTGCAGGAGGTGGTCGAGGCGCGATCTCGTCGATGCGAAAGGCATGCTTGCCTTGCCAGTTCAGCGGTTGGTACGACTTTAGCCGACCCTCCAGCTTCAGCCGCTTGAAGCCCTCCGGATCCTGCTTGAGCGTGGCAAACAGCGGATAGGCCGTCACCCCCTCGGTCCGGTCGATCAGCACATAGTCGTCGCCGACGCTATCGAGCCCATTGAGCAGGCCGGCGACGACCGTTCCCGATTTGCCGGCACCGCCGGAGCCCGCCAGCAACACGCCCTTGCCATCGATGCCCAGCGTGCCGGCATGGGTGAGCCGCATGCCGCGCGCCGCATATTCCCAATGCAGGAAGGCGCGTAGCGGCGCCCCTTGTTCCCATGGCGGAAAGGCGTCGGCCGACATCATCAGCTGCGCCCCGACATGGCGTTGCGGATCATGGAACTGCCAGAAGTCGAGGTCATGATAGTAGCTGCCGCGCAATCCGGCCTCTTCCAGCCGGTTGGCAAAGGCATGATGGTTGTAATCGCCTCGGCCCCAGGTGGCCGGGGCGGGGACGCCATCGATGCCCCGGTGGGCGACGAAAATGCGGCAGCCGTCAGATGCAGACGGATTGCCCGGAGCCGGTATGAAGGCATGGCCGATGGTATCTGCCAGCGTGCCATGGTCGAGATGGACACTCAGGTCCAGCCCCGGCAACCGCACGCTGGCGGTAACGGGATAGAATGCGGCGGCGCTTTCCGCGGCCGCCAGCACATGGCGGGCATAATCCGGCAGGGTTTGCAGCGTGATCAAAGGCATGTGTTGGTTGTTCAGCGTCCAGAATTGCGCCGGGTCGCCTGATGCATGTCGCTCGGGGTGGCCCCGGTTTTGAGACGACGACATGCATAAAATCAAAGATCTAAGCGCGTCGCCTGAGTCCGTTCAAACGCGACGCGCTTTAGGGAAACGATTATGCCTGTTTCACCGCCGGCCAGCCGAGAGGTTCCTCGACCTCATGGATCGGGTCGACAATGATGAGATCGGCAAGGTCGTCATGGACATCGACCTTGAGCGGCTCATTGCTGGCAGCAAGCGCAGCCGACAGCTCGCCCGAAAGCGGTTGTGCCGGTGTTTCGGCTGGCGCAAGCAACCCGAAATCGAGCAGTCGGGCAACGAAGCTTTCGAGGTCGGCTAGGCTTATTTTTGCGGCGCCCGCGGCAGCTCCGACCAGCGCTTCAGTGGCGACGCCGGACGACAAAGCCTGCCAGACCCGGCTGCCGGAATCGGAAAAGCCAAAATACTTACCGTTCGAAAGATCGAGAACGACGGCTTCGCCATCGAATGATTCGAAAACGATGTCCTTGCTTGCGACCGCGTAGACCCGCTGTTGCATCGCTCTGTCCCCCGTTCCATGCGCCCATGAAGGGATGCGCCGGTTTCACGGTCTGCCCAGCCCTTCCTAAGTGCGTCTAAATCACTCGGCCTATGCTTGGCAAGACAAAGACCCGCGAACACAACGCCTGCGTCGGCGACCGTTGCGGCGAAGTCGACCGGCTCAAGCCTCGATTTCGAGCGCCGACAATGGTTTCGAGCAGCAGGCAAGGATAAAACCGTCATCGATCTCGTGGTCGAGGATGCCGCCATTGTGGCTCATCTCGACTTCGCCGGAGACCTTCTTCACCTTGCAGGTGCCGCACAGGCCGAACTCGCAGGCGGCGGGAATCCGCACGCCCGAGCTGCGCGCGGTCTGCAGCACGGTCTGGCCGGCGACGCAGCCGGCGTCGACCTCCGAAAGCGAGAAGCGGATCGGCGTCACGGCTTCGACAGGTGCAGCGATGCCGTCCTCGACCGGGGAGGCAAACGGCGCCGGAATTTCCTCCACCACAGGCGCGGCAAAGCTCTCCTGATGGTATTTCGTCAAGTCGAAGCCGGCGGCATCCAGCATGCCGCGCACGGCGCGCATGAACGGATCGGGGCCGCAGCAGAAGATTTCGCGCTCGCGGAAGTCCGGAGCCAGCAAGGGCAGCCGGATCGCATCGATGCGGCCCATATGGCCGTACCAGCCTTCGCGGCTGGAACGTTCCTCGATCATGAAGCCGAGCGACAGGCCGGGCATATGGCCGCCGAGCAGTTCGAGTTCCTTGCGGAAGATGATCTCTTCGGCACGCCGCGCGCAGTTGACGAAACCGACATCGGTCCATGGCGCGCAGTCGTTCAGCCAGCGCAGCATCGAGATCATCGGCGTCACGCCGGAGCCGGCGGAAATGAACAGGTATTTGGCCGCCGGGTGGCTGTGCAACGAGAAGTCGCCGGCCGGTCCGTAGGCCTTGACATGCGAACCGGGCACCAGATGGTCGAACATCCAGCGCGTGCCGATGCTGCCGGCCTGCGCCTTGATCGTCACCGCGATCGAAAACGGCCGCGATGGCGACGACGACAGCGTGTAGGTGCGCATCAGCGGCCCGTCCGGTGTCGGCAGTTCCAGCGTCAGGAACTGGCCCGGCTTGTAGCGGAACCAGGTCTGGTTGTCGGAGCGGAAGGTGAAGGTCTTGACGTCGGGCGCCTCGTCGCTGACGCCGATCACTTCCAGCACCTGCAGCCTATCGTTCCACGGCGCCATCTGGTCAAGATGGCGATAGAGCCCAAGATCCGTCATCGCATTCATCCTCTGGTCCCTCTTCGCCTGCTCCAGCTCACGCGACGCTGCGTAGCGCCGGCCGGCCGCCTTCGGCAAGGCGCGGGCCGATGAAGGCCGCGTACCATTCGACGAACTGGATCACGCCGCCCTCGTGCAGCTCCGAATAGGGGCCGGGCTCATAGGCCGGAGACAGGATGCCAAAGGCGTTTTCCTCGACGATGCGGCGGTCCTGGTCGTTGGTCTCGGTCCAGACATGGGTGAGCTCCTCAAGGTTGTAGTCGACCCCCTCGACCGCATCCTTGTGCACCAGCCACTTGGTCGTCACCGCGGTTTCGGTGGCGCTGATCGGCAGCACCCGGAAGGTGACCGCATGGTCGATCAGTATGTGGTTCCAGGTCGTCGGATAGTGGTAGTGCATCAAGGTGCCGATGCGGTCGGCGGCAACAGTGTCGGACAGGTTCTTCGTCACCGCGCGCTTTCCGGACATCGTGTAGCTGACGGCATCGCGCAGCAGCGGCGCGCGGGTGGCGCGGTATTGCCCGGCCGGATCGATGCGGAACTTGCTCGGCAGGCCCGCCGCCTCGCATTTCGCCCAGTGCGCCAGCATCTCCGGATCGCTGTCGGCGCCCTGCACGCCGGTCACCGTCGGCGCTTCGGGGAATGTCTTGCACAGCTCTGGATGATTGCCGGCGCAGTGATAGCATTCGCGGTTGTTTTCCCAGACCAGCTTCCAGTTGCCCTTCTCGATGATGGTGCTCTCGAAGGCGACCTTGGCTTCATTCAGCCGGTGCGGCTTGAGGTAGGGCTCTATCATGGCGCGCATCGGGGCAAAGTCGGCAGGTTCTTTTGCCAGGCAGATGAAGATGTAGCCGCCGACGCTCTCGCAGGCGACGGGCTTCAGGCCGAACTGGCTCTTGTCGAAACCGTCGGCCATCTGGCGGGCAAACAGCAGCCGGCCGTCAAGCTCGTAGGTCCACTGGTGATAGGGGCAGACAAGCTTTGCCGCCATGCCCTTCTCAGTGTTGCAGACACGGCTGCCGCGATGGCGGCAGGAATTGTGAAAGGCGTTGATGTTGCCCTTCTGGTCGCGGACCAGCACCACCGGATAATCGCCGATCTGCACGGTGATATAGCTGCCGGGCTTCGGCAGTTCGCAATCATGGCCGATGAACAGCCAGTCGCGATACCAGATAAGCTCCATGTCGAGCTTGAAATAGTCCGGGTCGGTGTAGAAGGGCTGTTCCAGCGAAAAGCCTTGCTTGCGGCCGTTCAGGAGCCTCAGCATGTCGTTGCGCGTATCCATAGTTCTGTCCTCGTGGTTTAAGGACTGAACTTGGTGGTGATGGAGGAAGGATCGGACGCAGGCCGGCGCGGCGCCGGACATGCACTATCCACCTCTTGACCGCCCACCGCGATCAGTCGAGTCTATGCATCTCGGGCTGGTTTCCGGGCTCTGGAGTTGTCCTTGCGGACCATCGCGACACCTTCCCAGGCTGCTGCCCAGTGGTCTCCCGTTGCGACTTCAACTCCACCACCGTTGCGGGGGCAGCGCCGGATTCTGACCGGCTTCCCAATTCTCCGCTGCGTCGTCACGAAGCGGCACCTGAGGTGCGATCATCTAATCACGGCAGCGATCGCGACGTCGGCATGAAAGCGACATCATATCCATGCGGCGCGACACGCGCGGCATACGCCCCGCCGACCACCGAAGGGCTGAGATCCTGTCTTGCGGCGCTATCATCGCCGTTTCGAATCGCTGCGGATCCAGTTCCGATCGGGGGCAAAAAGGGCTCAACGGTATCGAAAAGTTACTATTAGCAATCTCTAATCGAACCGAACGGTTCGTTTCTGTTGACAATGCGTGCAGGACGGTGTGAACGACGGCCCGGAAACCGACACCGGAGCGAACCACTCGGTTCGACATAAGCAACTGAAAACAATGCGATAAATGACCATAGAGGAACTTCCTGGCACAATTTCAAGGTGCAGGACCGTGGTCCACACGGAACAACTTCGTGATTGGAAACCAGCCTATGGCTTTCCCACATCGGGGCTGTCCGAACGACGCGAATTCCTCCCAAGACACGCCGCTAGACGGACAGACAAACTGGAGTACTAAAAATGAAAAAGATCATCCTCACTGCCGCAGCCGTTTTGGCGATCACCGGCAGCGCCTTCGCCGGTAGCGACAATTACGGTTCCAATGGTGCGAACCAGCCAGCCGTCTCGGTCGACAGCTCGTATACGGCTTCCATTCAGAAGCCGGCGCACGCTGACAAGCAGCCTGTCGTTCAGGGCGCCGACCGCGACCTCTACGGCAATCGCTGATCCCGACCAAAGAAGGGCGGCTAACCCGTCGCTCTCGGGATCCCAAAAAATTCAGGAGTATTGAAATGAAAAAGATCATCCTTGCTGCCGCCGCCGTTTTGGCTATCTCCGGCAGCGCTTTCGCCGGCAGCGACAACTACGGTTCGAACGGCGCCAACCAGCCTGCGATTACGTCGACCGATAGTGGCCATACGGCTTCGGTTGAGAAGTCGGCTCCAGCCGAGCAGGCGCCTGCCCACGGTGCCGACCGTAACCTTTTCGGCCGCTAAAAGCCGGTTTCCAGCACGTGGCGGGCTTATCCGCTGCAGCTGGCGGCATCAGAAAAATTCAGGAGACTAAAATGAAGAAGATCGTTCTTGCCACCGCAGCCGTTCTGGCTATTTCGAGCGCTGCCTTTGCCGGCAGCGACAATTATGGCTCCAATGGCGCCAACCAGCCGGCCGCTGCCGTCGACACCACCCGCACTTCGTCGACCGGCACCAACTCGGCGGTCTACAAGCTGCTGAACTCGTCGAACGACCAACAGAAGTTCGTTCCTCAGAGCAGCGACAGGGATCGGTTCGGCAACAACTAACAGCCGAAGCTTAAAAAAAGAGCGGCGGGCCTGGCCCGCCGCTCTTTTTTCATGCCTGTACGACGCAGCTATCTCAAGCCGCCTTCACTTCCACCGGCTTGAGCGAGAAGGAGTGCCCATCGGCGTCGAAGATGTGCAGGTCCCCGGCATCCGCGGTCAGTCGCAGCTTTGCCCCGCGCTTGACCTCGACATTGCCGGGCAGCTTGGTCACCAACGGCAGGTCAGCGCGGCCGATATCGACATAGACAAGCTGCACCTCGCCGAGTTGCTCGACATAGTCTACCACGCCCTCGAAAAGATATTCCGCGCCGGTGGCGGCCGACAGATCCTCCGGCCGCACGCCGAAGCTGACTGCCGCACCCTTTGCTGACGCCGGCGTTGCGATCGGCACCGTTGCCTTGCGGCCGCCGACATGGCTGACGATTGTCGGGTTGCCCGTCCTGTCGATTGTCGCCGGCAGGATGTTCATGGCCGGCGAGCCGATGAACTGGGCAACGAACAGATTGCCGGGCTTCTTGTAGAGGTCCATCGGCGTGCCGACCTGCTCGATATGGCCATCCTTCAGCACGACGATGCGGTCGGCGAGCGTCATCGCTTCGACCTGATCGTGGGTGACGTAGATCATGGTCGTGGCAGGCATCGATTCCTTGAGCTTGGCGATCTCGATGCGGGTCGCGACGCGCAGCGCCGCGTCGAGATTCGACAGCGGCTCGTCGAACAGGAACACTTTCGGATTGCGCACGATGGCGCGACCGATGGCGACACGCTGGCGCTGGCCGCCCGACATCGCCTTGGGCAGGCGGTCGAGATATTTGGTCAGCTGCAGGATTTCGGCGGCCTGCCGCACCCGCTTGTCGATCTCGGCCTTGCTTTCCTTGCCGATCTTCATCGAGAAGGCCATGTTGTCGTAGACGGTCATGTGCGGATAGAGCGCATAGGACTGGAACACCATGGCAATGCCGCGCTTGGAAGGCGGCACGTCGTTCACCACCTCGCCGGCGATCTTCAGCTCGCCGGAGGTGATCTCCTCAAGCCCGGCGATGGACCGCAGCAAGGTCGACTTGCCGCAACCCGACGGGCCGACGAAGACGATGAACTCGCCCGACTTTATGTCGAGGTCGATGCCGTGGAGAATGTGCAGATTGCCGTATGATTTCTTCACCTGTCTCAGCGTGACATCGGCCATAATTTCCTCCCAGTGATTTCCCTAGAGAACCTGGATTTCCTCAAAAAATCCAGTTTCGTCAAAAACTCAGTCGATGCGCCCGAACCAGGCGCCGTAGCCGCCGAGGCGGATGGAACCTGTGCCGGATTGTCCCGAAAAACCGTGCCCGGCCAATGGCAGCAGCGCCTGACCACCGAGATCGACCTCGGCCGGCTTGCTGGCCAGATTGAAGACGCAGACGATCTGCTCATTGCCCTCACGGCGGGTGAAGGCGACGGTGTCGCCCTCGCTTTCGATGAACTCGATGTCGCCTTTGGCCAGGGCCGGATGCTGGCGGCGGAAACCGAGAAAGCGCCGGTAGTGCTCGAGCAGCGAGGCCGCGTCGCCCTGCTGAACATTGACCGCTTGCGACAAGTGCTTGCCCGGCACCGGCAGCCAGGGCTTGGCCGTCGAAAAGCCGGCATTGCTGGCGGTTGCATCCCACACCATCGGCGTGCGGCAGCCGTCGCGGCCCTTGAATTCGGGCCAGAAGCGAATGCCGTAGGGGTCCTGCAGATCCTCGAACTGCAACTCGGCTTCGCCCAGCCCAAGCTCCTCTCCCTGATAGAGGCAGACCGAACCGCGCAGCGACATCAGCAGCGCCGAGATAACCTTCAGATAGGCGGCCGGGTCGGCCTCGTCGGCGGCCCAGCGCGAGGCCGGACGCATCACGTCGTGGTTGGAAAAGGCCCAGCACGACCAGCCGTCGCTGGCGACCTTGCCGAAGGCTTCCAGCACCTGGCGCACCTTGGCGGCGCTGATCTTTTCCGGCGCCAGGAAATCGAAGGAATAGCACATGTGGACGCGTTTGCCGCCGGCGGTGTAGGCGGCGACCACTTCCAGCCCACGCTGCGAATCGCCGACTTCGCCGACCGCGGCGGCCGCCGGATATTCGTCGAGCAGCGCCCGGAACCGTTCGAGGAAGGCAAGGTTTTCCGGCCGGCTCTTGTCGTAGATATGGTCCTGGTAGTTGTAGGGATTGACCGCAGGTGCTGTCTGGTCGTTGCGCTCTTCGGGCGGCAGCGGCGGATTGTTCTCCAGCCCCTGGCTGTGGAAGTAGAAATTGATGGTGTCGAGGCGGAAGCCGTCGACGCCGCGCTCCAGCCAGAAGCGGGTGACGTCGAGCAGCGCGTCCTGGACTTCCCGATTGTGGAAGTTGAGGTCCGGCTGCTCGGACAGGAAATTATGCAGATAATATTGCTGGCGGCTGGTGTCCCACTGCCAGGCCGAGCCGCCGAAGATCGACAGCCAGTTGTTGGGCGGCGTGCCGTCCGGCCTGGCGTCGGCCCAGACATACCAATCGGCCTTGGGATTGCTACGGCTGGCGCGGCTCTCCTTGAACCATGGATGGTTGTCGGCGGTGTGCGACAGCACCTCGTCGATCATCACCTTGAGGCCGAGGTGATGGGCTTCCGCAACCAGCGCGTCGAAATCGGCGAGCGTCCCGAACATCGGGTCGACGTCGCAATAGTCCGAGACGTCGTAGCCGAAATCCTTCATCGGCGACTTGAAGAAGGGCGAAATCCAGATGGCGTCGACGCCGAGCGAGGCGATGTAGGGCAGCCTGCGGATGATGCCCTTGAGGTCGCCGATGCCGTCGCCATTGGAGTCCTGATAGGAGCGCGGATAGATCTGGTAGATCACCGCGCCCCGCCACCAGTCGCGATCGACGGCGAGATCGGGCTTCGAGGTCGCCTTCAAAGCGGCTTGCATAAGTCTCAACCTCCTTTGACCGAGCCGGCCAGCAGCCCGCGGACGAAATAGCGCTGCAGCGAGAAGAACACGATCAGCGGCACGATAATGGTGACGAAGGCCGATGTCGTCAGGATTTCCCAGTCGCCGCCGCGCGAGCCGAGCAACGCGTTGAGCTTCGCGGTCAGCACGATCTGGTCCCCTTCGGTACCGAGGAAAACCATTGCCACCAACAAATCGTTCCACACCCACAGGAACTGGAAGATTGCAAAGGACGCCAGCACCGGGAAGGACAGCGGCAGCACGATCTTGACGAAGATTTCGAAATCGCTGGCGCCATCTATGCGCGCCGATTCCATGATCTCGCGCGGCAGGCCGGCAATATAGCTGCGCAGGAGATAGATGGCGAAGGGCAGGCCGAAGCCGGTATGCGCCAGCCAGATGCCGAGATAGGTTTTCGACGGCACACCGAAGAAGATGCCGACGCCGTTGTAGATCTTCAAAAGCGGGATCAAGGACATCTGCAGCGGCACGACCAGCAGGCCGATGATTGTGGCGATCAGCAAGGCGCGGCCGGGAAAACGCATCCACGCCAATGCATAGGCGGCGAAGGCGGCGATCAGGATCGGGATGACCGTCGCCGGGATGGTGACGGTCAGCGAGTTTATGAACGAGCGGCCGATGCCCTCCGAAAACAGCACGGTCTTGTAATTGTCGGTGGTGAATTTCGGTGGCGCCGACGAGGCGTAATAGACGCGCTGGCCACGGTCGCCTTCGAAAGCCTTGGGCGAACTCATGACGAACGTTCCGTCGGCATTGAGCTGCAAGGTCACGCCGTCGCCGAGATCGGCAGTGGTGCCGGCCGGATATTGCGTCGGTGCCGCCGACTTGACGCCGAAGGCGCTGATGTTGCGCGCAGCACCGTCGCCGAAGATATTGCCGGCAAGCACGAACTTGCCGTCCTTCTCGACCTGCGCCGAGGCCGGCGGCAGGCGGCCGGCTTCAGTCTGGCTGGAGCTGGAGAACGAGTTCCACCAGCCCGAGGCGATGATCTGGTCCTTGTCGCGCAGCGACGAGACCAGGATGCCGAGCGTCGGCACGGTCCAGACGGCGACGAAGACAAGCACGGCGATGTGGACGCCGAAGCGGCTGGCAAAGGACTTTCCGGTCGCGACGGCCATCTCAATGTCCTCCCGTCTCTTTGTTCGCCTGGCGGATGTTCCAGACCATGATCGGGATGACCGCGATCATGATGATGATGGCGATGGTGGCGCCGCGGCCGAAATCGCCGCCGCCGCGGAACATCCAATCGAACATCAGATTGGCCAGCACCTGGCTGTTCCATTGGCCGTTGGTCATGGTCAGCACGATGTCGAACACTTTCAGCACCAGGATGGTGATCGTCGTCCAGACCACGGCGATGGTGCCCCAGATCTGCGGCACCATGATCTTCCAGAAGATCTGGAACGGATTGGCGCCGTCGATGACCGCGGCTTCAAGCGTCTCTTCGGGGATGCCGCGCAACGCCGAAGACAGGATGACCATGGCAAAGCCGGTCTGGATCCAGATCAGGATGATCATCAGGAAGAAATTGTTCCAGAACGGCAGCGATATCCAGACCTGCGGCTGGCCGCCGAAATACTGGATGATGGCGTTGAGCAGGCCGATCTGCGTCTGGCCCTCGCCGCGATATTCGTAGATGAATTTCCAGATCACGCTGGCGCCGACGAAGGAGATCGCCAGCGGCAGGAAGATCAGGCTCTTGGCGATTGTGCCCCACCAGATCTTGTCCGTGAGCACGGCGATTATCAACCCTAGAAAGGTGCAGGCGGCGGGCACCACCGCCAGCCAGATGATGTTATTCAGGATCGAGTTGCGGAACTCGCGGTCGCCGAACGCCCATTCATAGTTGGCGAAGCCGACAAAATGCTGGCCGCCGCGGTCGAGGAAGGACAGCCAGAGCGTCGCCACCACCGGATAGATCAGGTAGACGGTGAGGATGATCATCGCCGGGCCGACGAACAGCCACGGACGGACCAGTCCTTGCCGGCGCAGATTGTCGATGGCCGCAGCCCCGGCCACGCCGCGCGACGGGAATATCAGGTCGACCAGCTTGTTGGCGCCCCAGAAATAGGCGACGCAGCCGCCGACGCCGATGATGATGACAAAAATGGCCGATAAGATCTGAGCAGCCATGGGTCCCTCTTCCCTGCGCATGATCGGCCGGGCCTTGAACAGCCCTGGCGATGTGGCTCTGCGCCGATTTAAGTTATTCTGAAACGAACGAACGCAAATCGGTCCGGCGTAAGGCGCCGGTCGGATCCGGGCCATAGCGGCCCGGACCCAGTCTGTGGAGGAAGTCCTGAATTTGCCGCCAAAGCGGCTGATTACTTGGCAGTGGTTACTTGCCAGCTGACTGCTTGCCAGCTGACTACTTGATAGCGTCCCAGCTCTTCTGGATGTCGGTGGCGACATCCTGCGCCGACTTGCCGCCGACCAGATCGATCATGCCGGTCCAGAAGGCGCCGGCGCCGATCTTGCCCGGCATCAGGTCCGAACCGTCGAAGCGGAAGGTCGAGGCATTGGCAAGGATATCGCCCTGCTTCTTCAGCGCGTCGCTGGCATAGGCATCCTTGTTGACCGACTTAAGCGGCGTGACGAAGCCGCCCTGGGCCATCCAGATTTCATGTGCCAGCGGCATTTTCAGGAATTCGATGAACGCGCGTGCACCCTTCGAGTCCTTGGTGATCATGGCCAGCGTGCCGGCGCCGAGCACAGGCGTGCCCAGCTCGGGCTTGGATGCATAGGGCGGGAAGTAGAAGAAGTCGGCGTCCTGTCCAACCTTTGTGCCTTCCGGGAAGAAGGTCGGGATGAACGATGCCTGATGGTGCAGGTAGCATTTCGGCGGCACCGAGAAGAGGCCCTTCGGGCTGTCGCGGAAGTCGGTCGCGGCAACCGCCTTGGCCCCGCCGTCGACCATCTTGTCGTCGGTCGCGATCTTGCCGAAAATGTCGATGGCGTTGACCACCGCCGGATCGTTGAACGGGATCTCGTTCTTTACCCACTTGTCATACACGTCGGGCGCCTGGGTGCGCAGCATGATGTCTTCGACCCAGTCGGTCGCCGGCCAGCCGGTAGCGCCGCCTGAGCCGAGGCCGATGCACCACGGCGTGCCGCCGTCGGCGATGATCTTCTTCTCGAGATCGGCGAGCTCTTCCTGGGTCTTGGGAACCTTGTAGCCGGCTTCCTCGAAATTGTCCGGCGAGTACCAGACCAGCGATTTCACGTCGGCCTTGTAGGGAAAGGCGAAGAAGCCCGGCTTGCCGTCCTTGTCCTTGAAGGTGCCGAGATCGACCCATGACTGGCCGGCGCCGTAATTGTCCTTGATCCATTTGGCGGTGTCGTCGCCCAGCGGCGTCAAAAGGCCCTTGGACGCCAGATCCTGGATCAGGCCCGGCTGCGGCAGTACGGCGATATTGGGCGGGCTGCCGGCCTGGGTATCGATGACGATCTGCTGTTCGTAATTTTCCGACGAGGAGTATTTGATCTCGGCGCCGGTGGCTTCCTGAAAATATTCGAGAACAGTGCGGATGAGGCCTTCGTCCTCGCCGCGCCAGGGCCCGAAGATAGTCAGTGTCTCGCCCTTGAGATCGACCTTCTTCAGTTCTTCGTAATTGGCCCAGTTGAAGCGCTTGTCTTCCCCGGGCTTGAACTTCAGTTCGGCTTGCGCCGGCAGGGACAAGGCGAGCGTGGCAAACGCTGCGCCAAGCAGAAGCATCTTCTTCATCGGTATTCCTCCCAGTGTGGACACATACACCCGGACGGAACCTCCATTCCGCCCGCCGACGCTGCAGGACTGTGACTCGTTCAGAAAGGAACCGCAACCTTTCGAAGAGTCTTCCAAAGCGCTTTGGTCTTTTTGATCTCGCCATTGAATCGGCTGGAAGTCAAGAGGGCGGTGGGCTAATCGATTTAATTTCGAGCTGGAAGACTTGGTAAAGTGCGCTGCAGCATAGTTTTACGGCGGTGCAGCAGCGTATTAAGCTTCAAACTGGCCTGACCAGTGCGTATGGTCGACCAGCTTGGCCGCGCCCATTGTGGCGCCGCGTGGCTTCAAAATTAAAAGCGCTTTGAGGCTTGGAGGCCTCCCGGTGAACCTGAAGCAGCTCTCTCATATGCTGGCCCTGTCGCAGACAACGGTAAGCCGTGCGCTCAACGGCTATCCCGAGGTCAACGAGGAAACCCGCCGGCGTGTGGTGGATGCCGCCAAGCGCCACGGCTACCGGCCCAACCCGAGCGCGCGCCGGCTGGCGACCGGCAAGACGGGCATGATCGGTTATGTCCTGCCGACGGGCGCCTCCGTCGACATCGACCCGCATTTCGTCGAATTCCTCTCCGGCCTCGGCGACTATGCCCGCTCGCACGAGCTCGACCTGGTGCTGTCGCCGGCCGATGCCGACGACCAGGAAACCACCTATCGCCGCATCGTCGCCAACCGACAGGTCGACGCCGTCTACATCTCCTCGCCGCGCCCGGCCGACCGGCGGGTGGCGCTGGTCAACACGCTCGGCATTCCCTTCATCGTCCATGGCCGCAGCGAGGGTTCCGATTTCGACTACCCTTTCACCGACATTGACAATGAGGGCGGCTTCCACGATGCGGCCCGGCTGCTGGTTCAGCTCGGCCACCGGCGGCTGGCGCTGATCAATGGCGACGACCGCGAGACCTTCGCCATCCACCGCGAGCGCGGCATGCGCAGGGCGCTGGCCGCGAGCGGCCTGACGCTCGGCGAGCGCCATGTCTGTTCACTCACCATGACCGAGGAGAACGGCTACCGCGCCGCCAGGCGCCTGCTCGAACAGAGCGAGCGGCCGACGGCGATCGCCTGCTCCAGCCTGATCATGTCGCTCGGCGTCGTGCGCGCGGTGCGCGACCTTGGCCTGACCATTCCCGGCGACCTGTCGTTGATTGCCCATGACGACGTCTTTCCATGGCTGAAGCCGGAGAATTTTTCCGTGCCGCTGTCGACGACGCGCTCGTCGATCCGCCTCGCCGGCGCCCGCATCGCCAAACGCCTGGCAGCGCGCATTTCCGGCTTGGAAGAAGGGGCGCGGGGCGAGGTCTGGCCTGTCGACCTGGTGGTGAGAGGCTCGGTCGCCGGCGCGCCGGTTTAGGGATTAATCCAATTGCTCCGCTGGGCAAGTTCACCCATGTGGATGTTGCCCGCAGATAGATTGACTTCGTTGGGACAACGGTCTGCCTGGACCTGTCCTTGATTTGGCTTCGAGTGGGTGGCAACCAGTAAGCCAGAGCCATCAACCAGTCCTCAGGGTGCGCCACTTGCCCATATTCCCGTTCTCCGAAACGGATCCAATCCGGCATCCTGGCCCACCGCCGAAAACGTCGGAGGTGGTCATTGTCGGTGGCGGCATCATCGGTGTGACGACGGCGCTTTTCCTGGCACAGCGGAACATCCCGGTGACGCTGCTGGAAAAAGGGCGCATTGCGGCCGAACAGTCGTCCCGAAACTGGGGCTGGATTCGAAAGCAGGGACGCGACGCCGACGAGCTGCCCATCGTCATCGAGGCTATTCGCCTGTGGCGGCAACTGGCTGAGGAATGCGGCGAGGACATCGGCCTGACCCAGACAGGTGTGACCTACCTGGCGAACACCGACAAGGACATGGCCGGGTTCGAAGCCTTCATGAAGATCGCCGCGATCCATGCGCTCGACACCCGTCTCCTGGATGCAGACGAAACCGCGACACTCATCAAAGGCATGTCGCGCAAATTCAAGAGCGCGATGACGACGCCCTCCGACATGCGCGCGGAGCCTTGGCTGGCGGTGCCCGCACTTGCCCGGCTCGCCGTGCGAAAAGGCGTCAAAATCGTCGAGAATTGCGCAGCGCGAACCCTCGAACTCTCAGGCGGCAAGGTCAAGGGCGTGTGGACCGAGGCGGGGTATGTCGAGGCCTCCAGCGTGCTGGTCGCCGGCGGCGCCTGGTCATCTCTGTTCTTGCGCAGACACGGCATCTCCATCCCCCAGCTCAGCGTCAGAGTAACCGCAGCCGCAACGGAGCCCATGCCTGAGGTCTATGCCGGTGCGGCGGCCGACGAACACATAGCGTTCCGGCGCAGGCAGGATGGCGGATATACGCTCGCCGCGGGCGGCAGCCATTTGCTTTATTTGGGGCCTGACGCATTCCGGCACGCCACCAAATACCTTCCCGCCCTCAGGGATAACCCGTTCGGGACGCGCTACTTTCCGTTCGCCCCGTCAGGTTACCCTGATGCGTGGTCGACGCCGCGCGATTGGGCGCCGGATTCCGTCAGTCCTTTCGAAAAAATGCGGGTGCTGAACCCGCCCCCTGAACGAGCCGGTCTGCGTTCGATAGAACGCAATTTCGGACGTCTTTTTCCACAGCTCGAAACAGTTCGCCTGAAGGCAGGCTGGGGCGGCATGATCGACGCCATGCCGGACGTCGTCCCCATCGTGGATCATGTGCAGGCCGTCGGCGGTCTTTTCGTCGCGACGGGAATGAGCGGTCACGGCTTCGGTATCGGGCCTGGCATAGGCCGTGTCGTTGCCGACCTGATCCAGGGAAACCAGACGGGGCACGACCTCAGCCGCTTCCGGCTGTCACGCTTCCATGATGGCAGCCCTGTCCGGCTGGGCCCGGCGCTCTGAATTGGTGGCGCGAATTTCGCCCGGTTTACTTGTTCGCCGCCGCCTTCGTATCCAGCAGCCCATAACCGAAATCATTGTCCCGTCCCTTCGGACCGAGATCCCTGGCGGTGGCGGCCAGCGCCTTTTCGATGTCGTCGGCGGAGCGCTCGGGTGAAGCGTGGATCAAATTGGCGATAGCGCCGGACACGATCGCGGCGGCAAACGAGGTGCCGGTGACGACGTCAGAGCCGGCGCCGCTCGGCGCCACCATCTCGACGCCGGGCGCCGAGATGAAGACATAAGCGCCGCGATTGGCCTGCTGCATCAGCCCGTCCTTGGCGTCGGTGGCGGTGACCGCGATCACGCCGTCATAGGCGGCGGGGTAGCCATAGGGCGCTTTCGGCCCGTTGTTGCCGGCAGCAGCGACCAGGATGATGCCGAGCCCGCGCGCATTGCGGCAGGCGGTGGCGAGCAGATCGTTCTTGGGGCCGACGAAACTCATATTGATGATGCTGACATTCTGGTCCGCCGCCCAGTCGAGCGCCGACAGGATGACATCCATGGTCGACCTGCCGTCCTCGAAGGCGCGGGCGTGATAGATCCTGGCGCCGGGCGCCATGCCTTCGAGCGCGCCGACGCCGGCGATCAGCCCGTCGACCGAGGTACCGTGGTCACGCTTTTCGACCGGCACGTTGGGCATGGCGTCGAACTGGTCGGCAATGACGCCGGTCAGCGCCGGATTGGTGTCGTCTATGCCGGTGTCGATGACGGCGATGCGCACGTTTTCGCCACTGGCTTGCTTGTTGTCGAGCTGAATGCGCTCGAAGGCATAGTTGACGATGCCGGCCGCCTGCTGCAGCGAATAGATATGGTTTGGCTCGCGCCGCAGGGTGCGGCCATCGGCGGCCAGCTGCGCCAGCACGGCGCCGACCGGGCGGCCGTCGGGAATGCCGAAGCGCACCAGCGTGGTGCCGAGCAGCCGCGACTGGCGCTGCGAGCGCACTTCAAGGCCGAAAGAGGCGGCGATCTGCTGGACGGCGCCGGCATCGCC